>JBFHFJ010000022.1:0-21534 GCA_041583655.1 Haliea sp. | reverse complement strand
TCGCCCTCCAGCACCCCCTTGACCAGCTTGCCGCCGGGGTTCAGTGCACGATACCGATACGCCGTCATCGCCCGCTACCGCTCTCAGTTTACTGCGGTAACGCGCAGTACTTCTTCAATACTGGTCTCGCCGGCCAGGATCCGGCGGCGGCCATCTTCCTGGATACCGGGATACCACTTGCGCGCCTCCTGCAACATTTGCTGCTCACTGGCGTTCTCGTGAATCATCAGGCGCAGGGCGTCGTTGATCTCGATCAGTTCATAGATCCCGGTACGCCCGCGATAGCCACCATAATTGCAGCGCTCACAGCCCACCGCGCGGAAGATTTCCAGCCGCTCCTTCCCCGCCGGCTCCACCCCCAAAAGCGCCCGCTCCGGCGCGGTTGGCTCATAGGCCTGCCTGCAGTCCCTGCACAGCAGCCGCACCAGCCGCTGGGCCATGACGCCGATCAGGCTGGACGAGAGCAGAAAGGGCTCGATACCCATATCCTGCAGGCGGGTGATCGCGCCAACGGCGGTGTTGGTGTGCAGGGTGGAGAGAACAAGGTGGCCGGTCAGGGAGGCCTGCACCGCGATCTGGGCGGTCTCCAGGTCGCGAATCTCGCCCACCATCACCACATCCGGGTCCTGGCGCAGAATGGCGCGCAGGCCGCGGGCGAAGGTCATATCGACCTTCGGGTTCACCTGGGTCTGTCCCACCCCGGGCAGCATGTATTCGATCGGGTCCTCGATCGTGAGGATATTGCGGCTGGTCTGGTTGATGTGGGACAGGCCTGCGTACAGTGTTGTCGTCTTGCCGGAACCGGTGGGACCGGTCACCAGGATAATCCCGTGGGGACTGCGCAGTGCCCTCTCGTAGCCCGCCAGCACCTGGTCGTTCATCGCCAGCTGCTTCAGCTCCAGTTGCCCGGCCTGCTTGTCGAGCAGGCGCAGAACCACCCTTTCGCCGTGGGCCGAGGGCATGGTGGACATGCGGATGTCGACTGCGTGGCCGGCAATGCGCACGGAAATCCGGCCATCCTGGGGCACGCGTTTTTCGGCAATGTCGAGCCGGGCCATGACTTTGAGGCGGGACACCAGCAAGGGCGCGAGCATGCGCTTGGGCGACAGGATTTCGGCCAGCACGCCATCTATCCGGTAGCGCACGCTGAGTCGATCCTCAAACGTCTCGATATGGATATCCGAGGCCTGCTCGCGCACTGCCTGGGAGAGGATGGCGTTGATCAGGCGAATGATGGGGGCATCGTCTTCGGCATCCATGAGATCGCCGGCGTCGGGGATCTCCTCCGCCAGGCGACTGAGATCGACATCGGCACTGATATCCTCCGCCATCTGTACCGCGGCATTGTTGTCGCGCTGGTAGGCCTGGGACAGCCGACGCTGAAAATCGGCCTCAGAGACCGTTTCCAGGGCGAAGGGCCGGCCGAGCCAGCGCCGCAACTCCAGCAGCACCTGGGGCCCCGGCTGGGCGCGACAGCTGACCACGGCGCCGCCGGGACGGTCGTGCACGAGCACCCCAAACTGCTTGGCGAAGCCAAAAGGCAGCGCCCTATGCTCCTCGCTGCCGGCGATGACAGGGGCGCCCGCGGCGGACATCAGCTACCTCCCGCAGCGGCGGGAACGGCCTCCGCCTCGTCCCGGATCGCCTCCAGTCGGCGGATCTGCTCTTCCCATTCCGGCAGCACTGGCACATTCTGGTCATCCAGGAACATCAGGCCGCGTTCACGCCTCAGTAACTGCTGGTCGCGGATATACCGGTATTTCTCCGCTGTGGCGCCGGCCAACTGCTTGTCGTCGCGAATAATGGTCGGGCGGATGAAGATCAGCAGGTTGGTCTTCACCACCGACACCGCATCGGTGCGGAACAGGCGCCCCAGCAGCGGCAAATCGCCCAGAAGCGGCACTTTCTGGCTGGCGTCCTGGACATCGTCCTTGATCAGCCCGCCCAGCACCACCACCCGGTTATCTGCTGCCAGCACCTTGGTCTGCAGGATACGTTCGTTGGTGATGAGGTCCGATGCATCCAGCACCGCCGATGTGTTGCTCAGGCTTGACACCTCCTGGGAGATATCCAGCACTACCGAGTCCCCTTCGTTGATATGCGGCGTGACCTTGAGGGTGATGCCCACGTTCTGCCGTTCAATGGTCTGGAAGGGGTTCTGGGCGCCATCCCCCGTGCCCGTGCTGGTGAACGAGCCGGTCACAAAGGGCACATTCTGGCCCACGGTGATGTAGGCCTCCTGATTGTCCAGGGTCAGCAGGCTGGGCGTGGACAGGATATTGGCGTTGGACTGCTCCTTGAGGGCATTGAGGATCACCGTCATGGACAGGTCATCATCTATCACCCCCCAGCCCAGGGACAGGCCCGAGGACTGGGCCAGGGCACCCGCCAGCGCTCCCACATTGAAGTCACCGGTGGTGGCGCCGCCATCGCTACTGTCATCGGTGGGCAGGATCGCGCCGGCGATGCGCTGCGCACGGGCATCGGCGGTATTGATGTTGCTGCCAAAGAAGCCATCGTTGTTGGCAAACAGCCATTGCAGGCCGAGGTCCTGCCCGTCACGGACTTCCAGCTCCACAATGATTGCCTCTACCAGGACCTGCGCGCGGCGTATGTCCAGGCGGCTGACCACCGCTTCCAGCGACGCCATTTCATCGGTGGGGGCCGTAATAATGAGTGCATTGGTGTGTTTGTCCGCTTCAATGGTGGCGCTGTTGCTGTTGCTGCGCTGGCGCCCGCCGTCGGCGCTGTCGACCCGGGCGATATTCTGCATCACCCGGGTCAACACCTCCGCTATATCCTCGGCCTTGGCATATTGCAGGTAGATCACCTTGACGTTGCCGCTCTGCTCCAGCGGTGTATCCAGGTAGCGGATCAGGCGAGTCATGCGCGCCCGCTCCAGCTCATCGGCGCTGACCAGGACACTGTTGGTGCGGGCGTCCGCTACCAGCAGCACCTCCACCTCAGTGCCCTGCTGGGCATCGGACTTGTTGAACTGCTCCAGCATCCGCACCACATCTTCGGCGACGCCGTACTTGAGCTTGATAACCTCGGTCTCCTGCACCGCTGTACGGTCCATGCGTTCGATGATTGCGGCGATTCGATCGATGTTGGACGCGACATCGGAAATAATGATCGCGTTGCTGGGAGCGTAGGCGGCCATGTGTGCCTGCTGTGGTACCAGCGGGCGCAGTACGGGTATCAGCTTTGCAGCGGAAATGTTCTGCAGGCGCATGACCTGGGTGACGTATTCATCATTGCCCCGCCGATCATCGTCATCGCGCACTGTCACCGGCGCAGAGCGGGCATCCTTGTTCTGGATGACACGCACCACGCCCCCGGAGCGCACCGCGGTATAGCCGTGAACTTCCAGAATAGACAGAAACAGGTCGTAGAGCTCACTGCGGGATACCGGCTTGGAGGACACCACCTTGACCTTGCCCTTCACCGCGGGGTCCACGACTATCGTCGTCTCGGTGGCTTCGGCGACGAACTTGATCAGCTCCTGGATGTCGGTCTCTTTCAGGTTGACAGTGAAATCCTGGGCCTGAGCGACTCCGCAGCCCAGCGCAACGAGCAACGACAACAGATGGGCACGCAGCGCCCGCGACATGATTCTCACTGTATGACTATCCTCACCTGATGTGTGCCGACTCTATCACTGTTCGCCAGCGGCAGCACTGAGGCTGACATTTACAGCGACAGCTTCGCCGCCGCGCAGGAGATCGAACGAGGCTTCGCTGGCGGAGCGCATGGCCTGGTACAGCCGCATTGTGTTGGCCGGATCGGACAGGGGCATGCCGTTCACGGCCACGACAAGATCGCCGGAGCGAAACCCGAGCCGCTCGAACTGCTCGCGATCACGCCCGGGAGTCAGGCGGTAGCCTTGCAGTTCACCCCCATCGCGCACAGCCGCGATCCGCACCAGTTCGGCCAGGGATTGCGGATCCTGGTACAGCTGTTCCCGGTAAGCCTGCGCCAGGGCCGTGGTGATCTCGTCCGAACGCTTGTCAATGACCCGGACATCCGCCGGGGGGGCCTGCGCTGCCCGGGAGGGGGCGGGTGTAACCGGGGACATGCCGGCCAGCTGCGCGTCCAGGCTGCTGGGCTGGTACAGTGTGAGCAACTCGTAGGCACCCCCGTTGTCCAGCACGACCTGGAAAGGCATGACCTTGGCCAAAGTCACACGGCCTGACACCGGCAGCGTGTCGTCCACCGCGTAAACCGCTTGCTGGCCGCGGTACTCGATAATCGCACTGCCTGTGCCGTCTTCACTGTGCGCGATCACACCCCGCAGAACCAGGTCCAGCCGGGTCTCGCGCGCGCCCTTCTCGATGCCCTCGCGCTCGGCGCTGGCAACTGTCTGCTCGGCCTCCGGCTCGGGCGTCACTGAGGCGCCCGGCTGGCCGAACAGGGGCCAGCCGCGCAGGGCATCGATATCGACCTGGGTAGCGGCTCCACCACTGACAGCACTGAGTGCGGGCGGGTTGATGATGTGCCCGCCGGGAGCCCGGGCTTCAGGCTGCGGGAACAAGGCCCAGAGAAGTTGCGCCAGCGCGGCCAGCCCCCAGGCGGACAGCGCCAGGACCAGGGCCCGGCGCAACCGCCGGGTGCTGGCTGGTTCCGACAGTGAGGCCATACCGGCCTGCAACCACTGCGGAACACGGGTCGCGATACTGCGATAACTGAGCCGGTCAGCCGCCAAGGCTGTCTCCTGGGTAGTGCCCGCCCACGGGGGAGCGATGCTGGTACAAACGTGCACCGATTATAGGGTGCGCCATTGAAAGATAAAACCGTGACAGTCCGATGACAATCATGTGACCGTCCCGTGACAGACAGTAAACCCGGGCAAAAAAAAACCGGCTCGGAAGCCGGTCTAGAGATGGAGTCTCTACAAGGGGGATTGAGGACCTGAACGGCTGCAATCTTGGACGGTGATGAACACGACGGGAGTCTCCATTACCCACGCCTCACTGTCCCTGCCAAGTGAGACACGGCGTTTCATCCGCAGTTCCACTACGGAGTAAAAAAAAATCGCCAGTGCCGCCACATGGACAGCAAGAGGCCGGTTGTATACGCTTGCCAACAGCCAATCCTCCGCGCAGGAAGACCTTATGAGCCATATATTCCCTGACAATTCCGCGACCATTGGCGGCACCCCGCTGGTCCGGATCAACCGTATCAGCACGGGTAATGTCTACGCCAAGCTGGAAAACCGCAACCCGGCCATGTCGGTGAAATGCCGTATCGGTACCAGCATGGTTCTGGCGGCGGAGCAGGATGGCAGCCTGCGCCCCGGCATGACCATAGTCGAACCGACCAGCGGCAATACCGGTATCGCCCTCGCCTTTGTCGCCGCCGCGCGCGGCTATGGCTGCATCCTGACAATGCCCAACACCATGAGCCTGGAGCGGCGCAAGCTGATGAAGGCGCTGGGCGCTGAAATCATCCTGACCGATGGCGCCAAGGGCATGCCCGCCGCCATCGCCAGGGCCGAGGAGATTATCGCCTCGGACCCGGAAAAGCACTGGGGCGCCAGGCAGTTCGAAAACCCCGCCAACCCCGCGATCCACGAAACCACCACCGGCCCGGAGATCTGGCGGGATACCGACGGTCAGGTCGACATTTTTGTGTCCGGTGTGGGCACGGGAGGCACTCTCACCGGCGTCTCGCGCTACATCAAGCGCACCGAGGGCAAGTCGATCCTGACCGTTGCCGTGGAGCCCGCCAGCAGCACCGTGATCTCGGCCGCGAAGGCCGGCGAGGAGCCCACCCATGCCCCCCACAAGATCCAGGGGATCGGCGCTGGCTTCCTGCCCCGCAACCTGGACCTGGAGATGGTCGACCGGGTGGAGCAGGTGAGCAATGAAGACGCCATGGCCTGGGCGCACAAACTCATGCAGCGGGAGGGCATCCTGGCGGGAGTTTCCTGCGGCGCCGCCATGGCGGTCGCCGACCGCATCTCACGGGAACCGGAACACGCTGGCAAGATGGTCGTGGTGGTCTTGCCGGATTCCGGCGAGCGCTACCTCAGCGCCCCCCTGTTCGAGGGCAAGTTCAGCGAAAACGAGATGGTGCAGTAGTCCAGGAGACGCAAGCGCAGCTAACGCCCTTCCTGCAGCAGCCCGAGCCTTCGCTTGACATCTGCCCACTCGGTGTCGATGACACTGAAATAGACCGAATCCCGGGAGAAGTCGCCCTGCACCACCATGTGCTTGCGCAGCACTCCCTCGCGGATGGCACCGATGCGCTCAAGCGCCCGCTGCGAGCGCAGGTTGCGGGCGTCGACCTTGAACTCCACCCGCAGGCAGTGCAGGCGCTCGAAGGCATTGGCCAGCAGCAAAGCCTTGACCTCGGTGTTCACGCCCGTGCGCTGCCACTCCTGCCCCAGCCAGGTCCAGCCAATTTCCAGACTGCGGTGCTCGGGCCGGATATTCAGGTACCGGGTGCTGCCGACAATCTTGTTCTTGGCGTTCTCCACTATCGCCCACGGTACCTGGTCCGGCGCCCCAAGCGCCTCATCAACCCATTGCCGGGTATCGGCAAGGTCAATAAAACAGCTGCGCGGCATGTATTCCCAGTCCGGGACATGGCGACCGCGGTTGAACAGGCCCTGGGCATGGCCCTGGGAGAGAGGCTCAAGCCGGACAAGATTCCCCCGCAGGACCCTGCTGCGGGCCTGTGGCTCAAGCGGCAGACTCACGGCAGCACCACGCTGGAACCCGTCGTCGCCCGCCCCTCCAGCGCAGCGTGGGCCGCGGCGATATCCGCCAGGGCAAAACGCTGGTTGATTTCCACCCGCACTCTACCCGACCGGATCTGCTCGAAGACCGCCGCAGCGGAAGCGCGCAGTTCTTCGGTGCTGGCGGTATAGGTGGCCAGGGTGGGCCGGGTCACGAAGAGAGAGCCCCCCGCCGCGAGTACCTGCAGGTCCAGGGGCTCCGGCTTGCCGGAGCTGTTGCCGAAGCTGACCAGCAACCCCCGGGGCTGCAGGCTGGCTAGCGAGGCCTGAAAGGTATCGCGACCCACGCCATCGTAGACCACCGGCACCCCGGCACCGGCGGTCAGCTCCCGGACCCTTGCGGCGACATCCTCCTCGCGGTAGTTGATGACATGCCGATAGCCGTGGGCGCGAGCAAGCTCCGCTTTCTCGGCTGAGCCCACGGTGCCGATAACCGTGGCGCCCAGGCCGCTTGCCCACTGCCCGAACAGCAGCCCCACGCCACCGGCGGCCGCGTGGAACAGGCAGGTCTGCCCGGCCTGCAGGGGAAAGGTGCGCTGCAGGAGGTACTCGGTAGTCTGGCCCTTGAGGAGCACCGCAGCCGCGGTCTCGAAGTCGATGTCGGGCGGGAGGGGCACCAGACGTGAAGCGGGCAGGTTCAGCGCCTCGGCATAGGCACCGAAACCGGCGGAACAATAGGCGACGCGATCCCCCACGGCAAACTCGACCCCTTCGCCGACCGCCGCGACCACCCCAGCCCCTTCCATGCCAAGACCGCTGGGCAGTGCGATCGGGTACAGCCCGCTGCGATGATACGTGTCGATGAAATTGAGACCGATGGCCCGGTTGCTCACGGTCACCATCCCCGGGCCGGGGGGGCCGGGATCAACGTCCACCAGCTGCATGACCTCAGGGCCGCCCGTTGCCGTAATCCGTACCGCCTTGCCCATAAACCGCCTTCCCGCGTAAGCGTCACTGCCTGCTGATCGCGCTAGTGTGCCACAACCGCTGCGGCGGAGGCACGGCCCCCGCGCAACGAGGCTCGCAGGGCGGGAAGGCGCGGTGAGCGTGTTACACTGCTTCCACCCGCCTCCGGCGCGGGGCACCCCTTCACTACCCTGGAACCGTACACCGTGCTTGAAGAACTGGAATTCGACCGCAGCCTGCAACTCGCCCTGGCCGAGCTGGCGCACACCGACGCGACCGCAGTGCAGAAGCGGGTGATTCCCCTGGCGCTGGCAGGCAGGGATCTCCGTGTCAGCGCGCCCACCGGCAGCGGCAAAACCCTCGCCTACCTGCTGCCCACACTGCAGCAGCTGCTTGCCGGGCCACTGCCTCCCAAGGCTGGCACCCTGGCCCTGGTACTGGTGCCTACCCGCGAACTGGCCCGCCAGGTGCTGAAAGAGTGCCGCCAGCTGCTGGGGAAAAGTACCCTGCGTGCCGATGCGCTGACTGGCGGCGCTGACTTCAAGTACCAGAAGTCACTCCTGCGCAAGAACCCCGAAGTGATCATCGCCACCCCCGGGCGCCTGCTGGAACACTGTGAGCGGAAAAGCGCCGACCTCGGTGGTTTGCGCGTCCTGGTGCTGGACGAGGCCGACCGCATGCTGGAAATGGGCTTCCGCGAGGATGTGCTGAAAATCGCCAGCTACTGCCCCGCCGATCGCCAGACCCTGATGCTGTCCGCCACCCTGCATGCACGGGGTCTGGGAGAAGTCAGCGCCAGCCTGCAGCACGAACCGGAGGCGGTGAACTGCGGCGAGATACGCGCCGCCCACAAGGATATTTTCCACCAGCGTATCCTCGCCGACGGGCAGGAGCACAAGGACCGGCTCCTGTTGGCGCTCCTTGGGGACAGCCGGGGCCGCAAGCAGTTGGTGTTCGCCAACAAGCGCACCACGGCGGCGCGCCTGTCCGGACTGTTGCAGCATCACGGCCTGCGCGCCGCCTGCCTGCACGGGGAGATGAGCACGGAGGAGCGCAAGACAGTTGTCAGCCGCTTCAGCCAGGGGGTCGTTGATATCGTCACCGCCAGCGACCTGGCGGCTCGTGGCCTGGATATCGAGGGCATCGACACGGTTATCAACTATGACCTGCCCTACAGCGGTGACGACTACCTGCACCGCACCGGCCGCACCGGCCGGGCGGGCAGCCAGGGCCTGGCGGTATCCCTGGTAGCGGCCGCGGACTGGAACCTGATGATCAGTATCCAGCGCTACCTGAACCTGGAAATGGAGCCCCGCGCCCTGCCCGGGCTGAAGGCACGCTACGCGGGCCCGAAAAAAATGAAGTCCTCGGGCAAGGCCGCCGGCCACAAGAAGAAAACCGGCAAACCGGCCGAGGCCAAGAAAAAGGACCGCTTGCGGGATCGCAAGGCCAAGGGCAAGCCCCGCGGCAAGGCCAGCCCCAAACCCGCCAACGACGGCTTTGCGCCACTGAAGAAGCGGCGCACCGAACCGGGGAGCTGATCGCGCAGGTACAGCAATCATTCCGCCTCACCGCCAGAATCCGCTAAACTACGGGGCTTCTATCGCCGATAAACGACACAATATGAACAACCCGCTACTGGAAAAGAACACCCTGCCGCCTTTCTCGGCCATTCGCCCCGAACACGTTCTGCCCGCGGTCAGCGCGCTGATCGAGCGCAACAAGCAGCGGATCGAAACCCTGCTGGCGGCACCGGGGCCCCACAGCTGGGAATCGCTGATCCAGCCAATCGAGGACCTGGAGGACGAACTGGCCCAGTGCTGGTCACCGGTGGCCCACCTCAATGGCGTGCTCAACAGCGAGCCCCTTCGTGAAGCCTACAATGCCTGCCTGCCACTACTTTCCGAGTACAACACCTGGATGGGGCAGCACACCGCACTCTTTGAGGCCTATCGCGAACTGGCTGAGCGGGATGACTTTGGCGACCTTTCGCAGGACCGGCGGCAGGCTGTCAACAACGCCCTGCGCGATTTCCGGCTCGCGGGCGTGGCGCTGCCAGCCGCGGAAAAACAGCGCTATGGCGAACTCCAGCAGCGCCTGTCGGAATTGGGCAGCCGGTTCACCGACAATGTCCTCGACGCTACCAACGCCTGGACCAAACAGGTCACTGCCGAACAGCTGGCGGGGATGCCGGCCACCGCGCTCGCCAGTGCGCGCCAGGCCGCGGAGCAAAAAGGGCTGCAAGGCTGCCTGCTGACACTGGAATACCCCTCTGTCTACCCGGTGCTGACCTATTGCGATGACCGGGACCTGCGCCAGGAGGTGTATACGGCCAATGTCACTCGCGCCTCGGAGGTCGGCCCCGACGCCGGCCGCTTCGACAACACGGACCTGATCACCGAGATACTCGGCCTGCGCCAGGAGCTGGCGGGCCTGCTGGGTTTCGCCAACTACGCTGAGCTGTCCCTTGCCACCAAGATGGCGGAATCTCCCGACCAGGTCATCGAGTTCCTGACCCAGCTGGCTGCCCGCTCCCGCCCCCAGGCCCAGCAGGAGTGGCGCGAGCTGTGCGAATTCGCCGCTGCCGAACATGGCCTGGAGGATCTCAAGCCCTGGGATGTCGCCTACTACAGTGAGAAGCTCCGCCAGCGGACTTACCAGGTATCGCAGGAGGAAATACGCCCCTACCTCCCGGTGAACCGGGTGCTGGGAGGCCTGTTCGAGGTGGTGCAGCGCCTGTACGGGCTGCAGGTGGAGGAGCTGACCGACTTTGACAGCTACCACCCTGAGGCTCGCCTGTTCGAAATACGCCAGGACGGCACTGCGCTCGCCCGCTTCTACCTCGACCTGTACGCCCGCGGCCACAAACAGGGCGGCGCCTGGATGGACAGCTGCCGGGTGCGCCGGCTCAGCGCCGGCGAACTGCAGTTGCCGGTCGCCTACCTGGTCTGCAACTTCACCGCTCCGGTTGGCGGACAGCCCTCCCTGCTGACTGAAAACGAGATGACAACCCTGTTCCACGAGTTCGGGCACGGCCTGCACCACATGCTGACGCAGCAACAGGTTGCCGCGGTATCCGGCATCAACGGCGTAGCCTGGGACGCGGTGGAACTGCCCAGCCAGTTCCTGGAGAACTGGTGCCACCAGCCAGAAGCACTGAGCTTCATCTCCGGCCATGTCGAGACCGGGGAGCCCCTGCCGGCGGCGCTGCTGGAAAAAATGCTGGCGGCGAAGAACTTCCAGTCGGGCATGCAGATGGTGCGCCAGCTGGAATTCGCCCTGTTCGATTTCCGCCTGCACCAGCTCTGGGGCCAGCCCGGGGTAACCGTGCAGGGACTGCTGGATGAAGTGCGCCGGGAGGTCGCGGTGCTGCCAGCCATTCCCGAGAACCGGTTCCAGAACGGTTTCAGCCACATCTTCGGCGGCGGTTATGCGGCGGGCTACTACAGCTACAAATGGGCCGAGGTCCTGTCGGCAGACGCCTTTGCCCGCTTTGAGGAGGAAGGCATCTTCAATCCCCACACGGGACTGGAATTCCGCCGCCACATCCTCGAGGCGGGCGGCTCACGGGACGCCATGAGTCTCTTCGTGTCCTTCCGCGGCCGCGAGCCGGATATCGAACCCCTGTTGCGGCACAGCGGGATCGCCGCCTGAGACAGGCCCGGGTTCAGGGCTTGCGCCAGCTGGCGCAACCTTTCTGGCCGGGCCCGGAAGCGACACATAGCTCGATTTCCCGGAGATCATCCGCTGCGGAGAGCAGTAACAGCTGTTGCAGGAGATAGCTGGAGAACTCCTCGACCGTGGCATTGCGTAGCGGCAGCACCCTGGTGTCGGCTTTCAGGAACAGCATCTCATCGCTGGCGAAGTAGACCCGGTAATAATCGCCATCCTCTTCTATCCTCTGGAATGGCGAGTCCGCCGCCAACAGCATGTATTCGTCCAGGGCATCACAGAGGGACTTCAGGCGGCGCTTGTAGACGTTGTAGTCTGCCGCAAACCCGTTGTCCCCCATTGGCGCGACGATCTTCGCGGAAACGGAATAATTGTGGCCGTGCAGTCGCTCCCGCTCACTGGCAGAAAAAATAGTGAAGTGGGCTGCAGAAAACTTGTGGCTTTCCTTGTCAATGTATAGCGTAGTGAGACGCTCCATAACGCGATTCCGGCCTGTTGCGAAAAATTGATTGTCCCGAGTGTACGCACAATAGGCAAGAGCGGACCGCTGCGGCACAATAGCTGCAAGCTGGAAATGGCCTGGAACATCCGCCAGACGCAAACTGAAAGCGTGTTCGGCGCGTAACACCTCTGGGCGCCGGCTCCAGGCCAGCGGTCATTCTGCCGCAAACAACAGTGGGGGTTCCATGCACACCGCAATCATTACCGGCGCCAGTGTCGGCATCGGTCGCGCTGCCGCGCAGCGCTTCCTGGACATGGGTTACCGTGTCTACAATCTTTCGCGCAGGCCCTGCCCGGAGCAGGGCGTCCACAATATCGCCTGCGACCTGGCCTCTACAGACTCTATCGCTGCGGCCTGCCGCGAGCTGGCACCGGCTATCGCCGACAGTGCCAGTGTCTGTTTACTGCACAACGCCAGCCAGATGCGCAAGGACGCCGTGACCGACTGCGACAGCGACAGCCTGCGACAGGTTCTGGAGACCAACGTGGTGGCGGTTAACAGCCTCAACCAGGCACTGCTGCCCGCCCTGCCCCGAGGGTCCAGCCTGCTTTACATCGGTTCCACCCTGTCGGAAAAGGCGGTGGCGGGCTCCTTCAGCTATGTGGTCAGCAAACACGCCCAACTCGGCATGATGCGTGCCAGCTGCCAGGACCTCATGGGCAGCGGAATCCACACGGCCCTGATCTGCCCCGGGTTCACCGACACGGAAATGCTGCGCACCCATATCGGGAACAATCCGGATGTGGTGGCGGCGATCGGCAGCATGAACGCCTTCGGGCGCCTGATAGACCCCGGCGAAATTGCGGAACTCATTGTCTGGGCACACGGCAACCCGGTCATCAACGGGGCGGTACTGCACGCCAACCTGGGCCAGAAGGAAGCCTGAGGTGGCCTCCCTGCCGGTGGTCTGGGAACGCAGGGAGCGCGTGTTCCTGGTGCTCGCGGGCACCTTCCTGTGCGCAATGACCCTGCTGAACGTGATCGGCATCACCCGGTTTGTCCAGCTGGGCCCGATGGCACTGGCGGTCGGCGTCCTTCCCTATCCCCTGACGTTCCTCTGCACTGACCTGATCTGTGAACTCTATGGTCGGGCCCGCGCCAATTTCCTGGTCAGCGTTGGCCTGGGGCTGAACTTCTTTATCCTCTTCGTGCTCTTCCTTGGCGATACGCTGCCGTCGGTCGGCCCGGATGCCATGCCGCCCTGGCAGGTCCTGCAGCTGGCGGAGCCGGTCATGCTGCCCAATGGGGAGACCGTGCGCGACAGTATTGGCCTCTACCAGCTGATCTACGCCACCACCTCGGGGGCGGTCTTCGCCTCCATGCTGGCCTACATCGCGGCCCAGTATTGCGACGTCCAGCTGTTCCACTTCTGGAAACGGGTCACCCGGGGCAAATACCTCTGGGTGCGCAACAACTTCAGCACCCTGATGAGCCAGATGGTCGACTCGGTGATGGTCATCACCGTGACCTTCGGCGCCGCCTTTCTGCGCGGGGATGTCACGTTCAAGGCGCTGCTGGTATTGATCGGCAGCAACTATCTTTTCAAGGCGACCGTGGCCCTGCTGGACACCGGGCCCTTCTACCTGTGCGTGCATTACCTGCGCCGCTATCTGCAACTGGGCCCGGAGGAATACGCAGTGCCCGGGGGAAACACCGATTCAGCCGCAACCTGAGCCAGCCACCTTGAACGATAACGATAATCTGCTGCTAGAAATTCTAACCCTTCTCCCCGACAAGACCTTTGTCCTCACGGAGTCAGGCCGCTATGCCATGACCCTCGGCGGAGCAGACACGCGGTACTACCACACTGGCACCCCGCTGCTCGGCCTGACCCTGCACGAAGTCATGCCCTCCGGCAAGGCCGACGAATTCCTGCGGGAGATTCGCCGTGCCCTCGGGGGCGACTACCCGCGCATTGTGAACTACAGCCTCCGCAATACTGAGGTTTCGGGGCTGGATGACGTCCCCGGCCCCCGGGAGGAGCTCTGGTTCGAAGCCACCATCCAGCCTCTGTCCTCCCTGGTCGACGGTGAACGGGCCGTGCTCTGGGTGGCCCGCAATGTTACCGAAAGCCACCTGTTGCGCCTGGAACTCCAGCAACAGGCAGAGCTTGATGAACTGACCGGCGCGTTCAACCGGCGCAAACTGATGGGGATTCTGCGCAGCCACCTCTCAGGATTTCAGCGCTATCAACGCCCCTTCTCCCTGATTATTTTCGACGTGGATCACTTCAAGAAAATCAATGATCGCTTCGGTCACCTGACCGGCGACCAGGTGCTGCGCTGTATTGCCGAGCACTGCGGTTCCAGCCTGCGCGAGCAGGACATGCTCTGCCGCTACGGCGGCGAAGAGTTCGCCGTGGTGCTGCCCCACACCAGCGGCACCGAGGCCATTCCGCTGGCAGACCGGCTGCGGGAGAGCATTGCCCGGCTCAACATGGCGAGCTGCGCGGGCGCAGACTGCACCTTGACCATCAGCGCCGGAGTCAGCGCCTGCCGGAACAGCGACACGGATGTGGAAGCCCTGCTGCAGCGCGCCGACGAGGCGCTCTACCGGGCCAAGGCGCTGGGCCGCGACAGGGTAACTGCGAAACTCTGACCCCGTCAGCTCAGCCCGCAGCCTGCAGCGGCATGGGGGCTACACCCGGCCCCGCAGCAGGCCGCAGATACTCCCGCGCGAGATCTTCGGCAATCTCGTGGGTTGGCTGGCGGGTGGTGTCCGCGCGCTGCAGGACCTCCGCCAGGGTCGTTTCAATGCGTTCAATGTGACGTCGCTTTACCTCTTCCGCCGAGCCGATCCGCTGGTGGTGCACATCGATGATGCCCCCGGCGTTGATCAGGAAATCGGGGCAATAGAGGATACCGTGGTCCTGCAGCCTGGCGCAGTCCTCTGCTGTGGCCAGCTGGTTGTTGGCGGCGCCGGCGACGATCCCGGCTCGCAGCGCGGGGATACTGCGATCGTTGAGCACCGCGCCCATTGCGCAGGGTGCCAGGATATCCACCTCCAGCGCGAGAACCTCATCGGTGGCGACTGGCAGCACACCCAGCTCGTCGACGGCCCGGTGGAGGTTGGCAGCGTTGACATCCGCACCGTATACCGTCGCGCCGTCGGCGAGCAAATGGCGGGCAAGGTGGTAACCCACATGTCCCAGGCCCTGCACCGCCACCCGAAGGCCTGAACAATGCTCCACGCCCAGCCGGTGGCGCACTGCGGTCCGGATGCCCAGGAACACCCCATAGGCGGTACTGGGGGAGGGGTCGCCGCCAAATTCATTGTCGTTCATGCCGCTGACATGGGGTGTGCGCTCGGCCATCAGGCGTATGTCGGCCACCCCGGTACCGGAATCCTCCGCGGCCACATAGCGCCCGCCCTGGGAGTGGACGAAATCACCCATGGCCCGCAGCAGCGCCGGAGTCTTGTCCCGGCGGGGATCGCCTATGATCACCGATTTCCCTCCGCCCATGGGCAAACCCGCCAGGGCCGATTTATAGGTCATGCCGCGCGACAGGCGCAGCACATCGTGCAATGCCTCCTCGTCACTGGCATAGGGAAACATGCGACAGCCGCCGACCCCCTGCCCCAGGGTGGTATCGTGTACGGCAATGATCGCGCGCAGACCGCTGGCGCGGTCGGAGCCGAATGCCACCAGCTCGTGCTGGTCCCAGGCGGGGGCGGAGAAAACGGTCATGCAATGGTCCTCAATCAGTGTTATGTCGGGTTCAGGCGGCGTTCACAATCGTGACCGGACTGGCGGCCTCACCGTGGAACTGCCGCAGCAGCTCGTCCCGGCGCAGCGCCAGCAGCTCGCGGTTGCGATCCTTGACGTGGCCGAAACCACGCAGTCTGGCCGGGAGGCGTGCCAGCTCCAGGGCAGCGGCATAGTTGCCGGCATTGAGCGCCGGCAACAGCTGGTCCAGCAAGGCCAGGTAGTCCTGCAGGTCGGCGCGCTCCCGGCGCCGCTCGGCGGTCCGTCCGAACACATCCAGAACACTGCCGCGCAGGAAACGCAGGCGGGCCAGCAAGGCAAACGCCCGCAGCATCCAGGGGCCGAATTCCTGCTTGATCAGGTGCCCGGTATTGGGGTCGCGCTTGCTGAACAGGGGCGGGGCGAGGTTAAACCGCAGCTCGTAATCACCTTCGAACTGACGTTCCAGCTTGCGCAGGAACTCGCCGTCACTGTAGAGACGGGCGACCTCATATTCGTCCTTGATCGCCATCAGCTTGTACAGGTTGCGGGCCACGGCCACACTGATGCTGTCCGCCTCTCCCGCGCGCGGATCCGCCGCGTGGACGCGCTCGGCATGCTGCCGGTACTGCGCCGCATAGGCCGCGTTCTGGTACTGGGTCAGGCGCGCGGCACGGTCCTCAACGATGTCCGCGAAGGTCTGCAGCCGCGCTGGTGACTGCGGCGCCAGTTTGTCCACCAGCGCGAGCACCCGCTCCGGCTGGTGGGCGCAACGCCGCCCCCACATGAATGCCTCCTTGTTGAAGCTGACCGCCACGCCATTCAACTCGATGGCCTCCTCCAGCGCCGCCGCCGACACCGGCACCAGACCCTGCTGCCAGGCATAGCCAAGCAGGAACAGGTTGGAGCCGATGGAGTCCCCCAGCAGCTGGGTGGCAATGCGGGTGGAATCGATGAAGAAGGTCGCCGCTTCGCCGGCCTCGTCACTGACTTTGGCCTTCATCGCCGCGGTGGGGAAACGCGCGTCCGGGTCCAGGATGAACGCCGACGTGGGCACTTCCGCGTCATTGACCACGGCGTGGGTGCGGCCCTGGGCAACCTTGCCCAGGGCTTCGTAGGTAGAGGTCACCACCAGGTCACAGCCGAGCAGGAGATCGGCCTCACCCGCGGGAATGCGCACAGCCTTGATATCTTCCTGATTGGCGCTGACCCGGACGTGACTCACCACCGCGCCAAATTTCTGCGCCAGGCCGGTCTGGTTCATGGTGGCACAGCCCTTGCCCTCAATGTGCGCCGCCATCGCCACCAGGGCAGTGATCGTCAGCACCCCGGTGCCACCCACTCCCGTAACGACCGTGTTCCAGGGCTTCTCCAGGCCGGGCAGCACGGGTTCCGGCAGCGGGTCGAACAGGGTATCGACATCCTTCCCGGCGCCGTCGGGCTTGCGCAACCTGCCGCCGACCACCGAGACAAAGCTGGGGCAGAAACCGTTGGCACAGCTGTAATCCTTGTTGCAGGAGCTCTGGTCGATCTGGCGCTTGCGCCCCAGCTCGGTTTCCCTGGGGATGACCGACAGGCAGTTGGACTTGACGCTGCAGTCGCCGCAGCCTTCGCAGACCGCGTCGTTGATGAACAGGCGTTTGGCGGGATCCTCGAGACTGCCTTTCTTGCGCCGGCGACGTTTTTCTGCGGCGCAGGTCTGCACATAGACGATCACCGATGTGCCCTGGTACTCGCGCAACTCGCGCTGCAGGGCGTCCATCTCATCGCGGTGGTGCAGGCTGAAGCCGGTAACGCCGTGGAACTGGCCGCGCCAGGCCTCCGGATGGTCACTGACCAGGGCGATGCGGTTGACGCGCTCGGCTGACACCTGGCTGATCAGGTCCGCCACGGTGAGTGTGCCGTCGATGGGCTGGCCACCGGTCATGGCGACCGCGTCGTTGTAGAGAATCTTGTAGGTGATATTCACCCCGGAGGCGACCGCGGCACGAATCGCCAGCAGCCCCGAGTGAAAGTAGGTTCCATCGCCCAGGTTCTGGAAGACATGCCGGGTATCGGTAAAAGGCGCCTGGCCGATCCAGGTAGCGCCCTCTCCACCCATCTGGGTAAAGGTATGGGTTTCGCGGTCCGGCATCCAGGTCGCCATGTAGTGGCAGCCGATCCCGCCAAATGCGTGACTGCCCTCGGGAACCTTGGTCGAGGTATTGTGCGGGCAGCCAGAGCAGAAATGAGGCACCCGCTCAATAGTCTCGCGCGGCTGCGCCAGGGAGACTTCCTTCTGCTCGATCCAGCGTATGCGGCGATCCATGGTTTCGGACTGGTAGAAACGGCGGACCCGGCTGGCTATGGCCAGAGCAACCATCGCCGGGGTCAGTTCAGCCAGATTGGGCAGCAGGTCGCGGCCCTCTTCGTCGAATTCGCCAATGACCCGCGGGCGGGCGGCGACCGGATAGTTGTACAGCTGGCCGGTTAGCTGGTCCTCGATGATGGAGCGTTTTTCCTCCACCACCAGGATCTCCTCCAGACCCTCGGCAAAGTCGTGGGTGGTACGAGGCTCCAGCGGCCATGGCATGCCCACCTTGTAGACGCGCAGCCCGATCTCGGCGGCCACGGCATCATCGATGCCCATGTCCTCCAGTGCCTGCATCACGTCCAGGTAGGCCTTGCCGGTGGTAATAATGCCCAAGCGCGGGTTGGGGCAGTCCACCACGATACGATTCAGGTTGTTGACCCGGGCAAACTCACGGGCCGCATAGATCTTGTACTTGTTAAGCCGTAATTCCTGCTCCAGCGGCTTGTCGGGCCAGCGGCCATGCACGCCGTCCGCGGGCAACTGGAACTCCTCGGGAATCACAATCTCGATCCGGTTGGGATCGATGTCCGCGGAGATCGCCGAATCCATGTTTTCCGTGATCGCCTTGAGGGCCACCCAGCAGCCGCTGTAGCGAGACAGTTCCCAGCCGAAGATACCCAGGTCCAGCACTTCCTGGACATTGGCCGGGCTCAGTACCGGCACCGACGCACCGATGAACATGTGCTCAGACTGGTGCGGAAGGGTCGATGACTTGCAGGCGTGATCGTCGCCGGCGACGGCCAGCACACCGCCGAAGCGGGAGGTGCCAAAAGCATTGGCGTGCTTGATCACGTCCATGCTGCGATCGACACCGGGCCCCTTGCCGTACCACATGCCGAACACGCCGTCGTACCGGGCGCCGGCGAAGAGGTTGGTCTGCTGGCTGCCCCACACCGCGGTCGCGGCCAGGTCTTCATTGAGCCCGGGCTGGAAGTGCACATTGTGTTTCGCCAGCCAGGGCCGCGCTTTCCACAGGGCCTGGTCAACCCCGCCCAGGGGCGAACCACGGTAGCCGGAGATGAAGGCGGCGGTGTTCAGCCCCGCCCGCTGGTCGCGCTGGTGCTGCAGCATCGGCAGGCGCACCAGCGCCTCGATACCCGTCATGTAGGCGCGGGCCGTGTCCAGGGCGTACTTGTCGTCCAGGGACACCCTGTGGATTGCCTTGCTCTTATCTGTACCCATGCTGGAACTCCTCCGGGGCGCATAGTGTCCCTGAAAAGTATAGAAATTGTTATTTGATTTGCGGGCATTTTCCGCCCTAGTATGCATAATTTATGCAGATAAAGTTCTCTTGGAGACATAGATGTCCAGTTTTCTCGGCAAACAAGACGTAGAGATTCTCAAGATGTTGCAGCGCGACGCCACCATCAGCACTGCGGCAATCGCCGAGCGCATCAACCTGTCCCAGTCCCCATGCTGGCGCCGTATCAACCGCATGGAGGAAGAGGGACTGATCCAGGGCCGGGTTGTCCTCCTCGACAGGGCCCGGCTGGGGATGGAAGTCGTGGTTTTCGCCACCATCAACCTGACATCCACCGGGCGCCAGAACCTGATGAGTTTCGAACAGGACATCGTGCGCCATCCAGAGGTGATGGAGTGCTATACAATGACCGGAATCTGGGATTACATGCTCAAGATCGTGACCCGGGACATTCGCCACTACGAGGATTTTGTGCGCAACACGCTGACTGCCAGCCCGGCTATCCGCGAACTGCATTCACACATGGCGGTGACCGAAATCAAGAACAGCACCGAATTACCGCTGGACACCCAACTCTAGGACGCAGGGGCCATGCTGCAGAGCAAGCTGCCGGATGTCGGCACTACCATATTTACCCGCATGTCTGCCCTGGCCCAGGAGCATCAGGCACTGAACCTGTCCCAGGGCTTTCCCGATTTCCCGCCTCCGCACTCCCTGCGTGCGGCCCTGGCCCGCCATGCCCTGGAGGGCCACAATCAATACGCGCCCATGGCGGGCCTGCCGGCGCTGCGCCAGGCCATCGCGGCACAGCTCGCCCGTCATCGCGGAGTCCACTGCGACCCGGAAACAGAAATCACCGTGGTCCCCGGCGCCACCGAGGCCATTTACTGCGCAATCACCGCCTGTGTCCGTCACGGTGACGAGGTCATCCTGCTGGACCCCTGCTACGACAGTTACCGCCCCGCTGTGATCCTCGCAGGCGGCGTCCCGGTCCATGTCCCGATGTCCGCACCCGCCTTCGCCCCGGACTGGGAGCGGATCGAGCAGAGCATCACCCCCAGAACCCGCCTGCTGGTGATCAACTCCCCGCACAATCCCACCGGAGCGGTGATGAGCAGGGAGGACCTGCTGCAACTGCAGAGCCTGGCCACCCGCTTCGGCCTGCTGGTAATCAGCGATGAAGTCTACGAATACCTGGTCTATGACGGCCGCCAGCATCACAGCGCCCTGCAGTTCGAAGGGCTCAGGGAGCGAAGTTTCGCGGTATTCTCCTTCGGCAAGACCTTTGGCGTGACCGGCTGGAAAACCGGCTACTGCGTTGCCCCGCCGGCGCTGACCGCAGAGCTGCGCAAAGTGCACCAGTTCGTCTGCTTTGTCGCGGTGACGCCGGTGCAGCAGGCATTGGCCGACTTCATGGCCGGGGAGCCGGACTACCCGCTGACGCTGGCGGCCAGCTACCAGCAGAGGCGCGACCTGTTCTGCGCGGCGCTGGAAGGCTCCCGGTTCACCCTGCAGCCCTGCGCCGGCAGCTATTTCCAGCTGCTGGATTACAGCGCCATCAGCGCCAGCGAAGACACCGCGCTGTGCGAGCAGTGGACCCGGGAAGCAGGCGTCGCCTCCATCCCGGTTTCGGTGTTTTATCAACAACCACCCCCGCAGCGGCTGCTGCGCTTCTGCTTTGCCAAGCAGGATGAGCAGCTGCGACGGGCAGCGGAGCGATTATGCAGAATCTGACTGTAAGCCTGGTCCAGTGCGAACTCGCCTGGGAAGCCCCGGCCGACAATCGTCAACACCTGGAAGCCCTGCTGGCGGAATCGGTGGAGCACAGTGACCTGATCGTGCTGCCGGAAATGTTCACAACCGGGTTTTCCATGAATGCCCTTGGCAACGCCGAGGAGCCGGGTGGTGCCACCGAGCAATGGCTGCTGGCCCAGGCCCGGCAACGGGGCTGTGCAATCACCGGCAGCATCGCCGTGCGCGAAGGGGACGCAGTCTACAACCGCATGTTGTTCGCCACGCCGGATGGCGTCAGCCATTACGACAAGCGGCACCTGTTCCGCATGGCCGGAGAGCACCAGCGCTACGCCGCGGGGAACCAGCGGGTCATCGTTCCCTGGCGCGGCTGGCGTATCCACCTGCAGGTCTGCTACGACCTGCGCTTTCCGGTATTCAGCCGCAACCGGCAGGACTACGACCTGATGCTGTTTGTCGCCAACTGGCCCGCCGCACGACGGCTGCACTGGCGGGCGCTGCTGCCGGCAAGGGCAATCGAGAACCTGGCCTGTGTCGTGGGGGTGAATCGAATCGGACGGGACGCAAAGGGACTGGACTATTCAGGGGACAGCCTGGCCCTCGACGCGGAGGGCAAGGTGCTGGCAGACCTGCAAAACAAAAACGGCACCGCCAGCGTGGTGCTGAACGGTGCCGATCTTGAGGGATACCGCGAGCGGTTTCCCTGCTATCTGGATGCGGA
>JBFHFJ010000021.1:0-21729 GCA_041583655.1 Haliea sp. | reverse complement strand
CGCCTCGCGGGACGCCGCGTCGCGGGGTTGCCGGTGCAGCCAGGCTAGCCCTCGGGCCAGCGACTGCCGGCGAGAAAAAAGCGCTGGCACTCACAGCCCTGTTCGTTCACCTGCACCACCAGTACGGGCCGTCCGCCTTGGGAAAAGCGTGCCTGCAACTGCGCAAACAGCGTCTCCGGGGGCATGCTGTCGGTGCTGTGTAGCAGTGGAGACAGCCAGCGCAGGCGGGGCAGGACAACGAACCGGTTCCCGGCCTCGGCCAGGGAGCGCCAGGCGGTCAAGGTGTACCAGTGCGGAAGGCGCAGGGCGGGGTTGTAGCCGGCCGGTGGCGACAGCAGGTCCCGGGCCGGCTGGAACAGGCTGCCGCGCAGGGCGATCTCGCGCAGCGGCTGCGCCAGCCCCCGGCTCGCGAGTAACCCCCTGCCGACAGGATCCAGGGAGAGCCGGCTCTGGTGCTGCAGCAGGCGCTGCAGTTTCAGGTCGAGGCGGTCCACCGGGTTGGGCCCCAGCCATTCTGCGGCGCTACTCTGCTCTGCGCCCGTGGTAGTGCGGCGCCAGCCAAGGTAGAACTTCACCGCGAGCTCCAGGTGCACCGGTTGTTCGCGGGCTCGACAGTAATACAGGCAATCAAATTCTCCCAGGGTCTGGCCACCGCTGCGCACCGGCAGGTTGTGGGCGAGCAGTTCGGTTTCGCTGTCGTGGGTCAGGAAAAAGTGCCATAACCGCTCAAAATACAGGCCCAGGCGCGTGCCCTGTTGTGCCTCCAGCCAGTCGATGAGCGGCTGCGGTTGCCGGTCCAGTTCATGCAGCCAGGCCGCGCGGGCGGCCGTGAGCGGCAGCCTCACGTCGGTGACGCCGCCCCCGGGCTGAAGTGCCTCAAGCCGCAGCAGGGGAGGCCCAAGGCAGGCCCACGCCAGGTCGCGCACCTGGGGTTGCGTCAGATTCAGCTCAGTCAATTGCTGGCAGTTGGCGGTCATGCGCAGGGCCACGGAGATTCATCCTGGTTGGCGTCATCATAGCGGCCGCCACGGTGTTGACGCCATGGTGCGAACGGCACTGGCTGCTTACAATGCCTCCCGCCCCAACCACGCTGGAACGTGTCGTGATCGAAGTAATGTCTCTCGCCATCGCCCTGAGTATGGACGCCTTCGCCGTGTCCATCGGTCTCGGCTCAAAACCCCAAGGCAGTCCGCGGCGCCTGGCACTGCTCTGTGCGGCCTATTTCGGCGCATTCCAGGGGCTGATGCCGCTGATTGGTTACCTTGCCGGAACCAGTGTACTGGGCTGGGTGGAGGTGTATGCGCCCTGGATCGCTTTCCTGCTTCTGGCTGCCATTGGCGGCAAGATGATTGTCGGGTCCTTCAGCGGCGAAAGTGTCGAGGAGGCGGTGACTCGCATCAGCCAGCGGCTGCTGCTGGTGCTGGCACTCGCAACCAGTATCGATTCCATGGCCGCGGGCTTCGCCCTTACCTTGCTGGCGGTAAGCCCGCTTGTGGCCTGCCTGATGATCGCCGCGTCCACCGCGCTGTTCAGCTGGTCCGGGGTATATATCGGTCTGCGCAGCGGCACCTGGCTGGAAAGCAAGGCGGAGCTGCTGGGCGGGGTGGTGCTGCTGCTGATCGGACTGCGAATTCTCTTGCAGTAATTACCACGCCTCCCCGCCCTGGTCGCCGCGACGGTCGTGAGGCGGGGGCACAGGATGCGCCGCTCAACCGGTGCCGTGTTTGATCGGGGCGGGTTGGGAGGCGTGTTCCACGCTGTAGCGTCCGGTGCGGTACAGCCAGGATGGCAGCAGGGCGTGGGCCAGGGCGCGCCGGTGCGCGGCGGGCTGGAACCCGGGCACTGGCGTCAGCTGTTTCCTGGCTGCATCATAGTGTGCAAACACCGGCACCTGCTCCGGCGCCAGAATGACCAGCTCGCTGTTTTCCATCCAGGCAAAACGATCACCGAACTGCATGATCGCGCGCCCGTCCGCATGATCCCCGACAGCGCTGAAATCGCGGCCCAGCATGGGGTGATTGGCACTCACGCCGATCAGCGACAGGGCGGTGGTCGGCAGGTCGATCTGGCTGGCCACGGTCTCAATCCGGCGCGGGGCGATGTCTGCGCCCAGAATCAGGGCGGGAATGTGGAACCGCTCTACCGGTACCACATTCTCGCCCACGACCTGGTTGTCGTGGTCCGCCACCACCACGAACACCGTGTCCTGCCAGTAGTCCCGGCTGCGGGCTTTGGCGAAAAACTCTCCTAGCGCGTAGTCCGCGTAGCGAATGGCGTTGTTCTCGGTGGCGGCCGGCTCGTCGTAGTGTTGAATCCGGCCCTCGGGGTAGTCGAAGGGAGTATGGTTGGAGGAGCTGAACACCAGCGTGAAGGTCGGTTGGCCCGCAGCGTGGTGCAGTTGAAGGCGCTCGTCGGCCTTGGCAAACAGATCCTCGTCGGATACGCCCCAGCTGCCGCGGAAAGCCGGACTCTCATAGTCCCGTTCGTCGACAACCTGGTCGAAGCCATTGGCGAGGAAAAAGCCCGCCATGTTGTCGAAATGGCCTTCGCCACCGTAGATGAACTCGCTGTGGTAGCCCTCCCGCCCCAGCAGTGATGCCAATGTGAAGAAGCCGCCGCGCGACCCCAGCAGCTTGACCACGGCCCGCGCGGGGGTGGGCAGGAAGCCGGTGGTCACCGCTTCGATACCGCGCACGGAGCGGGTGCCGGTGGCGTAGAGATTCTCGAACCACCAGCCTTCTTTGGCCAGGCGCTCCAGGTTGGGCGTCAGCCCCTCGATACCGCCGAGGCTTCCCACGTAGGCTGCCCCGAGACTTTCTTCCAGAATGATCACCAGGTTGAGGCGGCCCCGGCCGGCCCGGGTACTGTGTTGGTGATGCAGGGTCGGCAGGGCGGGATCGTCGGCGAAATCCCCGATGCCGTAGTCCGCGGCGGTGGCTTTCACGGTCTGTAGTATCTCTGCCTCGGTCATGTTGCCGTAGCGCTCTGCGGCGTGGGATTCGTGGCGCAGGTTGTATACCGCGTGGGCCAGGGACCAGGTGGAATTCAGCATCAGCTGGTTCACCAGGTTGTCGCCGGAAAAGGCGAACCAGGAAGGATTGAGCGGGCGATGCTGCACGGTGGAGCGCACGCCCATGGCCAGGGCGAGCAGCAGCAGCGGCCAGGCGGCGACCGTATGCCAGCCGGGCTGTTGGAACCGCAGGCTGGTAACGGTGCGGCGCAGCCACCGGATGCTACCCAGCCCCGCGAGGGCAACCAGTACGCTGCTGGCCAGCAGTTGCAGGCGGAAACCGCCCCAGAGCATGCGCAGGGTTTCGCCGGGCCAGGCCAGGTATTCAAAGAACAGGCGATTGGGGCGAGCCTCGTACTGCCCCAGGAAGGCTGGTGTCGAGGCTTCCATAAACACCAGCAGCAGGCCGCATGCCGCCAGCCAGCAGGCCGCCACCATGCGCCACAGGGGCCAGCTTCGCCGCCACCAGGCCAGGGGCAGCAGCAGGGCCGGGGGCAGCAGTACCAGGCTCATCATGATGCTGTCCGCACGCAGCCCGTACATGAACACCTGGGGCAGCAGGTGTGCCGCGCTGACGCGTTCCAGCTGCCACAGTACCAAGCCCAGGCGGGACAGGAACAGAAGCGCCATGCCCAGCACAAACGCGCCCAACAGCAGGCGGACCGCAGGCGTGAAGGATGTAGGCAACATCGTCTCTCCAGTCGGGGAAGCAACCGGGATGAGCATAGGCCGGCCAGCTTAACGCACGCTTAATTGAGCGAGTTGACAAGCGAGCGGCACTGAAAGACTATACAAATGTGCAATTTTATCGCATTGTCTTGCTGCGCCCCCTGCCCTTGAACGGAGACCCCCATGTCAGGCTGCCCCTTTTCCAACCTGCTCGATCCCAAGACCTACATTGAGGGAATGCCCTACGCGGAACTGGCCAGGATTCGCGAGGCGGGCCCTCTGGTGAAACTGGATGATCCTCTCACCGGAGTGCCGTACTGGGTGGTGACACGACAGCGGGAGCTGGACGAGATCTGCAAGAATCCACAGCGGTTTTCCTCCGCCGAGCGCTCGCCCTTTCCCACCGAGTACGATGACTGGCTGGTCGAGGAGGTGCACCGCCGCACCATCATCGGCATGGACCCGCCGGAGCACCAGATCGTCCGCCGTATCGTGCGCGCCGCCTTTACCCCGGCCAAGATCGCCGCCCACGAGCCGAGCTTGCGCGCCCACGCCAAACGCATTGTCGACGCGGTCGCCAGCCGTGGGGAGTGCGAGTTCGTGGAGGAGGTCGCCGCTGAACTGCCGCTGATTGCGATCCTCGAACTGCTCGGTGTTCCGATCGAGGACCGCAAGCAGTTCTTCACCTGGACCAACACCATGATCTTTGCCGACGATCCGGAGATGTCGGTCTCCGAGGAGGCGGGGCAGATCGCCTCCGCAGAGGTGATCGGCTATGCCATGCAATTGGCGGAAAAACACCGGGCGAATCCAAAGCCGGGCCTGTTACAGGACCTGCTGGAAGGCGAAGTGAAGGGGCGCACCATTACCGAGGAAGAATTCGGCTGGATGTTCATTCTCATCCTGGTGGGCGGGAACGAATCCACCCGTACCGTGCTCTCCCACGGCATGCGCCTGCTGATTGAGCACCCGGAGCAGCTCCAGTACCTGGTCGACAATCCCGAGCGCATCCCCGACGCCTGCGAGGAAATCCTGCGCTACAACACCGCGTTTACCGCCATGCGTCGCACGGCCATGGAGGATGTGGAGATCGGCGGCCAGCAGGTGCGCAAGGGCGACAAGCTGGTGCTGCACTACCATACGATCAACCACGACGAGGACGTGTTCGGCGCCGATGCCACTCGCTTCGACGTGCGTCGCACGGAGCGCCAGCCCGACCTGTCCAACCAGCTGCGCTCCTTCGGTATCGGCCAGCACTTCTGCATCGGTTCGCACCTGGCCCGGCTGGAGCTGCGCATCATGCTGGAGGAGATCATTCCGCGCCTGCGCAATCCCCGTTTCGTCGGGTCGCCGCGCTATGTGCAGTCCTTTTTCGTGAATGGCATGAAAGAAATGCATATTCGCTTCGATCCGGAGGTGTGAAGCTGTGGCGGTAGAACAGTACGACTACATCATCGTCGGCGCGGGGTCGGCAGGGTGCGCCCTGGCCTGGCGCCTGTCCCGGGAGGCCAGCCGCAAGGTGCTGTTGCTGGAAGCCGGTGGCGCGGACCGCAACCCCATGATCCACATTCCCCTGGGCTTTGCCTTCCTGATGAAGAACCCGTCCCTGAACTGGTGTTACCAGACCGACCCGGAGCCGCAGCTTGGCAACCGCCGCATCGCCTGGCCACGGGGCAAGGTGGTGGGCGGCACCAGCTCCATCAACGGCATGATCTATGTGCGCGGCCAGCGCGAGGACTACGACGGCTGGGCCAACGCCGGCTGCGAGGGCTGGGACTTCGACAGCGTGTTGCCCTATTTTCGCCGCGCCGAGCACAAGGCAGAGGGCGGTAACGCGCTGCATGGAACGGGCGGGCCCCTGTGGGTGGAGGAGGTTGCGGCGGCAGACAAAATGCTGCCGGCGGACATGTTCGTGCAGGCCGCCATGGAAACAGGCCTGCCCTTCAATCCCGATTTCAACGGGGCGCAGCAGGAGGGTGTGGGTTTCTATCAGCTCAATACCCGCAACGGGCGCCGGCAGAGCACGAGCAAGACCTACCTGGCCCTGTGCCGGGCACGACCCAACCTGACCCTGGTGACCGGTGCCCATGTGCAGCGGGTGCTGATCGAGGACGGTCGTGCAGTGGGCGTGGAGTATGTCACCCGGCAGCGGAAGAAAGAGCAGTCCCATCGCGCGCGCAGCCGTCGCGAAGTGTTGCTCTGCGGCGGCGTCATCAACAGTCCGCAGTTGCTGGAGTTGTCCGGCATTGGTAATGGCGAACGCCTGGATGCACTGAACATCAAGGTTGTGAAAGATCTGCCCGGGGTAGGGGAGAACCTGCAGGACCACCTCACCGTCAATGTGATCCAGGGCTTGCAGGGGGTGCGGACGTTCTACGAGGAAAGCCGCCCGCTGGCGCTGCTGGGCAATATCGCCAAATACCTGGCGTCGGGACGGGGTCTGCTGGCGCACCCGGCGTCCCAGGTCGGCGCGTTTTTCCGTACCTCGGACGCCCAGCAGCGCCCCGATGCGCAAATTCACTTTACCCCCGCCGCGGGGGAAACCGATGCCAGGGGGGTCATGAAGACCTGTCCCGGCACCACTGCCACGGTGTGCCACC
This sequence comes from Haliea sp., assembly GCA_041583655.1. Taxonomy (GTDB): domain Bacteria; phylum Pseudomonadota; class Gammaproteobacteria; order Pseudomonadales; family Halieaceae; genus Haliea. The sequence goes on along the minus strand of JBFHFJ010000021.1, from coordinate 15,450 downwards.
TGCGTCCGACCAGTCGCGGCAGCGTGCACATTCGCAGCGGTTTGCCGGAAATGGCGCCGGGCATCATGGCCCGCTACCTGGATACGGAGCACGATCGCCAGGCCATGATTGCCGCGGTGCGCAGGGTGCGGGAGATTTTCGCTGCCGCCACCTTCAGCGGCTACCGCGACCGGGAGTACCTGCCCGGCGAGCAGGTACAGAGCGACGCGGATATTCTCACCTACATTGCCGAGATCGCCGAGTCCGTCTACCACCCGGTGGGGACCTGCAAGATGGGTGACGACCCCCTGGCGGTGGTCGACGAACGCCTGCGCGTGCGAGGCGTCGAAGGCCTGCGGGTGGTGGACGCCTCGATCATGCCCAGCATTGTCTCCGGCAATACCAACGCCCCCACGATCATGATCGCGGAGAAAGCCGCGGACATGATTCTGGAGGACGCCGGGGTGCTCACCCATGTTCAAACCGCTGTCAGTGAGGAAGCCATACCATGAACCAGGCCATAGCCCCGAAACCCGTTGCCGCGCCGCTGGCTGCCCTGCTCGACAACCAGCGCGCGGCGTTTCGCGCCGAGGGCGAGGTGGCAGCCGCAACCCGGATCGACCGCCTCGACCGTTGCATCGCACTACTGGTGGATCACAAGGATGAGATCTGCGCGGCGGTGGAACAGGACTTCGGCTGTCGCTCGCGCTACGTCACGCTGATGATGGATGTGATGAACTCTGTCGGCAGCCTCAAGCACGCGAAGAAGCACCTGAAAAAATGGATGAAGCCGGAGCGCCGCACGCCGATGGTGCCAATGAATTTCCTTGGCGCGAAAGCCCGGGTGCAGTACCAGCCCAAGGGCGTGGTAGGGATCATGACGCCCTGGAACGTGCCGATCAACATGATCTTCAGCCCGTTGGCGGACGTGTTGGCCGCTGGCAACAGGGCGATGATCAAGCCGTCCGAGTTTACGCCGGCCACCGCTGATTTGATGCAGGGCCTGTTCTCTGCTTACTTCGAGCCCTCGGAAATCTGCCTGGTGACGGGCGGCCCCGAGGTGGGTGCCGCCTTTAGCAGCCTGCGTTTCGACCACCTGATTTTTACCGGTGCCACCGGTATCGGTCGCCATGTCATGCGTGCCGCGGCGGAAAACCTGGTGCCGGTGACCCTGGAACTGGGCGGCAAGTCGCCGGTCATCCTCTCGGCCAGGGCCGATCTGCGCAAGGCGGCGGAGACGATCATCACCGGCAAGGCCATGAACGGCGGTCAACTCTGTGTCAGCCCGGACTACTGTTTCGTCCCGCGCCACCAGCTCGAGGCCTTTGTGCGCGAGTGCCAGGCGGTGATCGCCGGCATGTTTCCCACTGTCCAGGACAATCCGGATTTTGTTGCCTGTGTCAACGAGCGTCACTACGGGCGCATCCGCAGCTATATCGCGGAGGCGCGGGAGCAGGGCGTGCGGGTGGTGCCGCTGTGCGCCCCGGGCGAGGAGATATCCGACCCCTCCGCGCACAAGATTGCCCTGCACCTGCTGATCGACCCGGCGGATGAGCTTGCCTGCATGACCCAGGAGATTTTCGGGCCGCTGCTGTGTATCAAGACCTACAGCGCGATCGACGAGGTGATCGACTACATCAATGCCCGCGACAAACCGCTCGCCCTGTACTACTTCGGCACTGACAGGGAGGAGAAGGATCGGGTCCTGGGGCGGACCAGCTCTGGCGGCGTGGCTGTCAACGCGATTGCCAACCATGTCGGCTGCGACGACCTTCCTTTCGGCGGAATCGGCCACAGCGGCATGGGTAATTACCGCGGTCGCGACGGTTTTCGCACCTTCAGCCATGCCCGGGGTGTCTACGAAGAGGGCTGGGTGAATATTGCGAAGCTGGCCGGCACCCTGCCGCCCTACGGCGAAAAGAGTGCAAAAATGCTGGAGGGGCAGATCAAGCGCTGAGCTGGCAATCGGTGCGGGGAACCGTTGGCGCCGGCGGGGCCCGGGCTGGTATATTCCTCCGGTAACCCAGCCTGAAGCAATACATTCCGGGGACGCCATATGGACACCGCCGCCAAGCTCCAGATGATCAGGGCCCGGACACGACGCCGCTTCGTGTTCACCCTGGTCACGCTGGTACTGTATTTTTCCTTCGTCCTTAACTGGACCGCCGTTGGCGAGGGCCTTGCCCGGCGCCTGGGGATGTCGCACGTCACGGGCTCCCTGCTCATGTTTGCCGCGCTGATTGTGTTTTTTATCCTGCTGGAGCTGGTTTTCCTGCTCCTGAACCGGGCGACGACCCGCTCCGGGGAGGAATCCTGAGTGGATACTGTCGCCATAGGCATGTTCCTGGTTTTCGTTCTGGCCACCCTCGCCGTCAGCTTCTGGGCATCCCGGCGCACCCACAGCAGCCAGGACTTCTATACCGCGGGCGGGCAGATCACCGGGCTCCAGAACGGCACGGCCATAGCGGGTGATTTCATGTCCGCAGCCTCGTTCCTGGGAATCACCGGGCTTATGTTCCTGGGTGGCTTCGACGGCCTGGTGCTCGCGCTGGGTGCCTTCGCAGCCTGGCCGCTGCTCCTTTTCCTGCTCGCGCGCCGGGTGCGCAACCTCGGCAGCTTCACCTTCGTCGATGTCGTCTCCCAGCGGCTGGAGCGAACCCAAATCCGGGTGGTGGCGGCTGGGGCAACCATCGTGGTGGTGGTGCTGTACCTGATCGCGCAGATGGTGGGCGCCGGCAAGTTGATCCAGCTGCTGTTCGGGCTCCCCTACGAGGTGGCGGTGGTTGCCATCAGTGTTCTGGTGCTGGCTTACGTAACCTTCGGCGGCATGCTGGCCACCACCTGGGTCCAGATCATCAAGGCGATTCTGCTGATGACCGGGGTGACGATCACCGCGTTCCTCGTCATGTACCTGAGCGGCTTCAGCCTGGATACCCTGCTGGCCACGGCCGTGACCCAGCATCCCCGGGGAGAGCGGATACTGGCGCCCGGCGTGCTGTTCGATTCGCCGGTGCAGGTGGCGACGATCCTTGTCTCCATGCTGTTTGGCACCCTGGGCCTGCCGCATATTCTCATGCGCCTATTCACCGTGCCCGACATGCACGAAGCCAAGAAGTCGGCGTTTTATGCATCGCTGTTCATGGGCTATTTCTATCTGGCGCTGGTGATCGTGGGCTTTGGCGCGGTGGCGTTTGTCTACGGCAACCCCGCGTTCTTCACCAGCGAGGGGCAATTGATCGGTGGCAGCAACATGGCGGCGATTCACCTGGCGACGGCAGTGGGCGGCAACCTGCTGACCGGCTTCATGTCGGCGGTGACCTTCGCCACTATTCTGGCGGTTGTCGCCGGGCTTACTGTGTCCGGTGCCGCGGCGATCTCCCACGACCTGTATGCAGAGGTGCTGTGCAAGGGGGCTCCGGATGCGCGCCGGGAATTGCAGCTCACCCGGCTCACCACCGTCGTTATCGGGGTCATTGCCGTCGTGCTGGGTATTCTGTTCCAGAATGAGAACGTGGCGTTCATCGCCACCATGCCCATGGTGGTCGCGGCCTCGGTCAATTTCCCCATTCTGTTTCTGTCCCTGTACTGGTCGGGGCTGACCACCCGGGGCGCCATTGCCGGCGCCCTGGTGGGCCTGGTGTCATCGGTATCGCTGATTGTTGTCGGGCCGCAGGTGTGGGTATCGGTGCTCGGCTTCGAGCGGGCCCTGTTCCCCTATGACTACCCGGCGCTGTTTACCCTGCCGCTGGCGGTATTGGTGATGTCTGTAGTATCGTGGCTCGACAGTTCCGATCGGGCGGGTGTGGATCGGAGTAACTACCATTCACTGCTGGTGCGCTCGGAGTTTGGCGAGTCGGGCCGGCCCCCGCCGGTGGCGCGACATTGATCCGGCGGCGGGAAGCGAGTTGAGAGTCACGGTGCCAATGCTGAAGACTACTGCATCTCTGGAACGGTTCGATGACCAGGTCAGCGCAACCTTTTTCCCCATGGACTGTGAGCTCGCGCGTGATTACCCCGGCGAGTTTCACGGCCTGCTCAACTCGCGCCAGCTTGGCCAGCTAGGGTTCGCCGCTGTCAAGAGTACCCCTCTGGATGTGTATCGGCGCCGCAGCCATATCGGCGAAGTGGCGGATTCCATCTATCTGGTCAAGGTCCAGGTGGCGGGCGAAAGCCAGGTTATCCAGCGCGGTCGCGAGGCCCATCTGGAGCCGGGCGACTTTACCCTGTGCCTCAGCTCCGAGCCCTACGAGCTGCATTTCGCCAGTGAATATTCCCAGGTGGTGCTGGCCATCCCGTCTCCCCTGATGGAGGAGTGCGTACACCAGCCCGAGCGGCATCTGGGAGTGCGCATGGACGCGCGGAACGGAGCCAACGGGCTGTTTTCCCAGTTCGTGACCTCCATCGCGCAGAAACTGGACGACATGGACGGCGTTCTCGCGCAGCGGCTGGAGGCCAATGTCATCGACCTGCTCGCGACCACCCTCAGTTACAATGGCGACAGCCAGCGGCGGGATCTTTTGTCCAACGGCGTCAGGCAGGAGTACCTGAGCAGGATCCGGCAGTTCATTCGCAAGCACCTCGGTGACCCGCGGCTGACGCCGGACTGGATCGCCGCTGCGCACAATATCTCAACCCGTTACCTGCACATGCTGTTCGAGGCGGAGAGCGTATCGATCTGCCGCTACATCCAGCAGCTGCGCCTGCAGGCCTGCAGCCAGGCGTTTGCGGACAACGCCTTTGCCCGCTACACCGTGGCCGAGGTGGCCTACCATTTCGGTTTCAAGGACGCCTCCCATTTCAGCCGCGCCTTCAAGGCGGAATTCGGCCTGACACCGGTGCAATACCGGCGTGAGCAGGGGGGCGACGTTTCAGTTCTGTCCCCCGGAGACCGCTGACAAGCAACATGCCTCTCGAGAGGGTGTGTTTCCACTGAGCGTCCTTTTGCCCTGATCTCGCTCTCCTGTAGCGTTCTGGCCGCTTCTTGAAGTGGTTGGACTCGTGCGGATCTTAGTTATAAAAAAGTATTCATATATACCGAAGTGTTCTTTTACTGGAAGTGATTAGCCGCCTACTATTTTTAGGTCATATGACCTATTAAATTAACCGAGTTTATCCACAACGACAATCCAGATGGTGGCTTGTATGAAAACTTTGACATTCCTTGTGTTGAGCTGGCTGCTCATGTGTACCTATTCGGTTGCCCAGGAGGCTTCCGGGTTGGACGAGTTCAGATCCGCGATCAACGAAAAGTACGCGCTCAAGGAGGCGGCGTTCGCGGACGGCAATGCGCTGCCGATCATTGAGGAATTCTACAGCGATGATGTGATTGCAACCGACAGCGATGGCAAGACCCTGTTTGGTCGGGCTGAAATCAAGCCGCTCTACGAGGGGCTGGTGCAGGAATTCAACGTGCGGGTTGAGTCAATGCACACCCATGTCAATGGTGACGCAGGTTGGGATTGGGCTAATTTCCACGTTACACCCAAGGATCCTGACGCCGATGGCTTTTCCTTCAAGATACTGTTTTTGTGGGAAAGGAAGGAAGGCGAGTGGTGGTGCAAGGGCGACATCTATGTGCTTGGCGCTTTCGGGGCGGAGAAAGACAGTGGGGTAACTGGAGGGGCAGGCGATGAGCAACAGTAAATCCGGTGACAAGGGTGAGCTGGGCCCACAGGTCACCCGGCGTGATTTCGTTGGAGGAACGCTGGTGGGAGCGGGGGCGTCATTGCTGGCGATGAAGGCCCCCGGTGCTCTCGCACAAACCCGGGGCAACGGGTACAAGCTGGGGCGGTCCATGCCGTTGCCCTTGACCGGCCTGGGGCCTGATTGGACCGGGCCGGGTGGCGTCGGTGACTATGCGAATGCGAACGGCAACACGCACGAGATGGTGAATGCGGCGCATACCATTCGCAATAACGACTTCAAGGGCATTGTGCGGCGCGCAGAGGATACCGGAGAAGTCTACGACCTGGTGGTTGTCGGTGCCGGTTTCGCAGGGCTTGCAGCCGCCTATCGGTATCGCAAGGAAAGACCGAACAGCAAGGTCATAATATTCGATGCGGCGCCGATATTTGGTGGCGAGGCGAAACAAAACGAGTTTGAAGTGGATGGCTACAAGCTATGGGGACCTCAGGGGTCGAATGGGAATGTGTACCCTATCGATGAGGCGATTGACACCGGCTTTGGTGCGCCCATCTGGCGAGAGCTGGAGCTGCCGGAGCAATTTGAGTGGCAGGAAGCGAAAGGCTTGTCCAGGAAAATCACCATTCCCATGGACGTATACAGCCCAATGCATATTGCGTGGGAAAGTGCCGACCAGGCATTTTTCTATGAAGACCACGGATTTGTGCTCAATCCCTGGCAGAATCGATTCGCGGAAGCCCCCATTCCGGACCAGTTAAAGCAGGACATGATCTGGATGGAGACCTACCGCCAGCCACCGCAACGCGATGACTGGCAGCAGTGGCTCGATTCCATGACCTACAAGGACTTCCTGGTCAATGAAATGGGTATCAAGAGTGATGTCCATACGTATCTGAACCCGCAAATGGCGGCGATGGGTACCGGGCTGGGCTCGGATGTCGCGTCGGCCTATTCCGCGTATCGTTTCTTGCAGCCTGGCGTGGTCGCTTACGACCGCTACCCCGGACCTCCGTTCCCTGATCCAACCGATCGCATATGGTTGGCGAGTTTCCCTGGCGGCAACACGGGGCAATTGCGCTATATCGTGAAAAACCTGATTCCGGACGCGTTTCAGGGGGGAATGGGGCTCACCGACGTCCTGTTCGGTTCGGTGCAATGGCAAAACCTGGATAGAGCCAATTCGCCTGTGAGAATGCGGCTTTCCTCAATGGTGGTGGATGTAAGGCATGAGGGGCATTCCGATTCAGCAAAAACCGTGAGCGTCACCTACCACAACAACGGCGAGGTCAGGAAATTGACTGGCAAGAGTGTCATTGTCGCCGGCCAGCAGCACCTGAACAAACGTATTGTCAGTGATTTACCTCCCCACCTCTCGGCGGCCATGGATACCTTCATGCACGCCCCGATAGCAACGGTGAACGTGGCGCTCAGGAACTGGAAGTTTCTGGAGAAGCTCGGCGCCAGCGCGGTGCGCTGGTTTGGCGATTTCGGCTGGTTCTTCAGCCTGCGCCGGCAGATGCTGATCGACGGCAGGGCGCCAATGCCCCTGGATCCATCGAAGCCCACTGTGGTCACGATGTACAATTCGTTCTGCAACCCGGGCCTGACTCCGGAACAGCAAACTGTGGCCGCCCGTATGCAGCTCTTCGGGATGTCTTACCACGATATCGAGCGCAAAGTCGTCGAGCAGTTCACCAGGATGTTTTCCCCTTATGGATTTGATGCCAAGCGCGATATCGCTGGCATAGTTGTCAACCGCCAGGGGCACGCCTATGTCGTATGCCCCCCGGGATTCCAGTTTGGCAAAGATGGCAAGCCAGCGCCCAGGGAAGTGGTCCGCGCCGGCTACGGCAGGGTGCGCTTTGCCCATGCGGAGTTGGAGGGCGCCCAAATGTGGGAAGGTGCGGTTGCAGAAGGCGAGCGCGCTGTCCGGCAGATTCTTGAGTTGGGGTAGCCGGATTCGGGCGAGTCAGGGGTTCAGGGCGGGGGGGCGGAGGCGCCGTTCGCAATCGCGAGTCCGGTCTGTACGCATGATTCCAGAAGCGCCTTGCGGCGCTCGGTATCCTGGTCCACATCGTGGAGCAGTAGCAGCAGGCCCTCGGTAAGTGCGGCGATCAGGGTCGCGCGCTGTCGTGTTTCAGCCGCGGAAATGTCGGGCTTCAAGTTTCTGATGTGGTGACTGAGCTGTTCGATATCAATCGCATAGAGTTCCCTGATGTAGTCACCCTCGAAATCGTCCAGCGACCCCAGTAGCGCCCAGAGCTGGATGAAAAAGCGCTGGGTGGAGCGCCGGCTAACGTCTTCCATATTCCAGCGCAGGATGGCCGTCAGGCGTGCAAGCGGCTCCTCAGGGGCGGTGGCGAGGCAGGCGTCGTAGGCCGCCTGGTAGCGCTCCCCGACATCGAGGTACAGGGCCCGCGCCAGGTCTTTCCTGGTGGGGAAGTAGTATTGCAGGTTGGCGAGGCTGACTCCCGCGCGGTCCGCAACCGCGCGCATGGTGAAGCGTTCCAGGTTCTCATTGGCCAGCATGTCCTGGGCGGTCTGGACCAGCCGCTGTGACGTTACCCGCCCGGCCCGGCGCGTGGCCGTGCCCCGTTTGGTGCCTTTTCCGCCGTCGGTATCTGGCTGCAATTGATAATCCACAGGTGAACTGCTATACGTTGTCGGATGGTTTGAGAGTCTAAAGCAAGGCGTTTGGCGTGTCGATTGAGCCAGCAGGTGCGAGCGGCGCTTCGCGCACAGTCAAGTCGGCAGTTCGCTGCTGTGCAAACGCGCTGCGAGCGAGTCTGGTTTAATGGTAGTGTTACGCGGATCCCAATTTTCTACACCGGAGGTGTATCGTATGAAAACTGCTCCCTTACCCCTGGCGGCGGCTGTTTCACGTATTGCTGGTGGAACTGTATTCTGCCTGTTGGCGACGGCAGTGCAGGCGCAGGTGCTCGAGGAGGTCACCGTCACCGCGCAGAAGCGGGAGCAGAACCTGCAGGACGTGGGGATCTCCGTCTCGGCCTTCAGCGGCAATCAGCTGGACGCCCTGGGAATGACCAACTCGGTGGATATCACCCAGCAGGTGCCTGCCATGCAGCTGCAGACCTTCACCCCGGCGTTCACCATTATCAACCTGCGCGGCATTTCCCAGAACAATTTCCAGGACAATCTTGAGGCACCCGTGGCGGTTTATGTTGACGGCGCCTATGTTCCCAGCATGAACGCGATCAATGGTCAGTTGTTCGATGTCGACCGGGTGGAGGTATTGCGCGGGCCCCAGGGAACCCTGTTCGGACGCAACACCACCGGTGGTCTGGTGCACTACCTGACCAACGGCGCACGGGACCAGGAGCTGAACGGGTACATGCGGGTCCAGGGTGGCGAGTTCGGCATGCGCGCCGTAGAGGGCGCAATCGGTGGCGGCTTCAGCGACACGGTTCGCGGGCGCCTGGCCGGCCGCTTCGAGGAAAACGACGGCTACACGGAATCCGTGGTGCCGGGGATTCGCGACGCCCACGGTGCCGATGGCTACACCCTGCGTGGTTCACTGCAGTTTGATATCAGCGATGCCGTAATGCTCGACCTGCGGGTCGCCAAGTCGAAGGATGACGACGTTCCCTCCGGCACCTATTCCATCAACTTCGCCGACTTTGACCCCGAAACCGGCCTTGGCGTCGACGTGCCGGGACGCCTCACCGGCGGGCTTGAGCACGCCTCGTCCATTGAGGGCAGTTACAGCCGCGATTCCACCAATGTCACCGCGACCCTGACCTGGGATCTCGGGCCGGACATGGAACTGGTCTCAATAACCAATTACATGGATCTGGAGAAAGAGTATCTGGAGGACGCCGGGGGCGGCCTGTTCTTTTTCCCTTATGAGAACAACACCGACTTCGACACCTTCTCCCAGGAGGTTCGCCTGTCCGGGGACAGTGACCGCTTGCGCTGGCAGACCGGCTGGTACTACCTGGATATGACCACCGACAACATGTCCAGCGTCAGTGGGGCGGCCATCCTTGAGGGCTCCGGCGCCATTTCCGACTCCGCGGTACAGTTCACGGATTACAAGCTCGACTCGCGCAACTGGTCGGTTTTTGGCCAGGTGGAGTATGACCTTACCCAGCAGCTGACTTTGATAACCGGCCTGCGCTGGTCGGATGACACCAAGGATCTCGATTTCCTGCAGAGCTATGCGGAGCCAGACGCGGGGATTCCCCTGACCCAGGTCTTCGATATTTCCGCAGTGCCGATTGCCGGCCTTGATGAAATCGAGTACGACGATTTCGCCGCGCGCGTGCAGCTCAATTTCACCACGGAAAGCGGGACCCTCGTGTATGGCTCCTGGAGCCGTGGCATCAAGGGCGGCAACTGGTCCATTGACCCCCTGGGTACCGTCGCCGCGATTGAACCCGGCAACCTCAAGCACGACGAGGAAACCCTGACTTCCTGGGAAGTGGGGGTCAAGGCCGAACTGACGGACTTTGCGCGGCTCAACGCGGCGGTCTACTACTACGACTATGAGGACTACCAGGCCTTCTCGATTCTCGGCCTGACTCCCCAGGTTACCAACTCCGATGCGGATTCCAATGGCGGTGAACTGGAGCTGACCATCAATCCCATGCCGGGCCTGGATCTTCTCTTCGGCGCGGCTTACATCAATTCCAGCGTGGACGCCGTGCCCGATGTTTTCGGGGGCACCGTGAAGGCTGAATTCCCCAATGCGCCGAAGTGGAGCTTCAACTCGCTTGTGCGCTATGAGTGGGATCTGGCGGGCGGCAGGATGGCGGCGCAGGTGGATGGGGTCTGGAACGACAGGCAGTTCATCGAGGCGACCAACTCCAACATTTCCGCCGAGAATTCCTACCTGGTCTGGAACGCGCGCCTGTCCTGGGCCAGTGCGGGCGATACCTGGGAAGTTGCCGGCTGGGTGAAGAACGGGGGTGACGAGGAGTACCGCCTGTACAACCTCGACCTCGGGTTGCTGGGAATCAGCGAGGAAGTCTACGCACCGCCGCGCTGGTACGGCGCCACCCTGACCTACAACTTCTAGTAGCTATAAGAATTGACGGAGTCCGCATGAGCGAGTACCACATGATCATCAACGGGAAGAAGGTGGCGTCCACGGCCACCTTCCCGGTCATCAATCCTGCCACCGAGCAGGTTGCTGCCCAGTGCCCCAAGGCTACTGAAGCCGACCTCGATCAGGCAGTGGCTGCGGCCCGCGCCGCGTTTCCCGCCTGGAGTGCGTTGCCGGGCGCAGAGCGCGGGGCCATCATCCACAAGATTGGCAAGGCGATCGAGGAGCACCAGGCGGAACTGGTATCCCTGCTGACCCTGGAGCAGGGCAAGCCGGCGACCGGTTTCGCGGGCATGGGTGCGGCATTCGAGATCGGTGGCACGCTGGCCTGGTGCCATGCGGCGGCTGATCAGGAGCTGCCGGTAGAGGTGATCCAGGACAACGACGAGGCGCGGATCGAAGTGCACAGGAAGCCGCTGGGCGTAGTCGGTTCGATCACACCCTGGAACTACCCGCTGATGATCGCCATATGGCACATCATGCCGGCCCTGCGCAGTGGCAACACCGTGGTGCTCAAGCCCTCGGAGTATACGCCGTTGACCACGCTGCGCTTTGCCGAGATCGTCAACGACCTGCTGCCCCCGGGTGTCTTCAACGTGGTGACGGGTGACGGCAGTCTCGGTGCCGCCATGACCACCCACCCCGGTATCAACAAGATCGTCTTTACCGGTTCCACCCCGACCGGCAAGAAAATCATGCAGAATGCCTCCTGCAACCTCAAGCGCCTGACCCTGGAACTTGGCGGCAATGATGCGGCAATCGTGCTGCCCGATGTCGACGTGGCGGCAATTGCGCCGAAGATTTTCGCGACCGCCATGTTCAACAACGGCCAGACCTGTGCCGCGCTCAAACGCCTGTACGTGCACGAGGATATCTATGAGCAGATGTGTGACGCGCTGGTTGCAATCGCCAACAGCGTGAGGACTGGCGATGGCAGTACCGACCCCGATTTCGGTCCCGTCCAGAACAAGGCCCAGTTCGCCAAGGTCTGCGCCATTGCCGAGGAGGCAAAGGCGAGCGGGGCCCGCTTCCTGACAGGTGGTGAACCGATGCCCGGCCCCGGTTACTTCTTCCCGGTGACCATTGTGGCGGATGTTGGCGACGACACGCGACTGGTACGTGAAGAGCCCTTCGGGCCGATTCTGCCGGTGCTGAAGTTCAGTGATGTGGAGGATGCCCTGCGCCGTGCCAATGACAGCCCCAGTGGCCTGGGTGGTTCCGTGTGGTCCGGTGATCCTCAGAAGGCGGCGGCGCTGGCCAGTCGCCTGGAGTGTGGCACCGCCTGGGTCAACAGCCATGCGATGATCCAGCCGGACACGCCGTTCGGAGGCGCCAAGGAATCCGGCATCGGCGTCGAGTTCGGACGCTACGGCCTGGAGGAGTACACCAACATCCAGACGGTCTATATCAGTAAAACCTGAAACAGGAAAGCGACTATGTGGAAAGGACCTGAAGTACGCGCAGTAGCCGCCGTGTGTTCCGGCCTGGTGATGGCGATCCCGGCACTGGCGGGCGACCAACCGCCGCCGCTGCCGGTGGAGCCGATCGGGATTGTGGAGACCCTGCCCAGGGAGTACCCGGAGAGCTGGTTCTTCGTCCACGATGCCGCCTTCTACCATATGTCGGATGGCAAGGTCTGGGTGCTGGACACGGCGGAGGAAAAGCTCGCCGACCAGGTCAAGGGCAGTTTCAATGTGTCGATGATTGGCAATACGAAACAGTCCGCCAGCCGTGCCGAGATCTATGCCACGGAGACCTTTCAGCCCCGCGGTACCCGTGGCGCGCGTATCGATGTCCTGACCATCTGGGACCAGGAAAACCTGAGTGCGGTGGCGGAGGTGGTGTTGCCCCCGGGCAAGCGCTTCATGGGCCTGCCGGAGCGCGATGCACTTCTGTTGTTGAACGACGATCGCTGGCTGGCCGTTGCCAATTTCAGCCCCGCCGCCTCGGTGACCCTGGTGGACCTGGAAGAGCGCAAGATCATCGGTGAAATTGCCACGCCAGGCTGCGTCCTGACCTATCCCACCGGCAAGCGCGGCTTCAGCAGTCTCTGCGCGGACGGTCGCTTCCTGAGCACAGAGCTGGCGGCGGACGGCAGCGTGGTGGCACAGGTGCGCACCGAGGCGTTTTTCGATTCCGATGACTCCCCGATCTTCGAGCGCCCCGCCTATATCGGCCCGATGGCCTATTTCCCCAGCTTTTCCGGTGAAGTGATTCCCGTCGATGTCAGCGGTAAGGTCGCCAAAGTGGGAGCCGCGTGGCACCTTGTTCCCGAGGCTGAGCGGGCGCAGAACTGGGCCCCCGGCGGCATTGGCATTACCGCGGAGGACGATCTCGGCCGCTTCTACGTGCTGATGCACCCCGACGCGAGAGACGGCAGCCATAATGAGGGCGGCGCCGAGGTCTGGGTCTACGACCCGTCCAGGCAGGCCCGGGTTGCGCGTATTGCGCTGCAGGAGTGGGGCCTGTCGCTGGCGGTCAGCCGGGGTTCCGAGCCCAAATTGCTGGTCACCAACCCGGTGAACATGAGCCTGGAGCTGTACGATGCCCTCAGCGGTGAGTTCATCCGGACCATTACCGACCTGGGACAGAATACGCCCCTGATGCTGTTTGGTGCCCGCTAGCATGGTGCTGCCAGAAGTGGTGGGCGTTGCTCTCGCCGGGTTTCTGGCCTGGCTGCTGGCGACCGCCGGCGTGCACAAGCTCCGCCACCCGGCCCGGTTCAGCGAGCTCGCGGCCCAGTACCTGCCGCAGTCATTGCGGCCACTCTGGCGGGATGCCCTGGTATACCCGGTCGGCGTTCTGGAGCTCGCCATCGCGCTGGCCCTGTTGCCTCCGCAGACGCGCCAGGTCGCTGCGCTGGTGGCTGCTGCAGTGCTGATGAGCTACGCCCTGATGATGGCCTGGCAGCTGGCGCAGGGGCGTCGCGACCTGCGCTGCGGCTGCGCCGGCCCGGCGTCGGACGTGCTGGTCAGCCCGGCACTGGTGCTGCGCAATCTGCTGATCGCGGGGTTTGCACTGCTGCTGGTGCTGCCTGCAGGGTCATTCGCGCCATCGGCAGCAGGCATCCTGCTGGCGCTGTGCATGGCCGGATTTTTCATCGGCCTGTACCTTGCTGCGGAACAACTGATAAGCAACAGCCAGCACATGGCCAGGAGCAGGTAGGAATATGGATTGGTTGGTAATCTCGAATATCGTCCTCTGGATCGGCTTCGTCGCCATGGTACTGGTGAACCTGGCACTTGCCCGCCAGATCGGCGTTCTCTATGAGCGGGTGGCGCCCGCCGGAGCGCTGATGCTGAACCAGAAGCTGAAGGTGGGAGCCCCGGCTCCCGAGCTTGCCCTGGCCACCCTCGATGGGCATCAGGCGACGGTCGGCGGCGCCGGACGGGGCAAGTCCCAGTTGCTGTTCTTCCTGTCACCGGACTGCCCGATCTGCAACGAGCTGACACCGGCGCTGAAGTCCGCCGCCCGGGCCGAGTCCGATTGGGTGGAGGTAATGCTGGTCAGCGATGGCGAGGAGCAGGACCATGCAGGCTATGTCAGGCGCAAGGAGCTGTCAGGCTTCCCCTACGCGGTGTCGGAAATCGCCGGCAAGGCGTTCGGGGTGTCCAAGCTGCCCTACGGTGTATTGATCGATGAGCACGGTATGATCGCTTCCATGGGCATCATCAATTCACGCGAGCACCTGGACAGCCTGTTTGAAGCCAAGGAACGGAAGGTCGCGTCAATTCAGGATTACATGAGCAAGCGCGAAGCTGTGCACTACGTGGAGGCAGACAAGGCATGAATTTCTTCGACAAGGTTTTTGAGCAGCGCAGCAGGCAGCTCGCCCAACGCAGTTCCCGCCGCGGCCTGCTGAAGGGCCTCGGCGCCTTGCTGGTCGGCGGTGCCAGTATGCCGCTGTTGCCGGTGGCGCGAGCTGCCGAGGGCGCAGGGCGGCCACTGGAGGAGGGCGATCCGAGCAGCTGTGACTACTGGCGCTACTGCGCCATCGACGGCTTCCTGTGCGACTGCTGTGGCGGTAGTGCCAACACCTGTCCGCCTGGCACCGAAATGTCGCCGGTTACGTGGATCGGGACTTGCCACAATCCGGCAGACGGCCGCAACTACGTGATCTCCTACAACGATTGCTGCGGCAAGTCCTCCTGTGGCGCCTGCCTGTGCATGCGGGATGAGGGTGACCGGCCGGTCTACCGTCCTGACAAGACCAATGACATCAACTGGTGTCTGGGAACCTCCAGTGCGTCCTATCACTGCTCAACGGCCATTGTGGTAGGCGTGGCGTTCGACGACTGATGGCCAGGCTGATTCTGCTACCGGTTTTCTTGTGCTCAGCACTGGCTCTGGGCGCGGTCGACGAAAGCGGCAGGGTGGTGTTCGATTACCAGATGAACTGCCAGGGTTGCCATACGCCTGACGGCGCCGGTGCCGGCAGTGTACCCGCCATGAAAGGGCACGTCGGCGTATTCCTGCAGAGCCAGGAAGGGCGCGAGTACCTGGTACGCGTACCCGGCTCGGCGACATCGGCGCTCAGTGATGAGCGGCTGGCGGCGGTGCTGAACTGGATCATGTACGAGTTTGCCGGTGACAGTCTGGCGTCGCCCTTTACACCCTATACCGCCGCTGAGGTTTCCCCGTTGCGCGAAAACCCGCTAAACGAAGTGGATGCCTATCGGGAACATCTGTTACGCGCCATAGCCGGCGCGGATGCGAGAGAGTAAAACCTTATGAAACAGCATTTGATTGTCAGTGCCGCGCTG
>JBFHFJ010000020.1:0-21959 GCA_041583655.1 Haliea sp. | reverse complement strand
GCCAGCAGGGAGCCATCAATGCCGGTATCCCGCTGCAGCTGCTGCAGGTCGTACACGGGAAAGCGCGACAGATGGGGCGGCCCGGCATCGACCGCGACCGGGCGCCAGGTGGCGCTGCCCTGAAAACGGGCTGTGAATCTGAAGTACTCGCAGGTCTGGCCATTCACCTTGAGTACCGCAGAACCTCCTCCGCTGGCGGGCACGCTCGCCGCAAGCTCAGCGTAATGAATGCAATTGGCGCCCCGCTCCAGCAGGTCCAGGGGCATTCGCAGATTCAGGGTGCCCCGCGCATCGCGTTCCCAGGTGCCTTCACCCGCCACCACCTGCCACAGCGGATGGGGCCCTGGCAGGGGCAGGCGCCGGGCGGGTACCAGTACGCTGCCATCGGCCGCCAGCTCCAGCGCAAGAGGCGGCAGCCTGTCCACCTGGCCGGCGAAAGCTGCACCCAGGCCCAGCCGGTCCACTTCGATGACAAAGGTGTCTGCGGTATCAAACAACAGCTGCAGCTCGCCCTGGAGATGCTCATCCGCCAACGCTGAGCAGGTACACAGAACCGCGAGCGGTGCCAGCAACCAGCGTGCCATTGCCGCCAGCCGACCGCTTCCAGCGTCAGTCACAATTGATCCCGGCACGCTGCAATTGCTCGATCAGTGGCGACAGTCCGGCGCTGTAGTGTCGCCAGAGGTCCACCGATCGGGTATGCACCGGTTCGCGAACCTGGGCCGCGCTGGCGGTGGCAACCGGCGCGGGATTGGTGTGGAATTCCAGGCAGCCCGGCTCCCAGGGCAGATCGCAGGCGGCGAGCAGGCGGCGCAGGTTGTCCTCCGGGGCGGCCACCAGCGCCTCATAGTCCACGTCGACCCAGCTGCCCGCGCCCAGCACCTGGCGCCAGTGTTCCAGCAGGCGCCGATAGGCGATGTAGTAGCGGGCGAGGTCATCGAGATCGTAGCTGAAGGGGCAGGCCATGCGAAACAGGGTCTTGTACAGGGCATGACAGGTCGCCACCGGGTGGCGCCGCAGATGCAGGATCCGGGCCCCGGGCAATGCCGCAACGATAATGCCCAGATAGAGGAAGTTGAGCGGTGTCTTGTCCACAAGGTACATAGCCTGCGCTCCGTACTGGGCAGTGGTGGCCCGGTAGTCGCTGCCCAGAGCGGCCATGTCGGCGCGCGCCGCCTGCGCCATCAGCTCGCGCCGGCTCCCGTGCGGGCCCGCTGCGCGTACCAGGGCCAGAGCGAGATCGTTGATTTCACCCAGGCTCGCCACCTGGCTATGGCTGGCCAGCATCCGGTCCACCAGGGTAGTGCCACTGCGCGGCAGGCCCAGCACGAATATCGGTCCCGGCACTGCTTCGCCGCGGCGTTGCCGCTGCAGCCAGCTGGCGTCAAAGTGTCCCGCGATATCAGCCATGCTCTGCTCGTCCCGTTCCACCTGGTAGCGCAAACGCGACCGACGGGCACGGGCACCGCGCTCGAGATAGCTCCAGGCCCTGGCGTACTCTCCACAGTCCTCATATTCCTTGGCCAGGGCGTGGCACAGGGGCGCCTCATCCGACGGCCCCATTTGCAGCGCGCGGGTCATGTCGGCGATGTGATTGTCTTCCCTGTTCACCCGGCGCAGGGTAGCGCGGTTGTAGTGGCTGTCGGCATCCAGAGGGTCCTGAGCCAGCAGGCTGTCCAGCCGCTGCTCCGCCTCGTGGCCGGCACCGGTAATGGCCAGGGTGTTGGCGAGATTGGCCTGCGCTGCAGGGTCTGCGGGCGCGAGTGCCGCCGCCCGGCGATAGGCGGCAACGGCCGCGGTGTAGTCCACTGCCGACAGGTAAAACCGGCCCAGCGCGGCCCAATCAGCTGCCGTTAGCGCGCGCGGCTCCAGGGCTGCCACCAGGGACCGGGCCTCGGCCAGCCGGCCCGCCAGTACCAGTGCCTCGGCGTAGCCGAGCTGGATCCCTATATTGCCCGGCTCCAGCATCGCGGCCCGCGCCGCCGCGCTGCACTGGCTGCGGTAGTCGGCACTAGCCTGGGCCAGCTTCGCCGCCAGCATCCAGCCCCGGGCCTGCCGTGGCTGGGCACGCAGGGCACGCTGGCAAAGCAGTTCCGCCTGCCGCAGGTCGCCCCGGCGCAATGCCGCTGCGGCCTGCTTCAGCAGATCTCCTTCTCCGTCCACGCCAGCTCCTCCCCATTGTCCCGGGGGAGAGCCTAAACCAGCGGCTTCAGAAGCGATAGCTTGCCGCCAGGCCGATGGTTCGGGGCAGTGAAATCACCTCTTTAGCCCCATTGCCGAAGTAATTCTGGGCCGGGTCAGTGCCCATGTACTCTTCCTTGTAGATCCCCGTCACACCGTCTTCATTGAACAGGTTCTTGGCAAACAGGCTGACATCCCAGGACGCAGTCGTCACCCCGGTGGTCACGTTCCAGAGATGGAATCCGTCCAGGGTTTGCGCCAGGCGCACGGTCGGATTGATCGCGTTTTCACTGGAGGACTGGTAGTAACCATCTACCCGCGTGGTCCAGTTCATCTCCCCGCTCAGTGGCCGGGTGTAGTTGAGGGTGAGGTTCGCGCTGTGTTCGGGCGCGCCGGGCAGGCGGGTTCCGTCGCTGGCCACCGGGGTGGTGACAGCCGGATCCACTGACAGCAGGTCCGCGCTCAATTCGGCATCCACATAGGCGTAGCCCAGGGTGTAGGTCAGGCCCTCCAGCAGCGGCCCGCTGACTTCCAGTTCCAGGCCCTGGCTGGTGGCTTCCTCACCATTCTGGACGGCGAAGAAAGCCCAGTTGGTGGTAGCCGAGTTCAGCTGTACGTCGTCCCAATCCACATAGAACACGGCCGCGGTGTAAGTGTGGGCACCCCTGCTGCCCTTAACGCCCAATTCATAGTTGATCACTGAATCCGCATCGTAGAGCTGCCAGGCGGGATCCTCGGCAAAGAATCCCACCGTGGGGACCGCATTGGCGCCTCCGCGCCGGTAACCCTCGGACACGGTGCCATACACCAGGGTGTTGTCATCCATGTCCCAGGACAGGTTGACCTTGAACAGGGCATCGGAATCATCCCGGCTGAAGCTCGCCTCTGCCGAGGGCCGGAAACCGTCGTAGAAGCTGATCTGCTGGAAAGTATCGATATCTGACTTGTTGTCGAAGTAGCGAACGCCACCGGTCAGGTGGACCGTGTCGGTAATGTGCCAGGTCAGCCCGCCGTAAAGCGAAAAGTCGCGAAAATCCTCACTCCTGCGGTAGAGAAAGTCCTGGTCATCAATCACCACACCGGGGCCGAACGCCTCATCCGCCCAGTTCTTGAAGCCCAGCAGGAAACTGTCCTGGCCGGACTTGATGGTCTGGTCCTGGTAATACGCGCCCACCAGGTAATCGAAGGCCCCGTCGGTACTGGAGACCAGCCGCAATTCCTGGATGAAGCTCTTGTCGTCATAGCTGCGCTCAGCAGACGCCATGGGCCGAGGGTAGTTATAGTAGAAGGCGGCAAGCCAGCCGAGCTGTGCGTAGAAGCCGGTATTCTCACTGACCCCCTCACCGCTGTGTTCATAGTGCGAGGTGCTGGAAGTCAGGGTGGCGAAGCCCAGATCGACATCCGCCTCCAGGCTGACCAGGTCGATATCCCGGGAGGACGGTTCCAGCAGCACCGCGCCCAGCTCGTTGTCACCGTAGGGCTCGCCGGCACCGTTGCTGCCGCGAGTTGCGCCGCGGCGGCCACCGATATCATCGGACTGGGTGTGGTAGCTGAGGGTGGCATCAAAACGATCGTTGGGCTGGAAGCGCAGGGCTGCACGCGCAAACCAGATATCCACGTCGTCGGCGTCCTCGACATCGCGGTAGACGGCATCCGGTGCCAGCACCCCGCCAGGTGCGACCGGCACCCCGCTGCCGTCCAGTACGTAGACATTCTTGTAGTCGGTAATCCCATCGTAGTCATTCCGGCCTGCGACCACACGCAAGGCCAGCGTGTCCGTGAGCGGCAGGTTCAGGGTTGCATCGGTGGTCCAGTTCCAGCCATCAGAGCCGCTGGTCTGGCTGACACCCGCGGCAACCTTGCCGCTTAATTCCTCGAACTCCGGTTCGCGCATGATGTAGCGCACCGTGCCGGCAAGTGAACCGGACCCGTAGAGCGTACCCTGAGGCCCCCGCAACACCTCGACACGTTCAAGATCCTTGAGCACGAAGTTGGCGAAAACCGGTGTGTCATTGACATAGGTGGATACCGTCGGCGCCGATGCCACCGCAAAATCGCCAACAATGGAACTGTCGACGTTGAGGCCCCGGATACGGATGGTATTGACCGTGCCGGAATTGCGATAGCCGCGATCAATGATACCCACCCCGGCGATAGAGCGCAGCAGTTCGGCCTGGTCGGTAATCTGGGCGGCCTCGATACTGGCGCCACTGACCGCGGAGATGTTGTAGGGAATATCGAGTATCGACTCATCGCGGCGGGTCGCGGTGACCCTGACTTCCTCGAGAACCGTAGCCTGCGCGAAGCTGTAGTCCGGCAACAGCAGAGCGCCGCTCGCAGCCACTGCCAGGGAAAGCGTCTTCCTGCGTGTATTGAGTATCGTCATGTTCTAGCCCCTCACCTTGAAATCGTGGCGGTGGTCCGCCCTCGTTGTCACCCGACCCACGTTACGAGCCTGCCAGAGCAGGTAATAGGGCCAGTTCTGAACTGCCTATGAGTCCACATCCATCGCCGGCCGATCGCGCGCCGGCACCCGCAGCTCCCCCAGAGCCTCCAGCGCAGGGCTGGAATGCCCCTCGCGATAGGGTGGGAATATGACCGGGCTGTCGCGGAAGCTCTTCAGCACCTGGCCCAACCCCATCAACCCGCGTTCACGGGTACGTCGCACCAGTTCGAAATCTGCCTCGAATGCGATCACCTCGTGGCCAATGCCCGCCTCGTGGATGACATTTCCCTCCGGGCCGCAGACGATGGAACGACCATTGCCCAGTCGGCCCGCGACATTGATGTCGACAAAATAGCACTGGTTCACCGCCGCATTGGTGCGGGCGATGGCCAGCTCCAGGTCGCGGTCGATGGTATTGGTCATCGTGGGGTGGATGATGAGCTCCGCGCCCATCCAGGCCAGGGTTCGGGTGGTTTCGGGAAACCACCCGTCGTAGCAGATTGAGACACCCATGCGACCAATCCCGGGAACATCGAAGACCACAAACCCGGTCCCAGGACTGACACCCTTTTCATACGGATAGAAAGGAAACATCTTGCGGTAACGGGCCACCACCTCGCCCGCCGGGTTGATAACCGGCAGGGTGTTGAACACCTCATCACCACACTGCTCGAACAGCGTACCCGGCACCAGCCAGATCCCATGTTGCGCGGCCAGGCTGCAGTAGTGCGCTTCAATATCCGAGGGCAATGGCTGGGCGTGCCTGGTCTCCGGCCCCAGGGTCGCCAGCTCTCCCACTACCACCATCTGCACCCAGGGGAAGCGGGTCATGACCTTTCCTATTTCTGCGTTGATCACATACAGATTGTCCTGGTTGGTCAGCTCCAGCTGTAATCCGGCGATTGCAAAGCGGGCCATCTATATCTCCTGCGGCAGTGTGCTCTGTTCGGGGCGGCAGGGCTCCGACACTGGGAATCAGGTTAGCTACAGCAGGCGGGCGGGGTTAGCGCCAGATCGGCGCTGTGGATGAGTCCAGATCAGGATTGTGGCGAGGGCCACTGGATATGCGCAGCATCCACCAGTTGTCGGTCGCGGTCAAACCACTTGATCTGACTGCCATCGATGACCACATAGAGTGCGAGGGTCTTGCCGTAGGACCACTGCTCCCAGCGACGGAACCAGCAGTCGTCTTCCACCCACCAGACACCGCGGTCCGAGTCCTCGCCCGCATAGCCGGCCTGACCGGTCATGGTGCCATCCGGATGCAAGCGGATACTGGCCGGGTCACCGTAGACCGTGGTGAAGTGCAATTCCGCACCCGCCAGTCGACTGCGCAGCAGGGCGCCGCTCACTCTCTCGCCCCTGGCGTTATCCAGGGTCTCCCCATGGGACCCGGAGAGATCGCGAATCACAGTTGCCAGTGCGGCCACGCCGGCGCGGATCTGGCTTTCGTCCAGGCTCGTGAGCCCGAGGCGGAAACAGTTCTCCGGGTGCGTGGCCGTGTGGTAGTAATGACCCACCGGCTCCAGCAAAACACCCCGCTGGCCGGCTTCACGCGCCAGCACCCGGGCATCAAGCCACTCTGGGCCATTGACCCACAGGGCGGTACCTCCCTGGCTGGGCGCGGTGACAACCAGGCTGGGCAGGTAGTGATTGAGGGCATCGCGCAGGGCCAGCCAGCGGGACCGGAACACCGCATCGAGGCGCCGGTGAAAACTGTCATAGTGTCCCAGGGAGAGGAAGTAGGCCATGGTGCGCTGGTTGTTGCGCGGAGGCGTACCAAACAGGATACGGCGCAGCCGCCGTGCGGCCTGCACCACCTCGGCCGGGGCCACCATAAAAGCCAGCTGCAGGCTGTCCGCCAGCACCTGGGCAAGTGATGACAGGTAAACCACGCGGCCGCTGCTATCCATGCTCTGCAGCGCCGGGTGGGGCTGGCCCAGGTAATTGGTCTCCGCCGCGTGGTCGTCCTCGATCACCAGTGCGTCAAGTTCCGCGGCTCGGGCCAGGATATCCTGGCGCCGCGACATGCTCATGGTAATGCCGGTCGGCAACTGATGGCTGGGGGCGACCACGAAGAGGGAATGCGCGCCCGATGCCGGCGGCTCCATTCCCTCACCGTCGACCGGCCGGGAGTCGAGTCGCGCACCGCGCTCCAGCAGCAGGGAACGCCACTCCGGGGAACCCGGATCTTCAATGGCCACGGTGGCACCGCGAACGGTGAGCAGCCGGGCCAACAGCGCACGCGCCGCGTGAATTCCGGGCAGCACGAGTATCTGCTCGTCCGCTGCCTGGATGCCCCGGCCGGGCAGCACCCGGGTCCGGATCGCCTCCAGCAACAGAGGGTCGTCCGCGTCGCCGCGATAGCGGCTCCAGGCATTGACCTCGCCCACCCCCAGTGCCAGGCGACTGGCCTCCCGCCACTCGTGCACCGGGAACAGGGCCTGGTCGAAGTAGCCGTCGATAAAGGGGTATGGATAGCGCTGCCAGTCGGGAGATGCCTGAAACGCCACGCCCTCCGGCACCTGGCGCAGGCGTTGCCCCCAGTCTACGGCGCTGGAGCCGTCATTCCGGCTCGCCGGTTGGTAGCTGACCCGCCGGGCCAGCACTTCCTCGTTGACGTAGATACCACTGCGCTCGCGGGTCAGCAGATAGCCCTCGTCCATCAACTGCTGGTAGGCCAGCACCACGGTATTGCGGGCGACGCCAAGCTGCGCAGCAAGCTTGCGCGAGGAGGGCAGGCGGCGGCCGGGAACCAGGCTGCCCACCATGATCGCTTCCACGATTTTTTGCCGCAGCTGGCCCTGCAGGCTTAGCGGGCTGTCCGGGTCCAGGTAGAACATGGGCAAGTCCGGGGCGGCTGCTCTCAACCCTCGCCGCTGATCTCACTGAGGATAAGGTCCAGCTGGTCCATCATCTCATCGACATCCCCGGCGTTGAGCAGCGCATATTTCAGCGACTCCTCCAGTGGCAGGAGCTGGGCCAGGGTATACCCCACCTGCCAGGCGTCCTCGAAATCGATATCCAGACCCATGCGCCGAACATGGGGATGCTGGCCCAGGTTTTCCAGAATCTCCCGCAGCGGCGACCACTCCTCGTCGAGAGTCGCGGCTTCGGGCATGGGTTCCAGCGCCACGTCACCCAGTACCAGGCCGTTTTTCGCCACCCGGGTGTCGCTCAGGCGGAAGCGCTCGCCGCCCTGGATCGTCACGCCCAGCAGGCCATTGGGGAGCTGGTCGAAATCCACGATACGGGCAACAGTGCCGGTATCGCCCAGCTGTTGCTCGCCGCCGCGCCGGGCGACCTCCTCGCCGCGCCGCAACCACACCACGCCGAAGCCGGTGCTGTTTTTCATGCAGTCGCGGATAAGGTCCAGGTAGCGCTGCTCGAATATCTGCAGGGGCATGCGCCCATAGGGCAGGAGAACCGCGGAAAGCGGGAACAGGGGCATTTCTGTGGTGGGCATGGGCAACTCCTGTTCAGTCCGGACGGCTGAGGATCTCCAGCTGCTGCAGGTTGACCAGCGCTGTCTCGCGATCATCTCCACAAACAGCATACTCGGCCTGAAAATTGTTGCACACCGCTGGTCTGCGGAAATCTCCAAAAAGTCCACACAGCCGATCCCGGGTAAGGTGGATGCACGCCACACCCGCAGGCTTGCCCTGCGGCATGCCGTAGAACGACGTGGAAATGGATGGCGCAACACAGCAGGCGCCACAGCCGGCCCGGCATTCCACTAGCCGCGCCCCTCCACGGCGGGCTCGCCCTCCGGCCCCAGGGGTCGCAGCACCAGGATCAGCTTGGGCAACAACAGCAGGGCGCCAATCACCGCCGCCACCATCGCCAGAACCGTCAGCAGCCCGAAGTACAGGCTCGGGTTGAAGTTGGACACGGTCAGTGTGGAAAAGCCTATCACCACGGTAACGGTGGTGTAGTACATGGCCCTGCCGATGCTGTAGTGACAGCGGTGCATTGTCGCCAGGTAGTTGCGGTCCTCGGGAAATTCACGCATGAAGCGGTGCACGTAGTGGATACAGTCATCCACCCCGATGCCAACCACGATCGCGGCTATGGTAATGGTCATGATGTCCAGGGGAATCCCCGCCAGCCCCATGACCCCCAGCACCAGCCCCGCGGCGACAATATTCGGCGCGAGGGCGATAAAGGCCAGGGACAGGGAGCGGAACAACAGCAGGAACATGGCCAGAATGGCCGCAAACACTACCCCCAGGGTCAGGATCTGGGACTTGAACAGGCTTTGCAACACGTTGTTATAAAGCACCAGCATCCCGGTGAACTGAACCTCTTCCGGCTCCAGGCCGGTCACTTCCACCAGTTCCCCGTGCAACCGCTCCAGGAATGCGTTGCGGCGCAGCTGCTTGCTGGTTTCCATGACCCGCACGGTGATGCGCGCCTGCTCCTTTTCCTCGGCGAAGTACGGCTCCACCATGAGCGCCGCCACATCCTGCGGCAGGCTTTTCTGCACCAGCGCCAGCTCCACGCTGCCGATATCTTCGCCCAGCAGGTCCTTGACCACGGCGAAGGTGGTGGAGAGGGAAAGGACCTTGCCGGTCTCTTCCTGTTCATCGACGTGGCGGTGCGCGGCGTCCAGGGTGCGCATCCCCTCCAGACTGAACCAGTAGCTGGGAGTGAAGCTCTCCTCGCCGGTGCTGAAGCTGTCGAAGTCACCACCGAACTCGTCGTCCCAGTCACTGCCGGCGAGGCCCTCGTCGACACCAAACCCGTCCTCGTCGGCGAGGAATTCGTCGTCGGCCGCGGGCGCCTGCGGGGCGGGGTCCAGGTTTTCCAGCCCGGGCAGCGGCGCATCTGCATCCGGTGCCGAGAGAATGATGTCCAGCGGAATCGTGCCGCCCAGCCGCGAGTCGAGCAGTTCCATGCCCTGGTAGATTTCGGTGCTCTCCTTGAAGTAGTCAATGAACCGGTTTTCGACCTGCAGGCGGGAGATACCCAGCACAGTGAGCCCGACAATGACCCCGGTGACCACGAGAATGGTCGAGCCGAAGTGCTCCGTGGCGCGGGCAAAATAGACCGTCAGCGGCCGCTGCTCTTTCTTGTGCACAAAGGGCCTGCCGATGGGCCACACCACGGTCAGGCAGGGCACCAGGACAAAGGCCAGCAACATCGCCACCACGATGCCCACGGTCATCATCCAGCCGAAGTCGATAACCGGCTGGATCCCCGAGACCACCAGGGACATGAACGCGACGATGGTCGTGATCCCGGTGTAGATGCAGGGCACGGCCATCAGCGCCACCGTCTGCAGGGCGCGCTCATGCACACTCCAGTCCGGGTGCTGGGCATGCAGTTCGCGATAGCGCACCACCAGATGGATAGCTATGGCCAGGCTGATGATGAGCAGCACCGCCACGAAGTTGGACGAGATGACCGTCATCCGCCAGTCCAGGAAAGCGAGCAGGCCCAGCATGACGGTGGAGGTGGCAATGCAGGTCGCCAGCGGAATCACGGTCCAGCGCACACGGCGGAAAATAACTGCCAGCACCACCAGCATCACACCGAGGATGGCGCTGCCGAACAGCACCAGGTCGCTGCGGACAAAACTCACCATGTCGGCAGTGATCATCGGCACCCCACCGACGAAGATATGGGCGTGGCTGCGGTAGTCAGCGGCGATATCCCGCACCGACTGTACCAGCGCGCTGCGCTCCTCGAGAGACTGCGCCGTGTGGGCCTTGAATGCGATGGTAACCTCATCCAGCGCCCGTGCTTCCTCGCGGCTCAGGGTGCCCACGGCTTCTTTCGCCCGCAGCCGGTCACGCTCCTGCAGGAGTTCGAAGTACCGTTCATCCCGCTGCAGATTGACCTGAACGGCGGTGAGATCGCCGTCACGACTGGCCAGCAGTTCGGCGTAGATGGGGCTGGTGGTGAATTCCTGCAGCGCCAGCCCGCGGTCGATTCCGGGGTCGCTCAAGCTCGGCAGCGGCTCGCCGGAGGTGATGTCGGACAGGCTGACCGGCGGGCTCTCCAGCAGCGGCACATCCCACACCGTGACCACCGAGGACACGGCGGGCAGCTTTCTCAGCTCATCAGCCATGCGCCGCAGCGGCAGCAGGGACTCATCGCTGAGCAGCGGCGCTTCCGGCTGCCAGGTGAGGAGCAGGAAATCCTCGGCACTGTACTCCTCGGACACCTCGCGGAAAAAATCCAGGGAAGGGTCACCCTGCAGCATCAGGGAGTCGGCGGAAGCGTCCAGCTTGAGCTTGCCAAGCTGGCTGGCACTGGCAACCAGCAGCAGCGCGACCAGCGCCAGCGAGACCCAGGGACGCCGCAGCACCAGGGCATCATAGGTTTTGAGCAGGGGATGTGAAACCATCAGGAATTCGCCGCTTTGAGTTCGTCGAGCAGGATCTGGTGAATACCACCGAAACCCCCGTTGCTCATGATGACGACCCGGTCACCGGGTCGCGCCTGTTGTATAACCTGTCGCGCCAGCTCACTGACGTCGGTGCCGAGACTGGCCGGAACCGGGCTGTCGGCAATCACGGCGTCCAGCGACCAGTTCATGCCCGCGGGCTGGAACCAGTACACCTGGTCCGCATCGCGGGTGCTCTGGGCCAACTGCGCCCGATGCTCTCCCATACGCATGGTATTGGACCGCGGCTCAATCAGTGCGATCACCCGCCCCCCGGCACTGTTTGCCCGCAGTCCCTGCAGGGTAGTGGCAATTGCCGTCGGGTGGTGGGCGAAGTCGTCGTAAACCGTCACCCCGCCTATCTGGCCCAGCAGTTCCAGCCGCCGCTTGACACCGCGGAACTCCCTTACGGCGGCGACCGCATGTTCCAGCGGAACGCCGACATGGTGGGCGGCGGCAATGGCGGCCAGCGCGTTCTCGGCGTTGTGCCTGCCAAGGAAGCCCCATTCAACCCCGTGCTGTTTCCGGTCTGGCCCGGTCACGGTAAACCTGCAAGCATCCGCCGCCAGCAGTTCCCCGGCCCAGTCCGCGGTCGCGCCAATGCCGAAGCTCTGCCTCGGCGTCCAGCAACCCATCGCCAGCACCTCGTCGATCGCCGCCACCGCGGGTGGGTGGAGCACCAGGCCCTCACCCGGCACACAGCGCAGGAGGTGATGGAACTGGCGCTGGATGGCCGCCAGGTCCGGGAATATATCCGCGTGATCAAACTCCAGGTTGTTGACCACCAGGGTCCGCGGCCGGTAGTGGACGAACTTGGAGCGCTTGTCGAAAAACGCCGTGTCGTACTCATCGGCCTCGACCACAAAGAAGTCGCTGCCGCCGCGGCGAGCCGACAGCCCGAAATTGGCCGGCACCCCGCCAATCAGGAAGCCCGGCGTCATGCCGGCGTACTCCAGGATCCAGGCCAGCAGACTGCTGGTGGTGGTCTTGCCGTGGGTCCCGGCAACAGCCAGCACCCACTTCTCCCGCAACACGTTCTCCGCCAGCCACTGGGGGCCCGATGTATAAGCGAGGCCGGCATTGAGCATGTACTCCACTGCCGGATTGCCACGGGTCATGGCATTGCCCACGACCACAACGTCCGGCGCCGGCTGCAGGTGCCCGGCGGCATAGCCTTCGGCGAGGGTGATCCCCGCGGCCTCCAACTGGGTGCTCATGGGCGGATAAACGTTGGCATCGGAGCCGGTCACCCGGTAACCGAGCTCGCGCGCCAGCAGGGCGATGCCACCCATAAAGGTGCCGCAGATGCCGAGGATATGTATGTGGCCTTTCAAGGTCCGCTCCCTGTGACGAAGGCGGCGAGTTTAGCATGCAGGCCCTGCAGCACGCAGTAATGGGCGGTAATACTGCCCATCGCGGTCTACAAGCCCGGCGCTTTGCCGTATCATTAACGGCCAATAAGTTACCACTGTGCCCCTTTCGCCGGGCCCGGGCCTGACACGGACTTTCTATGCCAGCCAAGAATGTATTTTACGCCCAGTCCGGCGGTGTCACCGCTGTCATCAACGCCTCCGCCTGCGGCGTCATCGAAACCGCCCGCGCCCACCGCGGCAAGATCGGCAAGGTCTATGCCGGCCGCAACGGCATCATCGGCGCCCTGCGTGAAGACCTGATCGACACCAGCAAGGAAAGCAAGGCGGCGATCCGCGGCCTGCTCAGCACCCCCGCCGGCGCCTTCGGCTCCTGCCGCCACAAACTGAAGAGCCTGGACGAGAACAGGGCCGAGTACGAACGCCTGATCGAGGTGTTCAGGGCGCACAATATCGGCTACTTCTTTTATAACGGTGGCGGCGACTCCGCCGACACCTGCCTCAAGGTATCCCGGCTCAGCGCCTCCATGGGCTACCCTCTGCAGGCCATCCACATTCCCAAGACCATCGACAACGACCTGCCGCTCACCGACACCTGCCCCGGCTTTGGTTCGGTGGCGAAATATGTCGCCATCTCCACCCGCGAGGCTGCGCTGGACGTCGCCTCCATGTGCGAGACCTCGACCAAGGTATTCATCCTGGAAGTCATGGGCCGCCACGCGGGCTGGATCGCGGCGGCTGCCGGACTGGCCGCGGAAGAGGAAGGGGATGCCCCCCACATCATCCTGTTTCCGGAAGTGGCATTTGACCGCAAGCGTTTCCTGGCAAGGGTCCAGCGCACGGTAAAGCGCTTCGGCTACTGCGTCATCGTCGCCTCGGAGGGCACCCAGGATGCCGAGGGGCGCTTCCTCGCCGAGTCCGGCCTCACCGATGCCTTTGGCCACAGCCAGCTCGGCGGCCTGGCGCCGACGCTGGCGGACATGATCAAGGGCGAACTGGGCTACAAGTACCACTGGGCCGTGGCGGACTATCTGCAGCGTTCCGCGCGCCACATTGCCTCCCAGACCGATGTCGACCAGGCCTACGCGGTGGGCAAGGCGGCCGTGGAATTCGCCCTGCAGGGCAAGAACGCGGTCATGCCCGCGATCCAGCGCGGCAAGGGCAAGCGCTACAGCTGGCATATCGGCGAGGCGCCGCTGCAGGACGTGGCCAACCAGGAGCGGAAGATGCCCCGGGACTTCATCTCCCGGGACGGCTTTGGCATCACCGAAAAGGCCCGCGACTACCTCGCACCGCTGATCGTCGGGGAGTCCTATCCGCAATACCGCAAGGGCCTGCCGATCTACACGCGGCTGAAGCTGGTGGCTGTACCGCGCAAGCTGAAGACAGCGTTCAAGGTTTGAGCCCAGCCTGATATACTCCGCAACCCCAAACAGCAACCCTTCATTACAGGAAGCCCCATGAGCCTGAACCTTGTGCCAGCCGGGAAGAACTTGCCCGACGAAATCAATGTCATTATCGAAGTACCGGCCCACTCTGATCCGGTCAAGTACGAAGTGGATCACGAGAGCGGCGCCATCACTGTCGACCGTTTCATGACTGCGGCGATGTTCTACCCCTGCAACTACGGCTACATCCCCAACACGCTGGCCGATGACGGCGACCCGCTGGATGTACTGGTGCACACCCCCCACACGGTGATCAGCGGCTGCGTCATTCCCTGCCGTCCGGTCGGCATCCTGCACATGTCCGATGAAGGCGGTGGCGATGCCAAGCTGATCGCAGTCCCCACCGACAAGCTGAGCAAGGCCTACAAGGACATCAAGGAAGCTACCGACCTGCCGCCGCTGCTGATCCAGCAGATCCAGCATTTCTTTGAGCACTACAAAGATCTGGAACAGGGCAAGTGGGTGAAGATCGACGGCTGGGGCACCGCAGACGAAGCGCGCCAGGCCATCGTTGAGGCAGTGCGCAACTTCGACGAGACCTCAATGATCGAACGCTAGACCGCAGGTGGGGCCAGCCCCTGGCTGTGCCCCACCCGCCATTCCCTCCTCTTGCCTACCCCCGGGCTCCCCCATCCGCGAAGCTGGCCGGACACCAGTCGTCCGGCACCTCCACATAGCGCGCCAGCAACTCCGGCAATCGGGTCTCCAGCTCCTTGCGCAACAGCAGGGGTTGCGGATCGCACTCCCAGCAGTCACGCAGCAGCGCCGCGGTCACCCGCCCGCCACAGCTGGCCGCCAGGGGCGCGTAGCTCAGGTGCCAACGCTCGGGCGCCACGCCACCACGATCGATACCATAGGGCCGGTAGAATCCGTGGGAATCGCCGGCGGCCATCCGTGCATCCAGCCAGCGATGCAGCGGGTCGAAGGGGCCGCCGGGCGCCACCTCCTGCGGACTCAGCTGCAGCACGTAGCCGGCGGGTACCGCGGCCGCATCGTAGACGTCCAGATCCGTGCCCCAGTGGTGCCGGGAGGTTCCGGGCAGTGCCGAAAAACGCAGGATGACCCGGATACGCTCGGCCGCGTCCAGCGTGAGAACAGGGACGGGGTTGCCGTTGTCGTCGTGGACCGGGCGCTCGCCCCCCGCCTTGCCATTCCAGATCAGGCGCTGGCGTGCATAGGAGCGATAGCTGCTGGCAATCGCAAGATCGAAACCCGCTTCTCTGGCATCCGCCCGCAGCAGCGCAAACGCGGCTGCCGCCGCGGGCTGCAGGCGATGCCCCCCGGCAAGCTCCACCAGGTGCCGCTCATCGCGGCCGGTGAGCTGGTCTGCTGTCAGCACAAGTGGGCTCACAGCGGATCCACGCTGAATGGCAGGGCCCGCTCCAGCGCCAGCCCCTCGGGGGACACGGCTGCGCCCCAGGCCAACACCTCGACCCCGGCAGCCTGTGCCGCCGCCAGGGTGTCGCGGTAGGCCGGGTCGATCTCCCCGGCCGCGCTCACGCGCTTGACGCCAGCGTGAAAGACACAGAAGAACAGTACGCTGCGGGTGCCCGCTTCCAGCACCGCCCGCAATTCCTGCAGGTGCTTGCGACCGCGCGCACTGACAGCGTCGGGAAACAGCCCCTGCCCGTCCTCGCGACACAGGGTCACCGATTTCACTTCGATGAACACGCGGCCCGCGGGCCCGCTCAGCAGCAGGTCCGCGCGACTGCTGTTGCCGTATTTCACCTCGCGGCGGATGTCCGGGTAGCCACTGAAACCGGGAATCCGCCCTGCCTCAAAAGCCTCGACCACCACCTTGTTGGCGAGGGCGGAGTGAATGCAGGCCAGGCCGCGGGAAGTCGCCACCAGTTCCCAGGTATGCGGGTATTTGCGCTTCGGATCATCCGAACGCGACAGCCACACCGGTGCACCTTCTTCTATACAGCCGGTCATGGCGCCCGTATTGGGGCAGTGAACGGTGAGCACCTCGCCGCCGGGCAGCTCCACATCCGCCAGGAAACGCTTGTAGCGGCGCAGCAGTCGCCCCTCCAGCAGCGGCCCGAAGCGCATCAGGCCAGAACCCGGGCCAATCGGGTCACCGCCTCCTCCAGCCGCTCCATGCTGGTGGCGTAGGAAAACCGGATGTGCTCTTTGGCACGCACGTGACCAAAGTCGATACCGGGGGTGAGCGCAACGCCGTGCTCTTCCAGCAGACGCCAGCAGAACGCCTGGCTGTCGTCGGTGAAACGGGCGGCGTCCGCGTAAATATAGAAAGCACCGTCGGGCCGGCAGGGGATCTCCAGGCCGAGGTTCTCCAGCGCGGGCAGCAGGAAGTCGCGCCGCTGGCGAAAGATGTCCCGGCGCTGGTCGAGGATCGCCCGGGTAGCCGGCTCGAAGCAGGCAAGGGCTGCGTGCTGGGCCATGGTGGACATGGAAATGAACAGATTCTGGGCCAGCTTCTCCAGCCCCGGAGTTGCCTCCTCCGGCGCAACCAGCCAGCCCAACCGCCAGCCCGTCATGCCGAAGTACTTGGAGAAACTGTTGACCACAAAGGCCTGCGGGTCCACCTCCAGCACCGAGCGGGTCGGTCCGTCGTAGCCCAGGCCGTGGTAGATCTCGTCGACAATCAGGTGGCCACCCCGGGCGCGCACTGCGGCGGCCAGTGCTGCCAGCTCTTCCAGGCTCAGGGACGTTCCCGTGGGGTTGGCCGGCGAGGCCACCATCGCGCCCACCGTATTCGCCCGCCAGTGTTCCGCTGCCAGTTGACCAGTGAGCTGGAAACGGGTGCTGGCGTCCACCGGCACCAACTGGCCGCGACCCTCGACCAGGCGCATGAAATGGCGGTTACAGGGATACCCGGGATCGGTCAGCAACATGCCGTCACCGGGGTTCAGCAGCAGCGCGCTGAGCAACAGCAGGGCGCCGGAAGCGCCCGGGGTGACGAAAATGCGCGCTGGCGCAATATCCAGCCCATACTCGGTTGCGTAGTGCTGCGACAGGGCTTCCCGCAGGGCCGGCAGCCCAGCGGCCTGGGAGTAGTGGGTATGGCCCTCCGCCAACGCCCTGCGCCCGGCTTCCACAATGGGTGCCGCCGTGCTGAAGTCAGGCGCGCCCGCCGCGAGGTGGACGATGTCGCGACCAGCCGCAGCCAGTTCCGTGGCCCGCTTCAGGACCTCGACGACCCGGAAGGGCTCAATATCAGCAACCCTGTCGGCAAGCCGCAAGCTACCTCGCGTGTGTTCCATGCTTATCCCCGGCAATAAACGCTGGCCGCCATTCTAGCAATGCCGGGCCCCGCTTGTTAGCGCCCCGGCAGCGCGAAAAACGGCGGCTGTAACAGGCACCGAATTTTGTGGCGAAGCCGGGGGATATCTGGTAGTTTCTCCGCGCTCAGCCGCCGGGCCCCAGGCCTTGCGCACTCACTTTGGTGGGTTTTTTCGTATCACCCTATCCGTATGGGGCTACAGTCATGCCAAAAACAGCAGAAATCAACGCGCAAGCCAAACCGGGCCGCGCGGCCACTCCGGCTTCCACCTCCGAGTTCAAGAACTTCGAGCCGTACAAACCCAAGCGCGGCGAGGAGTACATGAGTGAGGGCCAGCGGGAGCACTTCCGCCAGATCCTGCTGAACTGGAAATCGGAATTGATGCAGGAAGTTGACCGGACCGTCACCCACATGAAAGACGAGGCCGCCAACTTTCCCGATCCGGCCGATCGCGCCACCCAGGAAGAGGAATTCAGCCTGGAG
Source organism: Haliea sp. (assembly GCA_041583655.1). Taxonomy (GTDB): domain Bacteria; phylum Pseudomonadota; class Gammaproteobacteria; order Pseudomonadales; family Halieaceae; genus Haliea. The sequence goes on along the minus strand of JBFHFJ010000020.1, from coordinate 4,393 downwards.
CTTCGCACCCGGGATCGCGAGCGCAAGCTGATCAAGAAAATCGATGTCACGATCGAGCGCATCAACCAGGACGACTACGGCTTCTGCGATGCCTGCGGGGTGGAAATCGGTATCAAGCGGCTGGAAGCACGGCCTACCGCCACCCTGTGTATCGACTGCAAGACCCTTGATGAAATCAAGGAAAAGCAGGAAAAGGGCTGATTTCCCGGCGGCGGGCTGTGAAACGGCCCGCCTCCGCCAATGATCCCCACCTCGCCAACCAGCTATCGCGGGCGCTTCGCGCCATCCCCCACGGGCCCACTGCACCTGGGCTCGCTGATCGCAGCGCTCGCCAGCCTGCTCCACGCCCGCAGCGCAGGCGGCGACTGGCTGCTGCGGATTGAAGATATCGACCCTCCCCGGGAGCAGACCGGCGCCACTGCAGCCATACTGCACAGCCTGGTGCAACACGGGATGCGCTGGGATGGCGACATCCTCTGGCAGAGCCAACGCAGTACCGCCTACGACGAGGCCCTCGCCGCGCTGGAAGCCGACGGCCACCTGTTCGCCTGTACCTGCAGCCGGCGCGAGCTCGGCCCCAACGGCGCCTGCCGGAAAAATTGCCGCGACGGGCGGGCTGTCACCGGCCGACCCAGCGCCCTGCGCGTCGCAGTACCCGCCGACTTCGAAAGCCGCTGGGAGGACCCCTGGCAGGGCACGCAGTACTGTGCCCTGGGGCGGGAGCTGACGGATTTTATTGTGCGCAGGAAGGACGGGCTCTATGCCTACCAGCTTGCAGTGGTGGTGGATGACGCCTTCCAGGGCATAACCGACATCGTGCGCGGCGCCGACCTTCTGGATTCCACACCCCGCCAGCACCTCCTGCAAAAGCTGCTGGGCTACCCGCAACCGCGCTACGCCCACATCCCGGTACTGACCGACAAGCGCGGCAAAAAACTCAGCAAGCAGAACATGGCACCGGCGCTGGATGATACAGCCGCGCCGGCGAACCTGCGCCTGGCACTGCATTTTCTCGGGCAGCCAGCGCCGCCAGAGACTGCGGACAGCGCCCGTGACATTGTAGACTTTGCTGTGGCGCACTGGTCCCCCGCCGGCCTGCCACGAGGACCGGCGGTAACCGCTGACCAATGAGTCGCTTTACCCGCTGACAGTGCTTCAGTAGTATCCATGGCCACGGCGGCCGGGGGCACCCAGTATGTATATCAACCGGGCCCTGCTCCTGCTCATGGGGCTGGCCTTTATTTTCATGCCTGCGATTGAAGAGTGGCTGTGGGAGGCGGACTCGGGCTGGTACCGGCCCTTCGCGCTCTGGCTGGCTGCGATTGTCGGGGCCTGGTGGAACCAGTTCCGCAGGTATCCGGATGAGCTTTAGCCTGGCGGAAATCCTGCTGGCGATTGTCGCCTATCTGCTGGTGCTGTTCCTGGTTGCGCACCTGGCGGAACGCGGCATCCTGCCCCGCGCGGTTACCCACCACCCCGCCACCTATGTACTGTCTCTGGCAGTGATCGCCGGGGCCATGGCCAGCAACGCCATCTTCGAGCTTGCCCACCGCTACGGCTATGGCTTCCTGCTCTACTACATCGGCGTGGTGCTGATGTTCCTCATGGCGACCCTGCTGCTGCTGCCCCTGCTGCGCCTGTGCCGGGTGTACCAGCTCGCTTCGCTGGCGGACGTACTGACCTTTCGCTTTCGCAGCCACCGGGTGGGCGCGGCGGTCACCGTGGCAATGTGCCTGACCCTGATGCCGTTGCTGGCCCTGCAAATCCAGGCAGTGGCGGACAGTATCCACATCCTGGCCGGGGCGCCGGACCGGCTGATGCCGTCCGCGCAGCGCCAGGATACCCTGGCCCTGATCTTCTGCGTGATCATGATCGTTTTTGCCATCCTTTTCGGCACCCGCAACCTGACCTCGGAACGGCGCAATATCGGCCTGGTGACCGCGGTGGCGTTCGAGTCCCTGGTCAAGCTTGCGGCCATGCTGGCCATGATGTGGATCGCGGTAAGCGAGATTTTCGGCGGGTTTGGCGCACTCAATGACTGGCTGGCAGCCACCCCCGAAGCGCGCACCCTCATCGAGCAGCCGGTCGCCGGAAATGCGGCGCGGGTGCTGCTGCTGATGTTCTTTGCCGGTGCGGTCTGCATGCCACATATTTTTCACATGGCCTTCGCAGAGAACAAGGAATCCCAGGATTTGCGCGCAGCCAGCTGGGGCCTGCCCCTCTACCTGCTGCTGCTCGCGCTGCCCGTGCTACCCCTGGCCTGGGCCGGCATGCGCCTGGGGCACGACCTGCCCGCGGGCTACACCGGACTCGCCATCGGTATCGGCCTGCAGTCCCCGGGCTTCGCGGCACTGGCTTTTGTCGCCGGCCTGTCCGCCGCCAGCACCGCAATCATCGTGGCGACCCTGGCCCTGGCCAATATGTGCCTCAACCACCTCATCCTCCCCCGGCAGCTGCTGCAGATACGCACTGACCAGAGCCTGTACGACCAGCTCAAATGGCTGCGACGGAGCCTGATCACCCTGCTCATATTCGCAGGCTACGGCTTTTTCATGGCTATCAATGGCAAGCAGAGCCTGGCCCAGCTGGGGCTGGTTGCCTTTGCCGGCACATTACAGTTCCTCCCTGGCATCGTAGCCACGCCCTACTGGGCGGCGGCGAACCGCAAGGGCCTCATCAGCGGCCTGGTCGGCGGGCTCGCGACCTGGTTCCTGCTGCTGTTGCTGCCTGCACTGGGCTTTCCCCAACCGGAATGGCTGGCAAGCCTGGCAACCCGGTGGCTTTCCAGCGCCGACAGCGCCTGGGCCGCGACCAGCCTGGCCGCACTGGGGGTAAACCTGGCTCTCTTCGTGTCTGTCTCGTTGCTCTCCAGTACAACGGAGGAAGAGCGGGTAGCGGCGGAAATCTGCTCCATGGATGTGCTTAACCGCCCTTCCCGCCGCACCCTCACCGTGCACAGTGCCAGGGAGTTCAGTGAGCGCCTGGCCATATCGCTGGGAGAAGCGACTGCGCGTACGGAAGTCTCCCGGGCCCTGGAGGAACTGCAGTTTGATGAGAACGAAATTCGCCCCTACGCCCTGCGCCGCCTGCGCTCCCGGATCGAGGCCAACCTCTCCGGATTGCTGGGGCCAGCCGTGGCGTTCAGCATCGTCAACCGCTGCATTCCCTTTGCCGCCAAGCCCGGCGGCAGCACCGAGGATATTTTCCTGATCGAACGCCGACTGGATCAGGCGGGCGGCCAGTTCACCGGCCTTGCGGCAGAACTGGACAACCTGCGCCGGCACTACCGGCAAACCCTGGACAACCTGCCCATCGGGGTCTGCTCCCTGGCGCCCGACGGGGAGCTGTTGCTGTGGAACCGCAGCATGCAGCGGATTACCGGCATCCCCTCCTCCGCCGTGCTGGGCTCTGTGCTGGACTCGCTGCCCACACCCTGGCGGCAGATCATCGGCAACTTCCTGCGCGAGGATACCGATACTGTCCTCAAGCGTGAGGTTGCCCTGGGCGACGGCGCGTCCCGCTGGATCAGCCTGCACAAGGCCAGTGCCGGCGGCGACCCGGAGGGGGACCAGATCCTGCTGATCGAGGATATCTCCGACTATGAGCGGCTGGAGCAGGAGCTCCTGCACAGTGAGCGATTGGCCTCCATCGGTCGCCTCGCTGCCGGCGTCGCGCACGAGATCGGCAACCCCATCACCGGCATCGCCTGCCTGGCACAGAACCTGGAATATGTCGAGGACCCCACCGAAGTACATGAAACCGCGCGCGACATTCTGAAACAGACCGGACGGGTTAGCCGCATCGTGGATTCCCTGGTGAACTTCTCCCATGTCGGCTCCGGCGCGGGAGATATCTACCTGGAGCCCTGCAATCTCGCGGACTGTGTCGATGAGGCCATCCATTTACTGCAGCTCGACCACCAGGCCAGGCCACTTCACTTCGAGAACCAGTGCAACCGGGAGCAACTTGTGCTGGCCGATGCGCAGCGCCTGCTGCAGGTGTTTGTCAACCTGCTGGGCAATGCCCGGGACGCCAGCGAACCGGGGGGGCGGGTAAGGATTCGCGCCAGCAGCAGCGAGGACAGAATCACAATCGAGGTCGAGGACGAGGGGCCCGGCATACCGGCGGAACTTCAGAGCCAGGTGTTCGAGCCCTTTTTCACCACCAAGGAGCCGGGAAAGGGCACAGGATTGGGGCTGGCGCTGGTCTACAGCATCATGGAAGACCTCGGCGGCAGCGTCCAGATCCAGAGCCCGGTTGGGCCACCCGAGCACCCGGGAACCAGGATTGTCCTGCAGTTGCCGGTGAGCGACTACTCCCGCCAGCTCCGGATGTAACCCCCGGTGACAGTTACAACCCCCTGTTCTGAGTGGAAAAAAAACGCCCATAGGGG
>JBFHFJ010000019.1:0-22110 GCA_041583655.1 Haliea sp. | reverse complement strand
CAGGAGCCTGAATCGGCGGGTCGACCTGGTGCTGGACAGCAACGGGGTCTGATGCCCGTCGCCGTTTGACCAAATAAGCCCGGCTCTGTGAGGAGCCGGGCTTTTTATTGCAGGACTGTTTCGTCCCCTGGCGAAAGCGCCAGTCTCAGAACGAGTATTTGGCGCGGACCCCGATCACCCGGCCTTCGTCGACGAACTGACTGTGCGTGCCCGCCAGGACCGGGGTGTCGAAGCTCTGCACGATCACTTCCTTGTCGAAGATGTTGCGGCCATAGGCCATGATCTCCCAGTTCTCGCCGCGCAGACCGGTGCGCAGGTTGACCTTGCTGTAGGAGTCAATGCTGTCCACGGGATCGTTGTCACCGCCGGGTTCAAAATCATCCCGATAGTTGCCCTCCCCGGAAACGAACCATTCAAGACCATTGCTCAGCGGGTGGTCGTAGTCGAAGGTGACCGACCCGGTATATTCAGGTGCGTAGGTGGTCACTTCGCCGGAAAGGTCGTTATTGGTGAAGCCGCCAGGGGTGCCGCACAAGGGGTCCAGGTCCAGCTGTACGGCTGTGCAGGGCGCATCCGGGAAAGAGTCGTAGCTGGCATCCAGCCAGGCACCGCTGACCCCGACTCGCAGTTTGTTGGTTACCTGCCACAGCATGTCGACTTCAATACCCTTGATCTCGGACTTTGCGGCATTGGTCACCCCGAAGCCCAGCCCCTTGAAGATGGAGGTCTGCAGGTTGTCGTACTGGGTGTAGAACGCTGCCCAGTTCAGGGTCATGCCGCCGCCCATCAGGGTATGCTTCCCGCCGATCTCGAAGGCATCCACTTCCTCGTCTTCAAACTCGAAATCATCGTTGGGATTGGTGGGGTCATAGCAGGCTTCAATCGGCTGCCCGGGCGCGCAGGGGAAAGCCCCAGGGGTGAGGTCGCCGGGCTCGCCGTCATCGGCGTCGGTAAAGCCGCCGCTCTTGAAGCCCTGGGAGAAGCTGGCGTAGAGCATGCTGTTCTCGGTGGCGTCCCACTGTATGTTCACCGACGGCAGCCACTTGTCGGTGCTGCGCTCTTCGTTGAAATTATAGCTGTAGGCGTTGAAGCTGGTGGCCTGGATGAATCTCAGGAAAAAATTGTCCGAAGGTGCACCCATGCCCGTTATGCTGTCGCTGAGGAACTGGTGGGTGGCCACTTCCTTGTTCTCATCGGTGTACCTCAGGCCTACTGTGAGTCGCAGGCGGTCGGACAGGTTGAATGTGCCCTGGCCGAATACGGCGATGGAATCCGCGTCCTGCTCGTAGAGGTGGTTGCGGCCAATCTGTTCGGCGTTGTACAGGCCGCCCGAGAGCACGGTAAACAGACTGTTGATTCCGAGCAGGCCCGGCACCAGGCCATCCATATTGGCATCCAGGGTAACGCGGCGGTCAAATTTCAGATTGCTCTTTTCGTAGTAGACGCCGGCCACATAGTCGAAGAACTCGCCGCCCGGTGAAGCAAAGCGGAACTCCTGGCTGAACTGCTCGAATTCCTGGTTGTCGTCGCGGTGGATGAACTGCAGTGGCAGCCAGTCGACATCCACGCCGTCGATATACTGGTACTCAGACCAGCCGGTGATGGAGGTGAGTGTGCCCCCGGCGACTTCGTAATCCACGTTCAGCACGAAGTTGTCGTAGTCTTCATCACTGCCGTCGGGATTGATGCCGATACCCAGCGTGTTGCCACCGCTGTTGCCGTAGCCGTTGTCCTTGAACACCACGAATTCCTTGCGCCCGACCTCGGCGAAGTCAGGGAAATTGACGTCTGTAAGCAGGTAGGCGATGTTCGCGAACGCGGAGCGGTTGGGGAACAGTTCGGCGCGGTCGGCCGGGTCAAGGTAGAGCTTGGTTGTTGAGGGTGAGCCCTCGCGTTCGTAGTCGGTATTGCTGTACTTGAAGGTTACGCTGAGGTCGTCCGTAGGCTGCCAGACGGTGGACAGGCGGAAGCCCGTCTCATCAATTTCACCCTCCGGGCGGTTGAGGAATTCGTTGTCCATGTAACCGTCAGACACCCGGTGCTTGAAACCCAGGCGGGCGGCAAAGGTGTCGGTCAGCGAGCCCTGCAGGAAGCCCTCGTAGGTCTGGCCATCGTTTGATTCCGCGGCAGCGGCGATTTCCCCGCTGAATCCCTCGCCGACATCGGGCGAGGCGGTAATGATATTGATCGCCCCCGCGACCGTATTCTTGCCGAACAGCGTGCCCTGGGGCCCGCGCAGGACTTCCACCCGTTCCAGGTCCATGAAGCCGGCGCGATATTGGCGGCCGCGCCCCATGTAGATGCCGTCGATGTACATGCCCACGGACTGCTCGAAGCCCTGGTTGTTGCCGGAACCGACGCCGCGCATGTAGATGTTGGTATTGACTGACGCCGCGGCGATATACAGGTTGGGTACATAGTCGGAGAGCGCCTGCATGTTGGGAATGCCGGCGCTTTGCAGCTTGTCGCCCTGCATGGCAGACACGGAGATCGGGACGTCCTGCAGGCTTTGCGCGCGTTTCTGCGCGGTAACAATCACTTCTTCCAGTTGTTGGCTGTGAGCCAGGGGAGTTGTTGCGAGCACCGCAATAGCGGCAACCAGTGGTGCCTGACGAAAACACTTTGGCATGGGCAGTTCCTGTTGTCAGATCTTATGAGAATTATGTCTGCCACACAGCGTGGGGCAGTGACGCACTCAGAATACTAGGGTATTTGTCCGCACCGGTACAATACCGGGCAAATGACTTGGGGGAATACCGGGGAGGGGTTGGGGACCGCGCTTATGTTTATCTGCGGTCTGCCGTGTGGTTCAGTGGGTGCTGCTGATCAGTTGGTGGCCAGCATCTTGTCCCGCTTGCGGAAAGTCTGCAGGGTGCTGTTCCAGGACTCGGCAGTGGTTTCGGCAAGGTAGACTACGCGATTGTGCATCAGGGGATGCAGGCTGGAGGAGCGGCACTCGAGGTAGGCTTCAGCAGAGGCGACATACTCGCTGACCTGCTTCTGTGCAGTGTACATCTCCTCGAGGCTTGCGCTCTGGGCGTTGGGAATCTCCGGAACCTCCTGCGGCATGTAGGCAGGGCAGGCGGCCCAGGTGTTGGCGGCCAGGACAAGGGCGGGGATTGCGACCAGGATTTTCATTTCGGATACCTCAAATGTGATTGGCAAGGGACATCGGTGTTACCCGATGTGTTACTAATATCCACAATATGAGTCCCCCGCGCAACCCCGAATGCGCATTTTGAGAAAATTAATTCTCTTTTAAAATCAGGCAGATGAATTCAGTGATGGCTGCTGTGCACCAAAATGTTACCTGTAGTAACGATAGATTTTCTGAAGGGATCGGAAATGGTGCGCTCTGGGCCGGCATACGGTACCCGGATCATGCCCGGGGCACCATATTTGTGCGCAGGATTATTGGCCCCGCATTACACTGGGGCGAGATGGCCGGCGAAGCTCATTTGTCGTGTCGGTCCCCGGTATCAGGAGGTGGACAGTGTCCAGACGGATTGAAAAGGACAGCATGGGTGAGGTTGCCGTGCCCGCGGCGGCCCTGTACGGCGCACAGACCCAGCGCGCCGTGGACAATATCGGTATAGCCCGACAGCGGCGAATGCCGCAGCCGTTTCTTTGCGCGCTGGCGCGGCTCAAGGCCGCGGCTGCCAGGGCCAATGCGCGGGTGGCGGTGCTCGATGAGGGCGTGGCCACGGCGATTGTCGCCTCGGCGGCATCGGTCGCGGCCGGTGAGTATTCAGATGCATTCCCGGTATCGGTATTCCAGACTGGTTCGGGCACCAGCAGCAACATGAACATGAACGAGGTGCTCGCCACCCTGGCCAGTCGCCGGAGTGGCAAGCCTGTGCACCCTAACGACCACGTCAATTGCAGCCAGAGCAGCAACGATGTCGTGCCAACGGCAATCCAGGTCGCCGCGACACTGGAGCTGGAATCGCTGTTGCTGCCTGGTATAGACGCCCTGGAAAGCTGCCTGCGGCAGCGGGCGCCGGCGTTGGAGGCAGTGGTCAAGACCGGCCGCACTCACCTGATGGACGCAATGCCGGTCACCCTTGGCTTCGAGTTGCGGACCTGGGCGGCGCAGTTGCAGGAGTGCCGGCAGCGACTGCGCGACCTGCTCCCCAGGTTGCAGGCGCTGCCCATCGGCGGCTCGGCGGTGGGCACCGGGGTCAATGTACCTGCGGGCTATGTCCATGCCCTGCTGGAGACCCTGGCGGCGGAAACAGGGGTCTCCTTCTCTGCAGCCGCGATGCCGTCCACCCGCATGGCGGGCCAGGATGTGGGCGTCGAGTGCTCGGCCTGCCTGCGCAGCGTTGCGCTGGTGCTGATCAAGATGGCCAATGACCTGCGCTGGATGGGCTCCGGTCCGCTGGCGGGCCTGGGAGAAGTGCGCCTGCGAGCGCTGCAGCCGGGCTCCTCGATCATGCCCGGCAAGGTGAACCCGATCGTGCCAGAGGCGGTGCTGATGGCGGCGACAGAGGTGCTCGGCAATGACGCCACTATCGTGCTCGCGGGGCAGTCGGGCAGCTTTCAGCTCAACGTCATGCTGCCGCTGATTGCGGACAAGTTGCTCGGTGGTATCGCCTTGCTCGCGGAAGCCTGTGCCGCCATGGTGGGCTGTGTCGACGGCCTGGAACCCTGCGCGGAGCATGCGGCAGAGGCGGTCGCCCGCAATCCCATCCTGGCGACCGCACTGAATCCAGTGATTGGCTACGAAGCCGCCACCGCGATCGCCAAGCGCGCCTACAGCGAGGGGCGTACCGTGCTGGAGGTGGCGCTGGAAGACACGGATCTTTCGCGGGAAGAGCTTGCCAGCCTGCTGGACCCGTTGCCCCTCGCCCGGGGCGACCAGTCCGGTCGCTGAAAGCCAGGCCTTGCCGGCGTTCCTCCGCGCACCCGGCAGCTGGGCGACTTTGAGCGGAGTTTCCCCGCAACTGATGACTTTCGGCCTGATCGGACGTACCTCTCGCAGTGGATTTGCGCGATGCTGTCAGCTCGTAATCGCCCACGGCTGGTACGGGAGGACAGGGAATGTCTGCCACAGGTCGCCACATCGCCGGAGCATTCCTGCTGGGTCTGGCAGTTGGCAGCGGTCCCGCTCAGGCCCAGTTGCCCCTCACCATTGAGGAGTTGCTGGTCCAGCAGCGCACACTGAAGCTGCAAACATCATTTACCTACAGCAACAGCGACAGCGTGCAGCCCGCGGCGGGCGCGCCCGGGAAGGGCGTGCCACCCATCTGGCGGCAGCAAAGGCGGGCGAGCGCGGTGAGCAGCCGGATACGCTATGGCTTGCGCCACAATCTGGAAATACACGCCGGCGCCACGCACGCGCGGATAGAGCGGCATGCTCCGGATGGGTCCGGTGGCGACGATCAGTATTCCCTGGCAGTGGGAGCGAGCTGGCTGGTGTCCGCCGATGGTGCTACCCCGGCGCTGCTGCTGACGACTGCTGTGGATGTGGTGGAGACAAGCTGGCTGCAGCCCCGGGAACGGCATCATGGGCGCACCGCGCGGCTGGGGGCGCACATCTACCGGGCCATCGACCCGGTGGTATTGTCGCTTGCCGTGAACCATGAGTGGCGTCTGGCCCGGGATCTTGCCGACGGTACGCTGGACCCCGGCAATGTCCTCGCCCTGCGGCCCGAGGTGAATTTTGCCGTCAATCACAGGGTGACCCTGACTGGCGGCGTTTCCTGGCAGCGCCGCGCGGGCGATCGTTTCGACGGCACCGCCATCGCTGACAGCAGGCACCAGACCGGTCTCTCCATGGGATTGGGATTGCTGGCCGGCGCACGTTCAACGGTCTTCTTTGACAGCCACATAGCTACCAGTGGTGACAGCAATACCAGCCTGTCGCTGGAGTGGCTGTATCGATTTTGATGTGGGAGTGGTTGTGGGTGCGCCGGTCCGGCGTGCCCTTGAATAAACCTAGCGTACAGGGAGATGTGCCATGAAAAAGTTGTCAGCAATCGCGGCAGGCCTCGCGCTTGCCACTCTCGTCAGCCAGCCGGTCATGGCTGGCGCAGCCCCGGCAGGAGCCCACGGCCCGGCCTGGGTGAGCAGCGCATTTGGCGGGGTCAGCCCGCTGACGTCAGGGGCGGAAGTGCTCACCGACGCCGAGCTGGAGAGCGCCACCGGACGCGTTGCCCCCTTGTATCTCGCCTTGTCCATTGCCGGTGTGGATCTGGCGCTTATGGGCTTTTTCTGGGGTGTTTATGTGCCCAATTACGGTGGTGGCGGAAGCTGCGCAGTCTGTAATGACGCGCGGATAAGCTCCCACTAGGGGCAGCGGCAAACGGCCCTGCGGTTGCATCTGATGGATCAGCCGCGGGGTAACCCCCGGGTTGTTGCCTGGGCGGGAAGCAGGAGACGGAAAGGAGGCCGCATGAAATATCCGCCGCTGGAAAAAAAACTGAACGACTACCGCTTCGAGCAGCTGCAAACACGATACATGCTGCGGTACTGGTTGCAGGGCGCCATCGCCCTGACCAGCGTCATGGCGCTGCTGGTGGCACTGTTTCCGGGCCGGGCACTGCCGGCAGCTCTCCTGGTGCTGGCGGCGGCGGGCTTCTCGTTGATCAGCCTCGCCGCGGGACACCTTGGCCGCAAGCGGGCCCTGCGCGAGGAGCTTCCGCCGGGAGAAAGCTATGAACCGCCCCGCGAATTGTTTTGATGCGCCGGGCCCGGTTTTGCCGGGAATTTGGCTGCTGGTCGCCATGGCCGTGTGCGCGCCGCCGGCAACAGCGCGAGCGGAGGGGAGCGGGTTTCGCAACTGGGTAGCGCTGCGCGATGCCGGTGTGGTCCGGCAGGAGCGGGATTTTTCCTGTGGCCTGGCGGCGCTGGCAACCTACCTTTCGTATTACCTGCGGACGCCGGTGAGCGAGGCGGAGCTGCTGGCCCTGCTGGACCGGTCCGGCGATAACTGGGGGTTGCCCGCGGGCTGGCGTGAACAGGGTGTTTCTTACGCTGTCCTGCGGCAGCTGGCCCGGCACTATGGGCTGGAAGGCGTGGGCATGTCGGTGACCCCTGAGTTGCTGGGCTCGCTCACGGTGCCGGCAATTGTGAGGCTGGAAGTCCACGGAGTGGCGCATTTCAGTGTTCTCAGGGGTATTGATCGGGCGGGCCGGGTCCAGCTGGCGGATCCCTCCTGGGGTAACCAGCGCCTTAGCCGGGAAGCGTTTCTGCCCCTGTGGCTGGACCCCGCGCTCGGTGGAGACGCGGGCACGCTCATGCTGTTTCAGCCGCTGGCCGGGGCTGCCCTGTCCGCGGACCCCGCCTACTTCGGCGTTGACAGGCGCCAGCCCCTGCTGCGTCCCCCGGCCTGAGTTGATAGCGCGCCCGCGGCGTTGACAATCGCGGCCGGCTATCCAACCATGGGTTGAACCATGCCGCTGTCGCCTGCGCAGTAACCACTGGAGTCCTGCCCTGCCCATGAAAATCAACCGTGCCGTCCTCCTGGGCAGTGCCCTCGTCCTGGCGACAACCGGGGCCGTCCCGGTGCTGGCCGCAACCGCGCAGGCCGCAGCCGCGCAGACCACAACCTCGAGGGCCCTGGCCGCGGACCGGCGCCTGCAGCAGCTTTACGCGTCAGAATATGCCTGGCGACAACAGGAGATGGGGCAGGTGCGCGACAGCGAGGGCGGCTGGCGCGCCGGCGCCCACCTGCCCAGGGTCGACGTCGCCAGCCAGTCCCGGCGCCTCGCACGATGGGAGCAAAGCCTGGAGGAGCTGGCGGCAATCCCTGCGGCGGAGTTAAGTCCGGAGGAGGCCATCAATGCCGCGGTGTTCAGGCAGATTGTGACTACCCTGGCCGATGAGGTGCGCTACCGGACCTACGAGGCACCCCTGAACTCGGACACTTTTTTCTGGACCGGCCTGTACCCGCGTCTGGGCGGCTTCGAGAGCGACGAGGCCTATCGCGATTATGTGGCCCGTTTGCGCGAACTGCCCCGGTTTTTCGCCGAGCACCAGGCCAATATGCGGGCGGGGCTTGCTCGTGGTTACAGCGTCCCGCGGATCAGTCTGGCCGGGCGGGAGAACTCGATTGAGGCCTATCTCGCCGCCGGGGAAGATAACCCGTTCTGGTCGCCGATGCGTTCCCTTCCGGCGACAATCCCGCTGGCTCGGCAGGAGGCGTTGCGTTCGGAGCTGCGCGCTGTAATTGATGAAGCCGTAGTGCCCGCCTATGCGGCGCTGCTGCGGTTCATGCGTGAGGAGTATCTCCCGCAGACCCGCGAAAGCCTGGCTGCCCGTGAGCTGCCTGATGGTGCGGCGTTCTATCGGGCGCAGATCCGGGCGTTCACCACCCTCGACCTCGGCCCCGAGGAGATTCACGCCGTCGGCCTTGAGGAGGTGGCGCGGATCCGGGCGGAGATGGAAGCCACCCGCGAGGCGGCGGGGTTTGCAGGCCCCATGCCCGAGTTCCTGGAATTTTTGCGCACTGACCCGCAGTTCTACGCCAGGACCCCGCGCGAGCTGCTGTCCTTCACCGCCTGGGTGGCCAAGCGGGTTGATGGCAAGCTGGCGGAAAATCTGGGGTTCCTGCCCCGGCGCCGCTTCACCATCCTGCCCGTGCCGGATGCGATTGCCCCGTTTTATACCGGGGGTCGCGGAGGGCTGGACAGCTGTCTGTTCAATACCTGGGACCTGCCCTCCAGGCCCCTGTATACGCTGACCGCGCTGACCCTGCACGAATGTGCCCCGGGGCACTCCCTGCAGGCGGCAATTGCCCGCGAGGCGCCGGGAGATATTCCGGAGTTCCGTGCCAACAACTATTTTTCCGGCTATGGCGAGGGCTGGGGCCTGTACACGGAGTGGCTGGGTATCGAAATGGGCGTCTACGATACACCCTATGAGCATTTCGGGCGTCTGTCCTACGAGATGTGGCGGGCGGCCCGGCTGGTCATTGACACGGGTCTGCATCACTACGGCTGGACCCGGGACCAGGCCCAGGCCTACCTGCGGGACAACACCGCGCTTTCCGAGCACGAGCTGACCACCGAGGTCGACCGCTATATTTCCTGGCCGGGCCAGGCGCTGGCCTACAAGCTCGGGGAGATGCTGATCCGGCGCAAGCGGGCAGAGGCGGAGTCAGCGCTGGGCGAGGGCTTCGACAAGCGTTATTTCCACGACGTCATCCTTGGCTTGCGCTCGGTGCCTTTGCCAGTCCTGGAGCAGCAGCTCGACGCCTGGATTGCCGCTGGCGGACCCAATCCCTACGCGGACATGACGCGCTGAAAAGGGGCGGCCGTGAGGTCGCCACGGGGAGTGCCAGCCATGCTCCGGCCCGGCGGCGCCGGCCGCCGGGCGGTCAGATGGCCTTGCTGCGCTCGCGGATGGTGACGTTCAGGGTTTCGTCGTTGAGGCTGTAGTCCACCGGCACATCGATCAGGTGCACGGCGGGCTCGGCCAGGCAGGCCTGCACGAGGGGCTGGAGTTCCTCGGTGGCACCGACCCGCCAGCCCTTCGCTCCATAGGATTCGGCGTAGGCGACAAAATCCGGGTTGCCATAGTCCAGGCCGTAGTTGGCAAACTTCATGTTGGCCTGCTTCCACTTGATCATGCCATAGGCGTTGTCGCGCAGGATGATGACCACAACGTGCAGCTTCAGGCGCACCGCGGTCTCCAGTTCCTGGCTGTTCATCATGAACCCGCCGTCGCCGCAGACCGCGATCACCGCGCGCTCCGGGTAGACCATCTTGGCTGCCAGGGCCGAGGGCAGGCCTGCGCCCATGGTCGCCAGCGCGTTGTCCAGCAGCAGCGAGTTGGGGAAAGCGGCCGGGTAGTTCCGGGCAAACCAGATCTTGTAGACGCCGTTGTCCAGGGTGACGATGCCGTCCCGGGGCAGGGCGCGGCGAATGTCCTTGACGAAGCGCTCCGGCAGGATGGGAAAGCGGTCGTCGTCCTCCAGTTCGCGGCGGTGGGTCAGGTAGGCCGCGTGCACCTTGTGGAAGAACTCGAAGTCCCAGCCGGACTGCACCGTGACCTGCTCCTTGAGCTGCCAGATACTGTTGGCGATGTCGCCGACCACTTCCAGTTGCGGGAAATAGACCGGGTCCACCGCCGCGGACTGGAAGTTGATATGCACTACCCGGGCGCCCCCGGGGCGCATGAAGAACGGGGGCTTCTCCACGACATCGTGGCCCACGTTGAGGATGAGGTCGGCCCTGGCCAGCGCGCGGTGAATAAAGTCGTTGTCGGAAAGCGCGGTATTGCCAAGGAACAGCTCGCCGTGCTCGTCCAGCACGCCCTTGCCCATCTGGGTGGTAATGAAGGGAATGCCGGTCTTGTCGACAAACTCCCGCAGCATCTTGCAGGTGAGCTTGCGATTGGCACCGGCGCCAATCACCAGTACCGGGCTCTTTGCCTGCTCGATCATGGCAACTGCAGCATTGATGGCCTTGTACTCTGCGATCGGGCGGCGCACCGTGCTGGCCGGTATCAGGGGGGCGCTGGTCGTCTCTGCGGCGATGTCCTCCGGCAGCTCGATGTGCACAGCGCCTGGGCGCTCTTCGGACGCGAGCCGAAATGCCTCGCGCACGACAGAGGGAATGCGGTCGCCGCTGACAATCTGGCAGGTAAACTTGGTGATCGGGCGCATCATGTCCACCGCGTCGATAACCTGGAAGCGCCCCTGCTTGCTGGTCTTGATCGGTTTCTGGCCGGTGATCATCAGCATCGGCATGGCCCCGAGCTGGGCATAGGCCGCGGGAGTCACCAGGTTGGTGGCGCCCGGTCCGAGCGTGGACAGGCAGACGCCCACCTTGCCGGTAAGGCGGCCATAGGTGGCGGCCATGAACCCCGCACCCTGCTCATGGCGGGTCAGGATGAGCTTGATGGAGGATTCCCGGAGCGACTCCAGCAGGTCGAGGTTCTCCTCGCCGGGGATGCCAAAAATGTATTCGACGCCCTCGGCCTCAAGCGCCTTGATCATCAGGTCCGATGCCTTCATGGTTTTCTCCATTGCAAGGTGAAGCCCTTCCCGAAGTTTCGGCAGGCTGGTGACAGTCATGACAATAGCACCCGGGGCGCAAGTCTGCCTCCCGTTTAATCTCGAAAAATCCTGCGCAAAGACTTTGCCGTGGGTGGTAAGCTCTTGTTCGCAGCGTCGCTATACGCGGCAAGGAATGGCTGGCAAGTCCGGTGATTGGCGAGGATTAAGTATTTGCACAGACTGAGGCGCTACCTGCCGATACTGGACTGGGGTCGTCGCTATAACCGCGGCGCGTTCATGGATGACAGCCTTGCGGCACTGATAGTGACCGTCATGCTGATTCCGCAGTCGCTGGCCTATGCGATGCTGGCGGGGCTGCCACCGGAAATGGGCCTGTACGCCAGCATGTTGCCGCTGGTCGCCTACGCCATATTCGGCACCAGCACCACGCTGTCGGTGGGGCCGGTGGCGGTGGTATCCCTGATGACCGCGTCGGCTGTCGCGCAGATCGCGGAGGCCGGTTCCGTGGCCTATGTTGAGGCGGCAATCCTGCTGTCTCTGATGTCCGGCGTGATGCTGCTGCTGTTCGGCATCCTGCGCATGGGCTTTTTGGCCAGCTTTCTGTCCCACCCGGTTATTGCCGGCTTTATCACTGCGTCTGGCGTGATTATTGCGATCAGCCAGCTGCGCCATATCCTCGGGATCAAGGCGAACGGGGATGATCTGCTGCATCTGGTGGGTAGTCTGGCAGATGGCATCGCCGGTACCCATCTGCCGACCCTGCTGGTCGGCGGCGTCACACTGCTGTTCCTGCTCTGGGTACGCAGTGGCCTGAAGCCGCTGCTGCTGCGCCTGGGCATCCCCGACTACTGGGCGGGCATGCTGACCAGAACCGGCCCCGTGTTCGCCGTGATCGGTACCAGCCTGATGGCATACCATCTCGATCTCGGCGCGCGTGGCGTGTCCCTGGTGGGGCACATCCCCGCTGGCCTGCCGGAGCTTTCCCTGCCGGTGTTGACGCACCCGGCCTGGCGCGAGTTGATGGTGTCGGCGCTGCTGATCTCCATTATCGGCTTTGTCGAGTCGGTATCGGTAGGGCATACACTGGCCGCCCGTCGCCGCCAGCGGATTGTGCCTGACCAGGAATTGATCGGCCTCGGGGCTTCCAATCTGGCCGCGGCATTTTCCAGTGGCTATCCGGTGACCGGCGGGTTTGCCCGCTCAATGGTGAATTTTGATGCCGGCGCCGCGACCCCGGGCGCGGGTATCCTGACCGCCCTGGGGATTGCCCTGTCGGCGGTGTTTTTCACCCCCTACCTCGCCTACCTGCCCAATGCCACGCTGGCGGCCACCATCATTGTCGCCGTACTCTCGCTGGTGGACTTTTCCATCCTGAAGCGGACCTGGGACTACGGTTTCTCGGATTTCGTCGCGGTGGCCATCACCATTTTTGTCACCCTGGGGCTCGGCGTGGAGACCGGGGTCGCCTGCGGGGTATTGGCCTCGCTGGCGCTGCACCTGTACAAGACCTCGCGCCCCCACATGGCGGTGGTGGGCGAAGTGCCCGGCACCGAGCACTACCGTAACGTCGACCGGCACGAGGTGATCACCCGCAGCGACATCCTTTCCCTGCGCATCGACGAGAGCCTGTATTTTGCCAATGCCAGCTTCGTCGAGTCGCGCCTCTACAGCCTGCTGGACGAGCGCCCGGATGTGCGCCATGTGATCCTCATGTGCACCGCCGTCAACGAGATCGACCTCAGCGCGCTGGAGGCCCTGGAGTCCATAAATCACCAGTTGCGCGAGCGCGGTATTGACCTGCACTTGTCGGAGGTCAAGGGCCCGGTGATGGACGTGTTGCGCCACACCCACTTTCTGGAGGAGCTGTCGGGCAAGGTGTTCCTGTCCCAGCACCACGCGGTGAAGCACGTGATGGCAGTTGAGGACGAGACCCACAGGGACAAGCCCCACAACTGGGTGATCTGAACCCCGTATCCGGCGGCGCAATCCATGTCGCCATGCGGCGGTGACAAGGACCGCCATTGCCAGTAATGTGAGGGGATACAGGCAAGCCGGAGATAACAATATGAACTACTTCGTGACTGGTGGCACCGGATTCATCGGCCGGTTCCTGGTGCCCAGGCTGCTGGACCGCGGCGGCCGTGTTTATCTGTTGGTGCGTCCGGGTTCCGTGGCCAAGCTCGATGGCCTGAGGGAACTGTGGGGCGCGACCCGGCAGCAGGTGGTTGCCGTGGAAGGTGATCTTGGCAGCCCCCGCCTGGGGGTGAAGCCTGCCTGGATACGCCAGCATGCGGGCAAGATCGATCATTTCTTCCACCTCGCGGCCATTTACGACATGAAAGCCAGTGCCGAGAGCCAGCGCAGCAGCAATGTCGAGGGCACCCGGCAGGCGGTGTCGCTGGCGAAGGCGATGAAAGCCGGCTGTTTCCACCAGGTCAGCTCAATCGCGGCCGCCGGGCTCTACGAGGGCACCTTTACCGAGGACATGTTTGCGGAGGCGGGGGCGCTGGATCACCCCTATTTCCAGACCAAGCACGAGTCCGAGGGTATTGTGCGCGCCGAGAAGCGCCTCAAATGGCGCATCTACCGGCCCGGCATGGTAGTGGGGCATTCGCGAACCGGCGAGATGGACAAGATTGACGGGCCGTATTATTTCTTCGAGACCCTGCACAACCTGAGCAGTGTGGTGCCGGAAGGTTTTCCGCTGCTGATGAACAAGGCCGGGCTGCTCAATATCGTGCCGGTCGACTATGTGGTCAGGTCCATGGACTACCTGGCCCACCTGCCCGGTCACGACCGCGAGTGCTTCTTTCTGACGGACCCGGACGGTATTCGCGTCGGCGATGTGCTCAAGACCCTCATGCGCGTCTCCCACGGTCCCCGCCTGCACGCGCTGGATGCCTCCCTGGTCGACGCGGCGACACGCCTGGCGGGCAAGGGGATTGGCAGGCTGCCGCCGGTGAAAAAGCTCGGAGAACTCGTGCTGCAACGCATGGGTATCCCGCCGCAGGTGGTCGGGTATATCAATTACCCGACCCATTTCGATTCCACCCGCACCCGCGCCCTGCTGGAGCCCGCCGGCATCATCTGCCCGCCCTTCGAAGAGTATGCCCCGGTGATCTGGGATTACTGGTTACACTTCCTGCGCAAGGACGCGGATGCGCTGGTGACCGAGGTCGACAGCCTGTTCGACCGGCTGGTGGGCCGTCCAACCCTCGCCGCCCTGCGGCGGCGGGTGAAGGGGAAAGTGGTGGTCGTTACCGGCGCCACCTCGGGGATTGGGCGCGAGTGCGCCCTGCGCCTGGCGCGGGCCGATGCCCGGGTCGTGCTCGTGGCGCGCACGCTGGAAAAGCTCGATGCAACCCTCGCCGAGATTTCCGCGGCGGGCGGCACTGCCAGGGCCTACGCCTGTGATGTGTCTGACCTGAAGGCCTGCGACCGCCTGGTGGCGGATGTCACCGCCGACTTTGGTGGCGCGGATATTCTCATCAACAATGCCGGGCGCTCGATTCGCCGCTCGGTGCGCTACAGCTATGACCGTTTCCACGACTTCGAGCGCACCATGCAGCTCAACTATTTCGGTGCACTGCGGCTGATCATGGGATTCCTGCCGGGCATGGAGGAGCGCGAAGAGGGGCATATCATCAATATTTCCTCGATCGGCGTCCTCACCAGCCCCCCGCGCTTCTCTGCCTATGTGGCCTCCAAGGCGGCGCTGGACGCGTTCAGCCTGTGTTCGGCGCCGGAGTTCAGCCGCTGCAATATCGAGTTCACCACGATCCACATGCCCCTGGTGCGCACGCCGATGATCGCCCCCACGGGCCTGTACAAGGCTTTCCCGACCCTTTCCCCGGAGCAGGCCCGGGATCTGGTGATGAAA
The DNA here is from genome assembly GCA_041583655.1 of Haliea sp. Lineage (GTDB taxonomy): Bacteria > Pseudomonadota > Gammaproteobacteria > Pseudomonadales > Halieaceae > Haliea. Next base: position 7,264 of record JBFHFJ010000019.1, on the reverse strand, counting down.
GCGATAGTGACCCGGACCAAGAAGGTGTCCACGACCCTTGGCGTCGCCGGGGCGGTTGCCCAGGCAACCCTGCCCAGTGTGACTGAAGCCTTCCTCAGCCAGGCCTATGACCTGTTTCCGGACTCTCCTGCGGCCCGGGGGCTCAGTGAGGCGGAGGCCGCCGCTGAGATGGCAAATATCCCGTCATCCCGGCTGGCCCTGGCCAGGCGACTGTTCTCCCAGGTGCTGCGCGGCGTGCACTGGTAACAGGGGGCGACCGGCCTGCGGGAGTGCGCCTGGCCGGTTTCCTGGCCGCTGCCAGCGTTCCAGCACGGGGTTGGCAGGCGCAAACCACCTTCGACCTGCGTTGACCGTAGGGCCCTCAGCGGCGATACTCCCAAGGCTTGTCGCCTCGAGTTCGGGCCTGCCCGCGCGCTGGCGAACTACAAAAATTCAAAGCAAAACAATACCGTGATGGCCCATGGCAGGGCCGCGGGGTGGTTCTCCGGGGGAACGCAGAGCATGGATATTTTCTACCGCGGCACAATTCTGGTGGCCGGATTGCTCGGCCTGTTGCTGCCTTCACTGGCCGGCGCTGCATCTGTTGCCGTGGGTCGTGACCAGAGCCTGGAGTTGCAGGATCCTTCCATAGTCCGGGTCGAGGTGCTGGGCGCTGAGAACGTTGCCCCGGGTGACCCCGGGGCCCTGGTGGTTGGTTTCAGCGGCCAGAATGCCTGCCTGACCTTTGTCTATGAGAATACCGCAACGCTCAACCAGGATGTGCGGCTGGCGCTGTTTGACGCCAATGACAATATTGTCGGCCTGCCCATCATCAACGTGACCAACGCCTACTACAACGCCGTGGATCCGAGCTGTGGCCAGGTGGTGGTGCCGACCACCAATACCCCTCCGGTAGCGCTGGATGACAATTTCGGCGCCGACTACGCCGGGCGCAATGTGCTGGCCAATGATACGGATGCGGACGGCGACTCGCTGGTCGCAAGCCTGAATTCGGAGCCCCAGAACGGCAGCCTCACTCTCAACCGGGACGGCAGCTTCGTCTATGTTCCTGACGAGGGGTTCACCGGTGCCGACAGCTTTACCTACCGGGCCGGAGACCTTCAGGCCCTGAGCAACATCGCCACCGTGACCCTGCTGGTGACCGGGCCGGAACCCGTGAACAGGGCCCCGCTGGCGGTGGACGACGATTTCGGCACCAACTTCGCCGCTGCCAATGTCCTGGCCAATGATTCGGACCCAGACGGTGACGCTCTCAGCGCGGTTCTGGAACAGGCGCCCGCCAGCGGCAGTCTGTCCCTGAACGCAAACGGCACTTTCAGTTACACCCCGTCGCCGGGCTTCGTGGGCCAGGTGGCGTTTACTTACCGGGCGTCCGATGGCGAGGCGCTTAGCGGCGTCGCGACTGCCACGTTTGTCGTGACCCCTGATGCCTCGTCGCCGCCCGTGGCAGTGGATGACGATCTGGCCGACAACTTCGACACCGGCAACGTGCTCGACAACGACATCTTCTTTACCCGCGACGGTCTCGCCGCGGTGAAAGTGAGCGAGCCTCTGGGGGGCGAAGTACAGCTCAATGCTGACGGCAGCTATGTGTACCGCCCCTTTGCCGGCTTCACCGGCAGCGACTCGTTCACCTACCTGATTCGCGACCAGAGCGGGCGTGAATCCAATGTCGCGAATGTGACGTTTTCCGTGACCGGGGACAAGGCCGGGGCGGAGGGGGTAACCGGCAAGGCGGACGCCGACGGTACCAGCGTCGTCGCCAACGCCAGTGTCAATGAATTGCGCGTATCCCGGCGTATCGACCGCATCTGTGTCGGCCTGCAGCCCGGGAACGAGGCCCAGCAGGATCTCCTGGATCTCTGTACCAACCTGCGTGCGCAGGGCACCACCGCGGCTCAGGCGCTGGTGGCGCTGCAGGCCATTACTCCGGAAGAGCTTGCCGCCATGGGCAAGTCGGTGCGTGTGCTCTCTTTCTCTCGCTTCCGCAATATCGGCGGACGCATGGCGCGGGTGCGGGAAGGCGGTTCCAAGGGCCTGAGTCTGGCGGGCCTCAACCTGAAGTACGGCGACACGGTAGTGACCGGCGAGCAGCTGAATGCGGCGCTCGATGAGTCCCGTGACGCTCTCGGCATGGGTGCCAGCAGCGATGAAATGCTGGCGGCGAGCAAGTTCGGTCTGTGGGTGCGTGGTGACCTCAGTTTTGGCGACCAGGACGGCACCGCACTGGAATCGGGCTTCGATTTCGATGCCCAGACCCTGACCGGCGGACTGGATTACCGGGTCAACGACAATCTGTTTGTGGGTACCTCCCTGTCCATGGGCAAGGCGGAAGTCGATTTCGATGAAAAGCTGGCGACCACCGAGACCGACAACTATGCGCTGGCTTTCTATGGCAGTCTTTACCGGGGTGCGAGCTTCGCGGATGTGGTCCTGAGTTATGGCTGGTCCGATGTAGACACGGAGCGCCGCATCGCCTACCAGGATTTCGGTGGCAGCGTTGATCGCCTGGCAAAGGGTTCGACCGATGGCAACGAGTACTACATCAGCCTCAATATCGGCCACAGTTTTGATGTCCGCGGATTCAAGCTCGACCCGCTTGTGCGGTTCTTTTACCTGGACGGCGAGTTCGACGGCTTTACGGAAACCGGCGCCGGTGGTCTTGACCTCACTGTGGACAAGCAGGGCTTTGAATCCATGAGCCTGACGGCAAGTGGCCAGCTCAGCTATACCTTCCTGCCCTCCTGGGGGGTGATCACACCCTATGTACGGCTGGAGTACACCAGCGAATTTGAAGACAGTGCGGATGGTGTGCGCTACCGGTTTGCCAATGACCCGTTCGATGCTGCCGATGCGTCGCTGTTGATTGACGTCGATGACCCGGACAGCAGCTACCTGATCTATGGCGCCGGCGTGGCGGCCCAGTTTGCCTTCGGCGTCAGCGCGTTCGTGTCGTACCAGGCGTTGGGCAGCTACGAAAACCTGAGCGGGGAAATTGTTTCCTTCGGCATGCGCTGGGAAATGTCGTTCTGACAGGAACGGCGCTCACACATACTTAGCAGCACAGACAGGACAGGCCTATGGCATCTTTAAAGCTTTCCAATTCCGCTTTTGGCTCGGTCGGCTTCAGCCTTACCGAGAACATCGACCTGGCCGCGCTGTCGGCGACCCTGACCACGCTGCTGGGCAGGGCTTACCAGCTCGACAGCCTGGACGTTTCCAGGGTCACCCAGGAGGGGCTGCCGAACTTCAATCCGCAACTGGGCACCGGCGGGCTCACGGCCCTGGGCCTCGGCGCTGCTGGCAGCGGCATTACCATCGGTGCATTCAATGTATTCTCCTCCGCTACCGGACCGGGCGAGCCGCTCTCGTTTGCGGGTTTTGAAACGCTGTTCCTGACCCCGCAGACCATTGCCGAGGTCGCGGAGTTCACGCCCTCTTTTTATATTTTTGAAGGCGGGATTAGTGACTCGTTTGAAAATTCCCTGAGCTTCGATGGCGCCTTGCGCACTTTCGATTTTTCAGCCCTGGGGGAGGGGCCGCTGGAAGTCTATCTCGATGCCATGGCCCCCGGCGACACTGCTGAAAGCCCTTCCGGCTACACCATCATCGGTAATGACGGCGATACCGTGCTTTTCGGGTTTCTGGCGCCGCCGAGCGAGTCAGGGCCGCCCTACTATGGCAGCAATACCTATATCCTGGGCGAGGGCAACAACATCTTCCTGGGTGGCGATGACAACGCCCAGGTTACCGGCGGCGCCGGCCGGGATGCGGTTTTCGGCGGGTTTGGCGCCGACACCCTGGTGGGCGGCGCGGGCAATGACGTCCTGTTCAGTGGTGCGAGCATCGGCATCGGTCTGGGCGACAGCACGCTCGATGGCGGTGAGGGTGACGACCGGCTATACGGCGGCCGTGGCAGCCACGAGTTGACGGGCGGCGCGGGACTGGACCGGTTTGTGTTTGCCAATGACTACGACATCGTCGTCAGCGCGGAAGGGGAAGAAGGTTTCAGCGTGAATACCGGTTTCGGTGTCTCCGATGGGCAGTCGGGCATCAATAGGGTTATGGATTTCACACCGGGTGAAGATCTGCTGGCCTACTCGGTTACGGATCTTGCGCTGGCTTCAGGTTCCCTGTTATTTGACGTGTCGGAGCAGACTGGAAACCTCGGGGAGTCGCTGTTCCAAATCGCGATCAGTTTCGGTCAGGAGTCGGAAACAATCCTCATTGAAGATGTGTCGGGTGACTTTGGCATCGGCAATTTTGTCTTCATGGTGCAGCAGTCAACAAATCTGCTTGAGGACCGGCAATACCTGGACCAATCCGTGTTTGTCCCCAGCCAGGAGATTTCCTTTGATGGCGCCTTCGAGGTGGCGTACCTGTCCGCCAACCAGTCCCAGGGCGCGGGCTACGATATTTTCGAAGGATTCAGCCTTCAGCCCTTTGTGTTCTCCGGTGATGAGCCTCCCGGCCCCATCGGTGGCCAGGACAAGTTTGATCTTAGCGCACTGGGGCTCACTGATTTCCTGGTTGCGGAAGGTGGCGCGGCAACCCGCGAAATCGGTGGTGCCGGGGGAGCAAGCTCACTTGTCGCAGGCAACGAGGTCGCGGTGGAGGATATCCTGTTCAACAACGTGGAATTTGACTATCTCCTTGACCGCCTGCTCCAGGGTTCGGAAGAGGACACCAGTGGTTTCTTCTTCGACGACCGCGATCCCGAAAACCCGATGTACCGCGCCATGCACGTCGAGTACTCGAACATCGATGGCGAGGAGTTCATCGCCTACATCGATGCCGACCGCAACGGCGGCTTCGATCTCGAAAACGACATGGCGTTCTTCGTACGCCTTGGTGGCTTCGGTAACCCCGGACTCGACGCTGTGACTGACCTGTACAACCCTCTCGCTACCGGCGGTGGTACCGGTATCTTCATCTTCGATGAGAGCCAGTACGACTTCTGGCTCAATGATGAATTCCTGGTCATAGAGGGGTAGGTGATGGTCTCTGCGTGGCCGGGTTCCAGGGTGGCGTTCGCCTGATGTGAGCACTTCGCGCCCGGGCTCAGAGCTGTACCAGACACTGGCGAGTTGCCGTGCCTCGCTGCTGGCACTGGCGGTTTTCAGCCTCTGTATCAACTTGCTGTTGCTGGCGCCGGCCATCTACATGTTGCAGGTGTATGACCGCGTCATCACCAGCGGCAGCCTGCCGACGCTGCTCATGCTCAGCATTGTAATCCTGTTCCTGTTCCTGACCATCGGCGCCCTGGAGTGGGTGAGGGCGCAGATCTTGTTGCGCCTCGGCCTCAGGCTGGAACTGGCGCTGGATGACCGGGTGTTCGATGTGGCTTTTCGCGAGGCGCTTTACAGCGGTGGCCGTGAGGCCCAGGGGCAGGCGCTGGCAGACCTCGCCGGGCTGCGCCAGTACGTCGCCGGGCCCGGCCCCACGGCGCTCTTTGACGCCCCCTGGCTGCCGGTCTACCTGCTGGTAATGTACCTGCTGCACCCTCTGTTCGGGCTGGTGGGGCTGCTCTCCGCGGTGGTGTTGATGGGCCTGGCCCTGCTCAACGCGAGGATAAGCCGCCAGCCCCTGGAGGAGGTCAGTGATGCGACAGCGGAGAGCAATGCCTTCGTCACCAGGAACCTGCGCAATGCCGAGGTGGTGGAGTCCATGGGCATGCTGGCGGACATCCGCCGCCACTGGCAGCAGCGCCACTTCCGGTTGCTGGACAGCCATGTCCGGGCGGCGGGCAGGAGCAGTGTACTGAGCGCGGTATCCCGCGTTTTCCGGCTGGCGGTGCAATCCATGGTGCTGGGGCTGGGGGCCTGGCTGGTGATCGAGCAGCGGGTGACTCCCGGGGTCATGATCGCCGGATCGATACTCCTCGGCAGAGCCCTGGCGCCGGTTGACATGCTGATCGGCGGGTGGCGTCAGTGGGTGCAGGCGCGCCTTCAGTACCGGCGCCTGCAGGCCTCTCTGGAGCGCATCCCCCCGCGCCGGGAGCGGATGTCGCTGCCCGCCCCGGAGGGGGTGGTTACGGCTGAGAGTGTCTCCCTGGCCCCGCCCGGAAAGCGATTCACGGTGGTGCGCAACGCCAGCTTCCGCATTGACCGGGGGGACGCGGTCGCCATCATCGGCCCCAGCGCCTCGGGCAAGACTTCGCTGGTTCGTGCCATCCTCGGTATCTGGCCTACCACCTCGGGCAAGATGCGCCTGGACGGAGCCGAAGTCTTCAGCTGGGACCGGGCGGAGCTCGGCCCCCACATCGGCTACCTGCCTCAGGATGTGGAGCTGTTTGCCGGTACCGTGCGCGCCAATATCGCCCGCTTTGGCGAGGTGGACCCGGCTAAGGTAGTGGCTGCAGCCAGGCTGGCCAGCGTGCATGAAGCGATCCTGCGCCTGCCTCTGGGCTACGACATGGAGATTGGCGATTCCGGCAGTGCGCTGTCGGCGGGCCAGCGCCAGCGCCTCGCCCTGGCCCGGGCACTGTACGGCAGTCCGCAACTGCTGGTGCTGGATGAACCGAACTCCAATCTCGACGACGAGGGCGAGCGGGCGCTGATCACCGCCCTGCGCGCAGAGAAGCAGCGTGGGGCAACCATCATCGTTATTTCCCACCGCAACACCATTCTTGCGGCGGTCGACAAGTTGTTGGTCATGCGCGAGGGTGCCGTTGTCGCCTACGGGCCCAAGGCCGAGGTGCTGGGGCGGATGGAAGCGGGGCGCAAGCAGGCCCGGGCCCAGCGCATGGGGGCGGCGCCGGGGCCGGATCCGGCATGAGCAGCATCTCGGCTCCGGACAGTTCTGACCGCCGCTACCGACTGCTGGGTACTCTGGTGGTCGTGCTTACCTTTGGTGTTTTCGGTGGCTGGGCCGCCCTGGCGCCTCTGGAGAGCGCGGCACTGGCGCCGGGCGTGGTGACGGTGAAGGATTCCCGCAAGACACTGCAGCACCTGGAGGGCGGGATTGTGGAGGAGATTCTGGTGGCCGAGGGCAGCAGCGTACGGGCCGGAGACCCGCTGGTGCGTCTGGACAGCACCCAGCTTGAGGCGGAGCGCTCCATGCTCCGGGGCCAGTATGTCAGTCTCCAGGCCCTGGAGGCCCGGCTGCTGGCGGAGCGGGACAATCTGCAGGCGGTGGTCTATCCAGATGAATTCCACGGTTTGCAGGATTCCCGTGTGGACGCGGCTATCGCCAGCCAGAATGCGGTGTTCAACGCCCGCCGCGAAGCCACCGCGGGTGAGCGCGAAGTGCTGGAGCAGCGCAT
>JBFHFJ010000018.1:0-22831 GCA_041583655.1 Haliea sp. | reverse complement strand
CCAACAGGGCCGGCGTAGCGGGGTGTATGATGTCACCGTCCGCAACCAGGCGCAGCAAACCATTGCCCTGTTTCGGGGTAATTCCCGCCGTATCGGGGGACATCTTGTCAACGTTTCAGCAGGAGAGAATGACTAATGCAGGAAGCCTTTATCTGTGATGCCGTACGCACCCCCATTGGCCGTTACGGCGGTGCATTGGCCGCCGTGCGCGCCGACGACCTGGGGGCGGTACCCCTGCGCGCATTGATGGCGCGGAATCCGGGAGTGGATTGGTCGCAGGTTGACGATGTCTGGTTTGGCTGCGCCAACCAGGCAGGTGAGGACAATCGCAACGTGGCGCGGATGAGCAGCTTGCTGGCCGGGCTGCCGGTGACAGTGCCCGGGGTTACCGTGAACCGGCTCTGCGGCTCCGGTATGGACGCCATTGGCAGTGCGGCGCGGGCGATCAAGTGCGGGGAGGCCCAGCTGGCCATTGCCGGCGGGGTCGAGTCGATGTCTCGCGCACCTTTTGTCATGGGTAAGTCGAGCTCCGCCTATGGCCGCGATGTGCAGATGTACGACACCACGATTGGCTGGCGCTTCGTGAATCGTCTGCTGCAGAAGCAGTACGGTATCGACTCCATGCCCGAGACTGCGGAAAACGTTGCCGAGCAGTTCGCCATTGAGCGGGCGGCACAGGACGCCTTTGCCCTGCGCAGCCAGCAACGGACCGCAGCGGCCCAGGCGGCGGGTTACTTCGACGCCGAGATCACCCCGGTCAGCATTCCCCAGCGCAAGGGAGACCCGCTGCAGGTCAGCCGGGACGAGCATCCCCGCGAAACCACGCTGGAAGCGCTGGCAAAGCTCCCGACACCGTTCCGCGAGGGCGGGACCGTAACCGCGGGCAATGCCTCGGGTGTCAACGACGGTGCCTGTGCGCTGCTGATTGCCTCCGCGGAGGCGGCTCGCAGCAACGGTCTGGAACCGCGCGCCCGGGTCGTGGCCATGGCCAGCAGTGGCCTGGAACCGCGCATCATGGGTTACGGTCCGGTCGAGGCCACGCGCAAGGTGCTGGGGCTTGCGGGTCTCGACCTCGCTGCGATGGACGTTATCGAGCTTAATGAAGCCTTTGCGGCCCAGGGGCTGGCGGTGTTGCGCGGCCTGGGGCTCGCGGACGATGCGCCTCATGTCAATCCCAACGGCGGGGCCATTGCCCTCGGGCACCCGCTGGGGATGAGTGGCGCGCGGCTGGTGACGACAGCGATGTACGAACTGCATCGCCGCGGCGGCCGCTATGCGCTGTGCACCATGTGCATCGGTGTGGGGCAGGGCATCGCGCTGGTGATTGAACGGGTTTGACGGCAAGTTGACAGGAGAGTGGGTATGACGACTGAGCATCATGAACAGGACCTGGCGGCTCTGGAACAGCGCTTTCAGGCGCGCATCGACGCCGAGGAAAAAATCGAGCCCAAGGACTGGATGCCGGAAAAGTATCGGCAGAACCTGATCCGGCAGATTTCCCAGCATGCCCACTCGGAGGTGATAGGCATGCAACCGGAGGGCAACTGGATCACCCGGGCGCCAAGCCTGCATCGCAAGTGCATCCTGCTGGCGAAGGTCCAGGACGAGGGCGGCCACGGTCTGTACCTCTATAGTTCCGCGGAAACCCTGGGCGCCAGCCGGGAAGAAATGATAGAAGCCCTGCACGCCGGGCGCGCCAAGTACGCCTCGATCTTCAACTATCCCGCCCTGACCTGGGCCGATATCGGCGCCATTGGCTGGCTGGTGGATGGCGCGGCCATTGTCAACCAGGTCTCCCTGCAGCGCACGTCCTATGGGCCCTATGCCCGTGGCATGGTGCGGATCTGCAAGGAAGAGAGTTTCCACCAGCGCCAGGGCTACCACATCATGATGACGCTCGCGCGCGGCAGCGAGGAACAGAAGGCGATGGCCCAGGATTCCCTGAACCGGTTCTGGTGGCCTTCGCTGATGATGTTCGGTCCCCATGACGCGGAGTCCGCGCACTCGGCGCAGTCCATGAAATGGAAGATCAAGCGCCAGAGCAACGACGAACTGAGGCAGAAATTTGTCGACCAGACGGTCAAACAGGCGGAGGTCATCGGCCTGACGATTCCCGACCCCGACTTGCAGTGGAACGAGCAGCGCGGCCACTACGATTTCGGCGAGATCGACTGGGAAGAGTTCACGCGCGTGATCAACGGTGACGGGCCCTGCAACCGGCAGCGCCTCGCGCACCATGTCAGGGCGCACGAGGAGGGGCAGTGGGTGCGCGATGCCATCACCGCCCACGAGGCGAAAAAACGTCAACGCAATGATCGCCAGGCGGCGTAGGGGAGCGGGACCATGTCTGAACACATGAAGCTGTATGAGGTATTTATCCGTTCCCGGCGCGGCCTGGACCACAAACACGTCGGCAGCCTTCACGCGGAAGACCCCGCCCAGGCCCTGGAATATGCCCGCGATGTCTACACCCGGCGCAGTGAGGGCGTCAGCATCTGGGTGGTTAACTCCTCGGACATCGTCGCGTCCCAGGAAGGAGATTGCGAAAGCTTCTACGATCCCCTGGACGACAAACCCTATCGTCATGCAACGCATTATCAGTTGCCCGACGAAGTCAACAACATGTGAGGTGTTGACATGAATTCCAGCAACACACGCGAAGCCCTGATGCAGTATGCCGTGCGCCTGGGCGACGACGCCCTGATCCTGGGGCACCGGCTGTCGGAGTGGTGCAGCAACGCGCCATTCCTGGAAGAGGACCTGGCACTGACCAACGTGGCCCTGGACTATATCGGCCGTGCGCGCATGTTCTACGGCTATGCCGCCGAGCTGAGCGGCGATGGCCGCAGTGAGGACAGTTTCGCCTACCTGCGGGACTGCCGGGAGTTCACCAACCTGCTGCTGCACGAACTGCCAAGGGGCGACTTTGCCTTTACCATGGCCCGGCAGTACCTGGTGGACCAGTACGCACTGGCCTTCATGGAGGCATTGTTGCAATCGGCGGATGCGCAGCTGGCGGGTATTGCCGCCAAGGCCGTGAAGGAATCGCGCTATCACCTGCGCCGCAGCCGTGACTGGATGCTGCGTCTTGGTGACGGTACCGAGGAGAGCCAGCGCCGCCTGCAGGCGGCAGTGGACGAGCTGTGGGGTTATACCCATGAACTGTTCGAGCTCGACGACCTGGAGCGCGAGTTGGTGGCGGCGGGTGTCGCCGTCGACAGCGAGGCCCTGAAGCCTGCCTGGGAGGCGGCGGTACGCGCCACCCTGGACGAAGCCAATATCAGTGTTCCGGCGGATGACTGGTCAGTACGCGGCGGGCGCCAGGGAAATCATACGGAGTACCTGGGCCATCTGCTCAGCGAGCTGCAGTTCATGCAGCGCGCCTATCCCGGCCTGGAATGGTGAGGGCAGGGTGACACAGGTGGCTGACCGCATTCCGGCATTGCCCGCGGAGGAGCACGAGCGCCGGCAGCGGCGGGCAAGATCGCCTGTGCCGGCGCTGTGGGACCTGCTTGATGAGGTCAAGGACCCGGAGATTCCGGTTATCAGCCTGTGGGAACTCGGGGTGCTGCAGGACATTGAGCAGCGCGGCGATACCGTGGTGGTGACCATAACCCCGACCTATTCCGGCTGTCCCGCGATGACCGTGATGGCCGAGGATATCGTTGCCGCGCTGCAGGCCGCAGGCTACAGCCAGGTGCTGGTGGAGAACCGGCTGTCCCCGGCCTGGTCGACCACCTGGATGACGCCGGCTGCCCAGGACAAGCTGCGCGCCTGGGGCATCGCCCCGCCGGGCTGCGGCAGTGGCGCGGTTGCCGCCGCCGTCAGTTGCCCGCGCTGTGGTTCGCAGGACGTGCGCGAACTCAGTGAATTCGGCTCCACGGCCTGCAAGGCGCTGTACCAGTGCAACAGCTGTGCCGAGCCTTTTGACCACTTCAAGCCCATTTAGGACCAGCCCATGGCAGACACGCAATTTTTCCCCCTGACAGTCGCCAGTGTCGAACCCGAGACCGATCTCGCCATCAAGGTCAGTTTCGCAGTGCCCGACGAGCTGCGCGAACGTTTCCGGTTCCAGCCCGGCCAGTACCTGACACTGCAGCGCACTCTGGACGGCGTCCCCATCCGGCGCTCCTACTCGATCTGTGCCGGTATCCACGATCCCGCACCTCAGGTGGCGATCAAGCGCGTTGAGGGCGGCCTGTTTTCCAATTACGCGAACGACAACCTGCGGGCCGGGGACACGCTTGACGTGATGCCCCCGCAGGGCAACTTTTTTGTGCCACTGGACGCAGGGCGGGCGCGCAATTACCTGTTTATAGCCTCCGGCAGCGGGATTACCCCGGTGATATCCAATATCCGCTCAATTCTGGGGGAGGAACCCGGCAGTCGGGTAACCCTTCTGTACGGGAACCAGCGCACCAATACCATCATGTTCCGGGAGGCGCTCAGCTTCCTCAAGAACCGCTATCTGAGCCGCCTGCACTGGGTCAATATCCTCAGCCGGGAAGACCAGGGCGCGGACATTCTGAACGGGCGCCTGGACAATCGCAAGGGTGGAGAGCTGAACCGGCGCCTGATCAATCTGCAAAGCTACGATGAATACTTTATCTGTGGCCCGGAGTCGATGATCTCAGAGGTTTCCCGGGGGCTGCGCAGTGTCGGTGTCAGCGAGGCCAATATCCACTACGAGCTGTTTGCCTCTTCGGCCGAGGATGCCGAGGCGGTGATAGCCAAGCACCACGCCCGGGCCCGCGATTACGCCGGCAAGGCAAGCGACGTCACCATTGTCATGGATGGCCGCGCCAGCCAGTTCAGCCTGGCCGCTGACGGCGAGAATGTCCTCGATGCCGGTCTCAACCAGGGCCTTGATTTACCCTTTTCCTGCAAGGGGGGCGTCTGCTCGACCTGCAAGGCGAAGCTGGTCGAAGGTGAGGTCGACATGGACATCACCCATGGGCTTGAGCCGGGCGAGATTGAGCAGGGCTACATCCTGACCTGTCAGGCCCACCCGATCACTGACCGCATCGTCGTGGACTTCGACCAGAAGTAGTCGCGCCAGGCTACGGCAGGCGGAATGCCACCAGCGCGTCGCCCATGTTCGAGCCCAGCATGCGGTTGCCGCCAGCGGCAATCACCACGTACTGGGTGCCATCGGCCAGGGTGTAGGTCATTGGCGTGGCGTGGCCGCCCGCGGGCAGCCGGGCTTTCCACAGTTCGGTGCCGGTGTCGGTAGCAAACGCCCGCAGGTAGCTGTCCGTGGCGGCGCCGATAAAGGTCAGTCCGCTTGCGGTGACCAGGGATCCGCCGCTGTTGGGTACCCCGAGGTCCAGCCACAGGGGGAAGGGCGCCAGATCGCGGGTGCCGCCCAGGGGTACTTCCCAGGCTTTCTTGCCACTGGTCATGTCGATGGCCGTCAGTACGCCCCACGGCGGCCTGTTGCAGGGCGCGCCCAGTGGCGACAGGAAGGGCCGGCGCCGCACCGCATAGGGTGTATCCAGCTGCAGTTCCACGGGACCGACAAAATCAGGTGACTCGACCACGTCCCGGGGAATCAGCTCAATGATCGCCGGGATCCGGGTGGTGTTGGCCAGCAGCAGCTTGCGCACCGGGTCCCAGCTCACGCTGCCCCAGTTGCTGCCGCCCATGAAACCGGGGTACACGAGGGTCGGGGTTGTCCCGATGGGAGTGTAGAGACCCTCGTAGTTGAGTGTGCGGAACTCCCTGATACAGGCCTGTTTGTCGAACCAGGCAAAGCCGAACAGGTCGTCCTCGCTGAGGGTGGTGGGATGCAGCGGTTCCGGCAGCAGTGGCCAGGGCTGGGTGGGGGACAGGGCTTCCGGTGCGGGCCCGCCACGCGGTGCGGGGCGTTCCTCGACCGGGAACAGGGGCTCGCCGGTTTCCCGGTTGAGCACGAACAGGAACCCCATCTTGGTGGCCTGTACCAGCGCGGGTATCGGCCCATCCGGCCCCGGAAAATCGAACAGCACCGGCTGTGACGGTACGTCGTAATCCCAGATATCGTTGTGCACGGTCTGGTAGTGCCAGACCCGCTTACCGGTGCTGATGTCCAGTGCCACCACCGAGCTGCCGAAGGCGTCCATAGCGTCGCGCCCACCGCCATAGTAGTCTCCCGCCGGGTTGCCCGTGGGGATGTACACCAGGCCGCGCTCAATGTCGGCAGATAGCGGTGCCCAGGCATTGGGGCTGCCTGGGGTATAGGCATCCGGCAGCCGCTTTTCCGGCAGCAGCGCTTCCCAGTCCCAGGCCAGGGCGCCAGTGCGCGCGTCGAAAGCGCGGATGACGCCGCTGGGGACGCCACCGCGACGGAGGTCAGCGACATGGGCACCGGTCACGATCAGGTTGCCGACCACCAGGGGCGGCGAGGTCAGGGCGTATTCCGCCGGTCTCACATCACCCAGGGCCGCGGTCAGGTCGACTTCGCCGCCTGTGCCGAAATCCTCACAGGGCTTGCCGGTGCTGGCATCCAGGGCCAGCAGGCGGCCGTCGAGGGTACCGGCGACAATGCGGGCCGCACAGGCCCGTCCGGCCATGTCCTCGCTGGCGTGGTAGGCCACACCGCGACAGGTCACGCTGTAGAGCCCGCGCAGCTCCGGGTTGGCATCGTAGTGCCAGCGTTCGGCGCCGGTGGCCGGGTCCAGGGCGATGACCCGGTTGCGCGGCGAGCACAGGTACAGCGTGTCCTGGGCGAGGATGGGCGTTACCTGCATGGCCGGGCTGTTGAAGGTGTCGGGGAAGGACTCCGGTGCCAGGTCCCCGGTGTGGTAGGTCCAGGCAAGCCGGAGCCGGTCGACGTTGGCCGGGGTAATCTGCTGGTTGGCGGAGAAACGCGTGCCGCCCGCGTCCCCACCGTAGTGCGACCAGCCCCCGTGGGCCTCCAGCAGGGCCGCCGGCAGCGCAGTCCCGGTTGGTGTCGGGCCGGGTGTCCCGGCGCCACAGGCGGCGAGCAGGGCGGTGCAGAGGAGGCCGCAGAGGCGGGTGTGGCGGCGTAGCGGCGGGTGCATGGCGGAAGTGTTCTCCGTGGCAAGGCTAAATGGCTGGACCAGCGGCGGATTCCGCAGCCGCAGGTGCCGATTCCCGGCGCGGTAAACTTTCCAGCACCCGGTGATTGCACTAGTCTGGGCAGCACAAGAACGATAAGCAATTGCCGGAGGATAGTCCTTTGTACGATCTGCTGATTTGTAACGGGAAAATCGTTGACGGTACCGGCCGGCCGGCCTTCGCGGGCAGTCTGGGCATTGTCGACGGGCGCATTGTCGCCGTGGGCGAGGTGTCCGGGGACGCCCGCAGGGTGATCGACGCCCGGGGTCTGGTCGTCGCCCCCGGCTGGGTGGACACCCATTCACACATGGACGGCCAGGCGACCTGGGACCCCTACTGCAGTCCGGCCTCCAACCACGGTATCACGACCCTGGTAATGGGTAACTGTGGGGTTGGCTTCGCGCCCTGCAAGCCGGAGGACGCCGAGCGCCAGCGCATGATTGAAGTCATGGAGGATGTCGAGGACATCCCCGGCGCCGCGCTGGCGGAGGGGATTACCTGGGAGTGGGAGAGTTTCCCGGAATACCTCGATGCCCTCGACCGTATGCCCCGGGCCATCGATATCGGCGCCCAGGTCCCGCATTGCGCGGTGCGCACTTATGTCATGGGTGAGCGCGGCGTGCGCAATGAGCCGGCCACGGAGGAAGATATCGCGCAGATGGCGGAGATAGTGCGTGAGGGCCTGGCCGCTGGCGCGGTGGGTTTCACCACCTCCCGCACCCAGCTGCACACCACGCGCACCGGCGAGGTGATGCCCGGAACCTACGCGGACGCCAGCGAGCTGCTGGGTATCGGCCGCGTCATTGGCGAAACCGGCCAGGGTATCTACGGCCTGGTCTCGGACTTCAGCAACTGGGAAGAGGAGATGGCGTGGATGAAGCGTCTCTCCATGGACAACGACTGCCAGGTGAACTTTGTGCTGTTCTACCGCTCCGAGGCGGACTGGCCGAGAGTCCTGCAGCAGCTGCAGTATGTCAAGGAGGCGCGGGCCGAGGGGGCGCGCCTGATTCCCCATGTCGGCGCTCGCCCGGTGAATATCCTCATGGGCTGGGAAGGTACCGTCAATCCGTTCATGTTTCACCAGTCCTATGCACCGCTGGCAGGGCTGGATCCCGAGGCGCGCCTGCAGCAGCTCCGCGATCCCGCGGTGCGCCAGGCCATCGTGGCGGAGACGCCGCCGCACCTGGGCCACGACATCATGGACAAGATTGCCTCTGGCTTCGACAACATTTATGTGCTGGACGACGAGCCCGACTATGAGCCCGCCTGCGAGGACAGTATTGCCGCCAGGGCGCAGCAGGCGGGCGTGACGCCCGCCGAGTTTGCCTATGACGCGCTGCTCGAGAATGACGGCAAGCGCATGCTGTACTGCCCGCTGTTTGGCTATGATAACCGCAACCTGGACCGGCAGATGCAGATGCTGGCGGACGAGAATGCGGTGATCAGCCTGGCGGATACCGGCGCCCATTGTGGTGTGCTTGCGGATGCCAGCATTCCCACCTGGCTGCTCAGCTATCTGGTGCGGGATCGCCAGCGCGGTGCGCGCATCGGCCTGGAGCAGGCTGTGCGAATGCATACCCGGGATACTGCGCGCTGCATGGGCCTTGCCGATCGCGGCACCCTGGAGCCGGGGATGAAAGCCGATATCAACATTATCGATCTGGAACACCTGGCCATCGAGACTCCCACTGTGATTTATGACTTGCCTGCCGGAGGCCGTCGCGTATTCCAGGGCGCCAGCGGCTACCGCTACACGATCGTATCCGGGGAAGTCATCATGGCCGACGGCGTTCCCACCGGCGCCTTGCCAGGGCGGCTGATCCGCGCCGGGGCGCAGGCAGGGCCGGGCGAACCCGACAAAGCAACAACCAACCATCCAACTGAGGAAACAGCCTGATGATCAAGGTCAATGTGGTTAAGGAACTGGACGCGCCGGTAGGCAAGGTCTGGGAAATGCTGGAAAATTTCGGCAACCTGGACTGGTACCCCGGCTGGGACAGGATCGAGGTTATCGGCAGCGGCGTTGGTATGACCCGGCGCATTCACATGACCGGCATGGATCCCATAGACGAGATCCTGGAGACGATGGATGCCGCCAGCCGCTCCTTCAGTTACACCATTCCGCAGATGCCGATGCCGGTCAGCGAGTACCGGGCCTCGGTCAAGGTAGAGTCAATCGACAACGGCGAGCGCACCCGGGTGCACTGGCGCTGCGAGGCAAAGCCAGAGGGTATTCCCGAGGCCGATGGCCAGGCCATGCTTGAGGGTGTCTACTCGGATATGCTGGCCAAGTTGGAAGCAGCCGCAAAGGGTCAGTGAGGCAGTAGGGCGCCGCGCCCGGGTCGGCCCGGCGCCTGAGCTTCGGTGGTTACTGCGAAGCGGGTGGCCGATACCAGATTGGTGATGTGTAGGCGCGTTCCTGGTGTACCAGCGCGGTGCCCGGGGGTATAGGGGCGTTCAGGCGGACCTGATCGTGCAGGGTCCAGCGGGGGGTGGGAATCTCCAGTACCCGCGCGTAGTAGACCGCCGGATGGGCGGGGTCAAAGTCGGGGTCGCTCCATACGGTTGCAAGCTCCGCCGCACCGATAGAGTTGGCGTAGCTGGCGCTGTCAAGGTCGACGGTATTCCCGACCGGCTCGAGCTTGCCCGCCGCATCCCTGCCGCGGGACCCGGACCAGACAACATCATATACCTGTTCGCGCTGCTCACCCCAGCGGTCGATCCAGCCCTTTACAACCTGGATCCGGTCCAGGTTGGCCCCGTCCGGTTCTTTCAGCGCAAATAGCAGGAATGCGGGTGCCTTGCCGGGTGTGGCGGGGGAGGGCAGCTCGCCGCCCATGGGTACACCTTTCTGGTAGCCGCGCAGGGCCGGGTGGGGGCCCGCGAGGTCCTCGGCTGAATAGTCCCAGCCCCCGAAAAACCGGACCCGGATTCGCGGCCCCGTGGTGGCATAGACCTCGCGCCGGCGCATGGCATCGAACAGCGCCTCGCGGGTGTTCTCGGTGGCCCAGACCGCGGCATAGCCCGCTGCCAGCTGCATGGCGCTGTTCATTTCCGCTTCCGGGATGCCCCAGAGTTTCCCCGCCCGCTCCGCCGAGGGTTCATGGGTGGCCATCTTGCCCCAGTAGTTGTCCTCTTCCACCGCGGACAGCGCGGTGTGGGAGTCGGAGCTGCCGATCATCCCGAACTGGAACGGGTTGACCCCGAGCTGCTGCTCCAGTTTCAGCCCCAGCTGCAGGGCCGGGCGCGCATACTGGTAGGGCTGCATGCTGTCCTGCTGGGGCTCGCTCATATCGATATTGAACTGGTCCCAGGTGCCGTAGTCGGCGAATTCGTCGGTGGGCGACAGCAGCGGGTGGGCCTCGCTGTCTCCCTTGATCTGGGTGACTTCCATCAGCGGCTCCCAGCGGCTGCGCTCTCGGGCATAAGCCGCGTCTATCGCCTCGCCCCGGTAGGTGGTGGGCGCAAACATCCGTCCACCGCTCAGGTTGCTGTTGTGGGGGATGGCTAGTGCCTGGCCGCCGGTTTTCGCCTCGTAGTCCGCGAGATACTGCCAGAGCGCCCGGGGATCGTCGCTGTCAAAGGCGGAGAACGGTGTCACCAGGTCGGTGCGCTTGGCGCCATCGCGGAAAATCACGACCCGGTGCAGGTTGTCGCCGTCCGGCATGGACGACCACTCGAAGCCAACGAGGGCGGTGAACCGGCCGGGCACGTTGGCCTCGTCGGCGATGCGGTTGTTTTCTTCCCAGGGTGAGGGCAGCGAGTCGGGCAGGGTAACCAGGGGCCTGCCCGCGGCATAGGACGCGCCAATGTCCAGCATCATTCGACCGAAGGCGATCGGGTCGCCAGCGGCGAGCACCTCGCGCCAGCTCCTCGCGGTCTCGTTCTCAAGAATGGCCGGTGCGCCGGCACGGATAAGGGGCATGATTCCCAGGTATTCGGCGTGATCAGAGACGACCAGAAAATCCAGCGGCCGGTTGATCCGGGCCCGCATGCCGTTGCTGGCGGTTACAGTCTCCCCTCGGGCAAAGCGGTAGGCGTGTTCCGGCCCCATATTCCGGGCCCCGAACAGGTTGGCGTCCAGCGACACGGAGCTGTGCAGGTGGGTGTCGCCCCAGAACACCTGGTCGGGATAGTCCTGTCCTTCCCAGGGTGAGTAGCCCGGATCGGCGCTGGCGCAGTTGCTGGCCAGCAGTGTGGCGGCGCCCAGTGCGCGGAGGTACTGTGCCGGAGTTGGCATGCTGTCACCTTCTTCTTGATTATTATTGTGGGAAATCTGCCGACCTGCTGAGGCTCTCCCAGCGCTCCAGGTTGGCGGCTTCCGCCGCAAGTTTTTCCCGGTAGGTCACCAGCACACCGGCACCGAGCAGCAGCTGCGCGGGCGGTTCGTCCATCGTGAACAGATCGACAAATATCCTGCCCGCGCGGACCGGATCTCCCGGCTGTTTACCGTCGATCGCGGCTATCATATCAAGACGCTCGTGCACATGCCGGTAATCGTCGATAGTTGTGCCGGAGCGCTGCATGGAGCGGCCTGACCAGTCGGTCCGGAAGGCCCCCGGCTGCACTGAGGTTACCCGGATTCCCAGGGGTGCGACTTCCTTCTGCAGTGCCTGCATCAGTCCTTCCAGGGCATACTTGGAGGCGCTGTAGTAGCCGGTACCCGGATTGGCCATGATGCCGGCCTGGGAGGAGTTGTTGATGATATGGCCGCTGCCCTGCTTGCGCATGACGGGCAAGACGGCACGGGTCAGCGCCAGGGCGCCGAAAAAGTTCACGTCGAACAGTGCCCTGACGGCGTCCTCGGTGCCTTCCTCCACCGCGGCCACATAGCCGTAGCCGGCGTTGTTGACCAAAGCGTCAATACGCCCGAAACGCTCCAGGGTCGCCGCGACACAGGTGGTGATGTCTTTGGCCGAGCAAACGTCGAGCTGCAGGGCGAGGGTCTGCTCGGGGTAACGCGCACAGATGTCCGCGACGGCCTCGGGGTTGCGCGCAGTCACGGCCACCAGGGCGCCACCCTCCAGGGCTGCCAGGGCGATTTCCCGCCCAAAACCGGTAGAGCAGCCGGAGATCAGCCAGACGGAATTTACTAGCGTTGCCATGTTATTCCTCCAGGCGCCATGCGTAACTCTGCGCCCTGTCACTCAGTTGCTGTTTGCGTTCAGCAGGCGTCAGCCAGTGATGGTTGCCATGCAACTCCTGGCGCAACTGCTCCAGCGCTACCAGGCGCTGGCGAACACCCAGATCCGCACCGGGCTTGCCGCCTGCGAACTCCGCCCAGCGCAGGGTCAGAATACCCTCATCGAGGTCGGAAGGGTCCAGCCAGTTGTGCACGCCAGGATCCCGCAGGCTGAGCACAAAGGTGTAGGTACCATCGGGGTTGGCGCGGGACTGGTGGCGGTTCATACAGCCGCTGCGCGCGGTTATGTCGTTGGTGGTGCCCCAGATGTTGGTGATCGGCGCGATGAAGTATTCCGCGCCGCCGAGGTTGATGTCCAGGACCAGCGCAGTATCCGCATCGGGCAGGCGGAAATAGCCCATGATATAGATCTGGTTGCGCAGGGCGCCGTCGCTGTCCCGGTCGATGGTGAATTCGAAGGCGTTCACCGGGCCGTCCATCGCCTGCCGGTTCCAGCGCGTGGTGGACTCCGCCCAGCGGCGCATGTAGGTCTTGATGCGCTCCAGGTTTTCCCTCTCGCTGTATGGAGGACGCTCCGGAGCGGCCCCCAGGCGTTCGATCTCAAGCTCGTTGGCCCGGTCGCTGCCCCAGTTGGCGATCACGTCGCGAATATAGAATTCATGGCTGCCGGGAGGGGCCTGGATGTGATTGCGCCGTCCCTCCGCTGCGCTGGCATCCACAGTGATCTCGAAGCGGCCATCCGCGTCGACATCCAGTGCCTTGCCATCCAGCAGCCCCAGTGTCTGCATCTCTGGGCCCCAGAGAGTGAAATAATTTTCCACAAGGCGCTGTTCAGCCACCCGGCCGCGGATCACATAGCGCTGATCATGGCTGACAGGAATCACCCGATAGATGGAGTCCGGGTTGTCGATGCCCCAGCGGCTGCCCGGAATGTCCTCGCCGGCCAGCTTGTGGGGGAGGCGGCTGATGGTAATGACCTTGGGATAGAGAGGGTCCTGGTTGAGCGCCCACACCACGGCGCCGAACATGACTTCTTCGAATGCCCAGTCGAAGCAGCTGCGCATGGTGGCACTGGGCGCGGCGTGGTGCAGCCAGAATTCGCGGACTTCCTCACGGGTGGCGACGACCTCCGGATGGCGGTAATACTCCAGGGCCAGGAGCTCGTGCTCGCGCTGCTGCGCCGTGTTGATGGGATTGTTTTCTCTGTGCATGGCTTGTCTCCTGGCCAGGGCTTCAGTATTCATAGGTGATATCCAGGCCGTACATCCGCGGCAGGATGAAAGAGTCGGTGGCGAAGCCAAGGGCGCCGAAATCTATGCCCCATTCCCGGTAGCCCTTGTCTGCGAGGTTCTTGCCCCAGGCAGAGATACGCAGTGAGCCGGCCCCGACATCTATATTGGTCAGGCTCGCGCGGGCGTTGAGCAGGGTTTGCTTGCCGGCGGAGTCATACAGGTTGTTGATGGGGTGAAAGTATCGCTCACTGTTGTAGGAGGCATCAGCCTGCAGCACCAGCTGACCGAATGAGAACGGCTCGAAAGTGTACTCGGTGATCAGGCTGGCATTGTGCCGCGGCGTGTGGATTGTCTTGGCGATCGCGGAGATATCGACGTTCTCGGTACCGCCG
Organism: Haliea sp.; assembly: GCA_041583655.1. GTDB lineage: Bacteria > Pseudomonadota > Gammaproteobacteria > Pseudomonadales > Halieaceae > Haliea. The sequence goes on along the minus strand of JBFHFJ010000018.1, from coordinate 9,005 downwards.
CCCACTCCGGTAACCGGGTTGCTCGGCGTTGTATCGAACTCCTTGATATTGTTGTCGATGAAGCCGTAGCTGGCCTTCAGGAGCAGGCCTGTCAGAGGGATCAGGGTGACTTCGAGTTCCACGCCCTGGGCTTCGGTCTTGCCGGCGTTGGCAATGATGGATGAGGCGCCGCCGGAGCCGGCCTCGAACTGCGTTACCTGCTTGTCCTCATACACATAGTGGAACAGGGCAGCGTTCACTCGCAGTTTCTGCTCCCAGAGGTCGGATTTTATCCCGAGCTCGTAGGAAGTTACGTTCTCCTCGTTGAAGGGTGTGGAAAAGGCTCGGGCGCTGGCGGCGCGGGCGTTGAATCCACCCGAGCGAAAGCCTCGGGCCACGGTAGCGTAGGTATTCAGGGTGTCGCTCGGTGCATAGCTCACGGTGAGGGCCGGGGTCACGTTGGACCAGGAGTCATCACCAATCACTTCTTCAATGCCCTCGTTGCGCCGGATGGTCGAGTTGCGCAGGAAGGAGGTTTTCTGGTCCCGGGTATAGCGCAGGCCAAGGGTGACATCCACCTGCTCGGTTGCGGCGTAGGTCAACTGGCTGTAGGCGGCAATCGAATCGTTGTCCGAGCCGTAGATAAATACCGGGGTGGAAAGCAGTGTGTCCTTGCCGAAGCAGGCCAGTGGATTGGCGAAGGTCGGGTCCTGGCAGAGGAAGGACTGCGTCGCCTGGTCCAGTCCGCCATACGCGAAGATGGCGGGCAAGACGAAAAACTGCGGGTTGTCCTCGTAGGTCTCTTCCTCGAAGTAGTACAAACCCAGTGTGTACTGCAGGCGATCGTCCAGGGCGTTCCCCAGCATCTGAAACTCCTGGGTAAACTGGTCCTGTCGGCTCTCGCGACTGGCGAGAAACAGCGGTACGAATTCACCCGCCGGGATCACGCCCCCAATGCCATTGAGTACATTCACTCCATCCGAGGGGAAACTGCCGTATTCGTTTGCGGTGGTTCCGGAATCCCAGTCACGATGGGCGGTGATGGATTTGAGGGTGACACTGTCTCCGGCCCACTCGACGGTCAGGGCGTGACCCTTGATGGTCGAGTAGTTGGACGCTGAATCCGAAAACGGCATTGGCAGGCTGTCCAGGCGGTTGGGTGACGCCACTGCCGCGGCCTGTGCATAGATTGGTCCGCCAAGTCCCTGCTGGAACGGGCGAATGTGCACCAGTTGGACAATTGCCCCGTTACTGTCACGGTCCGAGTAATCGAAGACATAGTCCGCAGTCAGGGCATCGTTGGGACGCCAGCGCAGGGCAAATCGCACCGCGTCTGAGTTTTTGGTCTCCCCCAGCTTGTTGTCTGCGGCGGAATTGTCCAGCCAGCCCTCGCGTTCCCAGTGGGTGTATGACAGGGTCGCGGCAAATCCATTGTACACCCCGGTATCCACGGAAGTTTCGCTGCGCAGGTAGTCATAATTGCCGACTGACAGTTTTTGCCTGAAGCCAAATTCCTCGCCGGGTTTGCGGGTCACTATATTGATTGCACCGCCAATGGCGTTGCGGCCGTACAGGGTGCCCTGGGGGCCGCGCAGCACCTCGATCCGCTCCAGGTCCACCGTATCGAAGGAGGCACCGGAAATGCGTGCGATATAGACGCCGTCGGCATACAGCCCGACGGTGGGTTCGGTCAGCAGCGACGGGTCGGTAGACGACATGCCGCGCATACTGTAGCCGTAGTTGTCAGAGCTACCCGGCGGTTTACGTATTTCCAGGTTGGGGGTATACAGGGCAACGTCGCCAGGTTCCCCCACACCGATTTGCTGTAACGCGCCAATGTCGAAGGCGGATACGGCTATCGGCGTTTCCTGCAGGCTTTCGCGGCGCTTCTGGGCGGTGACCACCACCTCTTCCAGAGCCTGCGTTCGCTGCGACGCAGGCTGCTGTGCGAGACCTGGAGCCGCGGCCAGGCAGCATCCTGCGAGGGTAAGGTAATGCCTCAAGCTATTATATTTATTGCTCATCACGTCGGTCTCCGGTTGTCCACCCCAGGCGGAGTGGATTCTGTTATTTGCAAATAACCAAACGGGGTATCATAAAAATTCGCAGGTAGTGATAGAGTTTTCCCGCTGCGCTTATTGTTATCAGGCCAGGCCAGCTTCCCGTCAACCAGATGACAGGAAACTGCGCCTTTGGACTGATACTAAACGAGGTATCAGATAATGCAAGGTGCGGCGCCTTAGCAAAGTATCTTCCAGTCGCGGCTGGTTCAGATTCTCAGCCTGAAGTCACAGCCTCGCCTGGCTGCACAGCGGCACGGTCAGTTCGAGTGCGTTAATGGTATCCCCGAGACTGCGGCGCAACAGCCGGAGATTGCTCGTGCCCGCAAGTGTGGCGTATTCCTGTTCAATGCTGGCAAAGGCTGCCAGCAGGGCACAGATGAACGCGTGACCCCGCTCGGTGAAACTGATCCGACGAACCCGTTTGTCGCGGACGTCCACCTCCACGGTGACATATCCCAGGCGCCGAAGTGACACAACCTGTTTGCCTGTAGCCTGTAGAGAAATACCCGCTGATTCCGACAGCTGGGACAGGGTCATGCCGGACAGGCCAAGGTGGCTGACGACTGCCAGATGGTCTGTGCGGACGCCGGTGTGGCCCTTCTTTGCCATAAACCTGGTGCAGCGCCGATTGTAGTCATCCGCCAGCAGTTGCAGGTATCGACCGAGATTGTGGGACAAATATTTGCGGCTACCGGTACCTCCCGGACCCGGTTCTGTCGAGTGCAGGGCCTGCAGGCCACTGCGGGTAATTTCGATTCCCAGGGCCGTCAATACGGTATACAGGTGCGACTCCAGGGCGTGCAGCGCCCGCGCGCCGATGAGTGCTGAATAGTCACGGCCGATACCCTCGATCACGTCGCTGGAATCACGCAGCAAGCGCAGCCCGCGCGGGGTGAAGGTGATCAGGCTTGCACGCGCATCATCTGGGTCCGGCCGCTTCGTAACCAGTCCCATGGCAACTACATTGTCGACCAGCTTTGCCATGGCCCTGTGGGTAATGCCCGCACGCGCAGCAAGCACGGTAAGACGGGTGCCCTCCAGGCCGACATTGCGCAGCACAGCGCCGTGGACCGGGCGTATATCTGCATACCCGCGCTGTCGATAAGCTGCGAGTACTCTGCCCGCGAAGTCGTCGGCGAGGGCGACCAGCTGGTGGCCGAGGTTCTCCCGGCGCGCCGCATCGAGTGTTTCCTGCGAGATACCGTGTGAGCTCACAGTTGGCCGGTCCGGGAGCAGGGGCGCAGCGGCGGGTCAGGCAATCCCTGCCTGTTGGTCTCAGCCTGCCGCCAGGGCATCTCTGTCGCTCTGGCGTCTTGCCAGGTCAGCTGGCAGTTTGCGCGCGCCGAGGTAGAAAAGAACAATCGCCACCAGGCCGGTCATGGAGGCCAGGACCATTGCGTAGCGCAGGCTCTGGTCGCCGAACCGGGGAGCCAGCAGATCGCTGGTCAGGCCGGTCAGGAAGGGGCCGAGGCCCAGCCCGATCATGTTCAGTACAAAGAACAGGATCGCCGAGGTCAACGCGCGCATGGAAGGAGGTACCAGGGCGTGGGACATGGCTATACAAGGACCCAGATACATGGCGGTCAGGATATTGGTAAACACCAGGATCACCAGGAGGTGAGTCGTGTTGTCCGTCAGCAATACATACAGGTAGGGGCCGAAGGCGACCAGGCCTCCATACATGGGGACCCAGAGGTACCAGCGCGGGTCCCGCGCACCGAAGCGGTCTCCCAGGTAACCGCCCAGATAAGTGCCCACGGCGCCGCCGATGCCCGAGACCAGCGCCAGCACCACTCCCACCTGGGCGATGCTGAGTCCGTGGTTGCGGATCAGGAAGGAGGGGAAGAAATTGCCGACGCCATAGCCGACAAACGCGGTGAGTGCGCAGCCCACGGCGATGTACCAGAACGAGGGCAGCTGTTTCAGTACCGCCATGGTATCGGCGAACGAGGGTCGCTGGGCAGTCTCTGCTGCCGTATCCCAGCGGCCGCGAATGGGCTCCTGCACAGTGAGGCGCAGCACTATCGCAAACAGCACTCCGGGGATGCCGACCACCAGGAAGGCCATGCGCCAGCCGAACACCTCGGCAATCACGCCGCCAAACATGAACCCGAACAGAATGCCGATATAAATACCTGTCGAGTAGAAGGAAAGCGCCCGTCCGCGCTGTTCCGGGGGGAAATAGTCGCTGATCATGGAGTGTGCCGGAGGGCTGCCGCCCGCTTCGCCAAGACCGACGCCGATGCGCGCCGCCAGGAGCTGCCCGTAGTTCTGCACGAAGCCGGAAAGGGCGGTCATGCCGCTCCAGACCGCCAGCGCCAGGGAGACGATATTACGCCGGTTGCCGCGGTCCGCCCAGTAGGCGATCGGAATACCGGCGGTGACGTAGATCAGCGCAAAACTGAAGCCGCTGAGCAATCCCAGCTGGGCATCCGACAGCCCCATGTCGGCCTTGATCGGTTCCTGCAGGATGACCAGTATCTGGCGGTCTATGAAATTGAAGGCGTAGACGATGGTCAGCATGACCAGGACGAAACGCTTGTAGCCGGCAGAGTAATCCTGCGCCATCTGGTTCAAAGTCGGCCTTCCTTGAATTTTTATACCCCGCCAATATAACCGCTGTGCAGGTCAGCTCAAAGGACCAGTTCCGCCATGCTGCGCAGCAGGGTGCTGTCACCGTTGATCAGCAGGCTGGTGACCGGCGAGCTCTCCCAGTCGCGAATCTTTTCCCGGATCCGGTCGCGGGGGCCGCAGAGGGAGATTTCGTCCGCGAACTGGTCCGGTACCAGGGCGATGGCCTCGTCGCGTTTGCCGGCGAAGAACAGTTTCTGGATCTGCTCTGCCTCGTCCGCGAAACCCATCCTGGCCATCAGCTCCTTGTGGAAATTGCGGGCCTTTGAACCCATGCCGCCAATATAGAAGCCCAGCATGGCCTTGACCGGATACAGCGCCTCCTGCAGGTTGTCATTGATGTTGCACAGGACCAGTGCGGGGATTTCGAAGCCGGGTTTGGCGTTGCGCAGTTGATCGGCGTAGACCTCCTGGCGGTAGGGTGAGTAGTAGAGGGGTAGCCAGCCATCGGCAATCTCCGCCGTCTGTTCGACATTTTTCGGGCCCTCGGCGCCAATAAAGATGGGCAGGTCAGCCCGCAAGGGATGCACAATCGATTTCAGTGGCTTGCCCATGCCCCAGGCCCCGGGCCCCCGGTAGGGCAGGGAGTAGAATTCGCTGTCGCTGGTTACCGGCTCTTCCCGGGCCAGCACCTTGCGGATGATGTCGACGTAGTCCCGGGTGCGGGTCACAGGCTTGCTGTAGGGCGCCCCATACCAGCCTTCCACCACCTGAGGGCCGGAAACCCCGAGACCCAGGATCATGCGCCCGCCGGACAGGTGGTCAAGCGCCATGGCTGCCATCGCGCAGGCAGTCGGAGTGCGCGCTGACAGCTGGGCCACGGCGGTGCCGAGACGTATGCGGGAAGTCTGGCTGCCGATCCAGGCCAGCGGGGTGAAGCAGTCGTTGCCCCAGGATTCCGCTACCCACACCGAGTCGAAGTCCAGCCGCTCGGCCTCCTGGGCCAGTGCGACCAGATTTGGAGGCGGCTGTGCGCCCCAGTAGCCAAGCTGCAGTCCCAGGGAAAGCTTGCTCATGTCCTGTATCCTCTGCCGTGGTTTTCGGGTGATTGCGGGATTCTACTCTAACCCATTCAGGGGAAGCGGCAAGGCGCTAAACCGGCCATGCTGGCTGGCTCAAGCGCTCAGGGTCGTGCGCACGGGGTCAGTGTTAATCTGGCAGCTGATTGGATACACTCGCGGCCTCTACAGGTGACCGGGAGATGACAGGCAATGGCGGAATTGACGCATCTGGATGCGTCGGGCACGGCCCGCATGGTGGACGTGGGGGACAAGCCCGAAACACGGCGGGAGGCAGTGGCGATGGCGCGCGTATCCATGGAGCCTGAGACCATGCGTTTGCTGCAGGCCGGCGCGCACGCCAAGGGCGATGTGCTTACCGTGGCCCGCATTGCCGGCATCCAGGCAGCCAAGAAATGCGCCGAGCTCATTCCGCTCTGTCACCCGTTGATGCTGAGCAGTATCGACGTCGATTTTTCCCTGGATACCGCAGCCAGTATTGTGAACATTACCGCGCGCTGTCGGCTGGAGGGCAGGACCGGTGTGGAGATGGAGGCTTTGACCGCAGCGTCGGTGGCCGCCCTGACCATTTACGACATGTGCAAGGCCGTCGACCGCGGCATGGTCATCGGCGAGATTTGCCTGGCTGAAAAGCGCGGCGGCCGTTCGGGAGACTGGCAGCGCGAGGGGGGCGCGGGCTGATGCTGCGGCTGCTGTTCTTCGCGCGGGTGCGCGAACAGCTGGGCTGTGAGAGGCTCGAGCTGCCCTGGTCGGCAGATGTTGCCACGGTGGAGAATCTGCTCTCCTGTCTGCAGCGGCGCGGCCCGCAGTGGCGGGCGGCCCTCGGCCAGCCCAACCTGCTGGTGGCGGTGAACCAGTGTGTCGCGGAGCCGGCAGACTCCGTGCAGGCGGGTGATGAGGTTGCTTTCTTCCCTCCTGTGACCGGTGGTTGAGCCGTGGCTGCGGTGCTGAAGGCGCAGGTCCAGGAGCAGGCGTTTGATTCCGCTGCCCTGCAGCGGTCGCTGCTGGTTGCCGACTGCGGCGCCGTGGTCGAGTTTACCGGCTACGTCCGGGGTGGGGCGGGGAGTACTGAGGTGACCGCTCTGGAACTGGAGCATTACCCGGGGATGACCGAGCGCAGCCTGGGGCTTATTCTGGACGACGCGGCCGCGCGCTGGCCGCTGCTGGCGGCGACGGTTGTACACCGGGTGGGGCGGCTCTCGCCGGGCGAGGCTATTGTCTGGGTCGGGGTGAGTGCCGCTCACCGGGGCGAGGCCTTTGCTGCCTGCGACTTTATTATGGATTTTCTCAAGACCCGGGCGCCCTTCTGGAAGAAGGAGCACGGCCCTGCGGGATCGGCGTGGGTGGAGCCTCGCGGCAGCGATGATGAGCGCGCCGCGCGCTGGCAACCAGCGCGGGACCATTCCGGGTGAACCGATGTCATGAAACAACAGTACCAAGAGGGGAACAAAGCATGGATTTGGATGGACGTGAGTTTCGCAACGCGCTCGGGCGTTTTGCCACGGGCGTGTGCCTGATTACAGCGGTAAACGAGCATGGGGAGCCGCTGGCGTTGACCGCCAATTCTTTCAGCTCTGTGTCACTGGATCCGCCCCTGGTGCTGTGGAGCCTGCAGAACAATTCGGATGTGTTTGACGTGTATGCGGGGGCCCGACACTATGCGATCAACGTCCTCGCGGGCAACCAGCAGGAGCTTTCCTCGCGCTACGCGCGCAAGGGAGACCATGTCCTGGAGCCGGAGCACTTCACGCCAGGCGAAAACGGCGGTGCGCCCCTGATCAACGATGCGCTGGTGAGTTTTGAATGCAGCCTGGATGCCACCCATGCCGGCGGCGACCACCTGATCATCGTTGGACGCGTGGATGCGATGCGGGTGCGCCCGGAAGGCGAGCCGTTGCTATTCTACAGCGGTGCGTACCGCGCACTTGCCTAACGAGGTCAACGACGGATTGTGGATGTGATCAAGTTCTGTACCAGCTGCGGCGCCGAAGTCAGCCTGCTTATCCCTGAGGGGGACGACCGCCAGCGTTTTGTCTGTGTGTCCTGCGAAACCATCCACTACATCAACCCGCGGGTCATTGTCGGCTGCGTGCCGGTCCATGAGGGCAGGGTGTTGTTGTGCAAGCGCGCCATAGAGCCCCGTCGCGATTACTGGACCCTCCCTGCGGGCTTCATGGAAAATGGCGAGACCACGGTTCAGGGCGCTGCCCGGGAGACCTGGGAAGAGGCCCGGGCGAGGGTGAGCGACCTGGAGCTTTACCGCATCTTCGACGTGCCCCATATCAGCCAGGTCTACATGTTCTACCGCTGTGAGGTGGTGGATGGCGCCTTTGGCGTAGGGCCGGAGAGCAGCGACAGCGGATTATTCCGCGAAGAAGACATTCCCTGGGACAACATAGCGTTCCCGGTAATCCACGAAACACTCAAAGAGTTCTTTGCCGACGTGAGCAACGGCCATTTTCCGGTCAGGGTGTCGGCCATTGAACGCAGGCGCCCCCGGGAATAACACCCCCCGGGGTCGGCAACGGCAAGCGCAGAAGGAGGTTTGACAATGACATTTCCCAAGGTTGGTAATCTGGCGCCGGCGTTTTCCCTGCCCGACCAGGATGGCAAGACCGTGACCCTGAAGCAGTTTCGGGACAAGAAAAACGTGGTGCTGTATTTTTATCCCAAGGCCATGACCCCGGGCTGCACCGTGCAGGCCTGTGGCATCCGTGACAGCCAGCGGGCCTTGGCCAGTGCCGATACGGTAGTGCTGGGTGTGAGCCCGGATCCGGTTGCGCGCCTGGGCAAGTTCATTGAGAAGCAGGGCCTCAATTTCACCCTGTTGTCGGATGAAGATCATGCTGTTGCCGAAAAATATGGCGCCTGGGGCCTGAAGAAATTCATGGGCCGGGAATTCATGGGCATACTGCGCACCAGTTTTATCATCGGCAAGGATGGCCGTCTCAAGCATGTGATGGACAAGGTCGCGACCAAGACCCACCATGATGACGTCCTGCAGCTGATCAGGGAGCTGAAGCTCTAATTCTATGATTGCCTTTACCCTAAATGGCGGCGACGTCAGTCTGGAAATCGATCCGCAAACCCCGTTGCTCTGGGCACTGCGCGATAATCTGCGTCTCACCGGCACCAAATTTGGCTGCGGCATGGGCCTCTGCGGCGCCTGCACGGTGCATCTGGATGGCGCTGCCGTACGCAGCTGCTCCCTGCCGCTGGCGGCGGTTGCCGGCAAGGCTGTAACTACGATCGAGGGCCTGGGTGGCGAGCACCCCCTGCAGCGGGCATGGGTTGAGCACAATGTCCCCCAGTG
>JBFHFJ010000017.1:0-23015 GCA_041583655.1 Haliea sp. | reverse complement strand
GGCCATGGCCGCATGCAGGCTGGGGGCGTCAATGGCGTAGTTGAGCGCTTCCTTGGTCAGGCGCAAACCCATCGGCGTCGCCCGCAGCATCTCCTCGAGAAAGGGCTCCGCTGCCCGTGACAGCTCTGCATCCGGTACCACCTCTGACACCAGACCAGTTGCCAGCGCACGCGGAGCGTGGATGAACCGCGCAGTGAGCAGCAGCTCCGAGGCCACAGCGGTTCCGACCAGGCGCGGCAGAAAGTAGCTGCTGCCCATATCACAGCCGGTGAGACCGATGGACAGATAGGCCGCATTCATGCGCGCAGATTCGCCCGCTATGCGAATATCCGCCGCCAGGGCCAGGCTGAAGCCACCGCCACAGGCGGCACCCTGCACCAGGGCGATGATCGGCTGCGGGCAGGCGCGCATCGCCTGGTAGATCCGCGCGATGCTGCGCTGCACCTTCCACACCGCGTGCGGCCCGCGAGGCTGGGGATTGAATGCGGGATCGGTCAGGTCCAGTCCGGCACAGAAGTGGCGCCCCCGGGCCCGCAACACCACCACGCGCGTCTGCTCACGCTCCCGCAAGCCCTCAAAATACGCCAGCAGATCACCGACCAGCGCTGCGTTGAGGGCGTTGCCGCTCTCCGGCCGGTTGAGGGTGACCCAGTCAACCGGGCCCTGATGTTCAATCTCCAGGGGAGAAGCCTGTTCCATAGCGTACTGTCCTCGCCGATGCGCCGACCGCTTCAGGTCGCTGTCCTGTGAATTGCCTGATCGTACAACAGCGCCAGCATCTGTTCACCGGCTTCAGCCATGTCCAGCCTGCCGTCGCTGATTGCGAGAATCCGCGCGTCCAACTCACTGTCCGCGAACAGCCGCTGCACACGGTCGGCGAGCACCGAATCGACCATGCCCCGCAGCTCCGAGCGCACCTGGGCGAGGCGCCTCTGCCTGAGATCACCAGAGGCAGTGATGGCGGCGCGGTGCTCCTTGATGGCCTGCCAGAGCGCCGCGGCACCCTTGCCCTCGGTGGCGATGCTTTCCAGGACTGCCGGGCGCCGCTCGGGCGGCAGTGAGGCCAGGGCGCCCTCCAGGTCGCGGCGGGTAGCCTCAAGCCCGGCCTTGTCGGCCTTGTTGATGACGAAAATATCGGCCACCTCCATGAGGCCTGCCTTGTTTGCCTGTACCTCGTCACCCCAGCCGGGATTGAGTACCACGACCACGGTGTCTGTCGCCGAGGCCACATCCAGCTCCACCTGGCCGACCCCCACGGTTTCAATGAGCGTCAGGGGCCAGCCGCAATGCTCCAGCAGGCGCCGGGCACTGCGGGTCGCCATGGCGAGCCCGCCGAGATGGCCGCGGGAGGCCATCGAGCGAATGAACACCTCTGGCGAACCGGCATGGGCATGCATGCGTACGCGGTCCCCCAGCAGGGCGCCGCGGCTGAGGGGAGAGGACGGGTCAACCGCCAGCAGCGCGACCTTCTGGCCGGCGTCTGCGAGAATTTCGCCAAGGAGTGCGCTGACCAGAGTGGACTTGCCGGCGCCAGGCGCACCGGTTATGCCGACGGTGTAGCTGGTTCCGGGTCGCACCCTGAGCTGGTGCTCAAGGCCGGTGGCGGCGCTGCCACCCCGCTCGAGAACGCTGATCAGACGCGCCAGTGCCCCACGATCGCCGGCCGCGGCGCGCTCAAGCTGGAGCGCCAGTTCATCCGGCATGGTCGAAGCCTCTGACACAGGAGAACTCAGTCCTGGCCGGTCAGTCGCCTGGCCGCGGCCACGATATCCGGCAGCTGGCTCCCCGGGGGGTACACCTCCACACCCAGCGCTTCCAGTTTCCGCTTGGCGTGGGGCGGCACGACACCGCCGACAAAGATCGGCACCTCGGGGCGCGACTCGCGAACCATACCGATGGCCCTGACCGCGACATCCACGTGGCCGCCGATATTCAGCCCGACCAGGTCCACATCCTCGTCAACGCTGGCCTGCACCACCTCTTCCGGTCTCGCCATACCGATCATGATGACCTCGAAGCCCGCATCGCGCAGCGCCTTGGCGACCACCGTGGGGCCACGCCAGTGGCCGTCGAGGCCGGTTTTTGCCATCAGAATTCGTTTGCCTGCTGTAGTCATTCTTCTGTCGCCTCAGGTCTGTATCGGGGTGGCCCAGTCGCCGAACACGGAGCGGTAGACGTCGCCAATCTCACCCAGCGTCACCTCCGAATCGAGGGCGTCCATCATCGCTGGCATGATATTGCTGCCATCGCGGCAGACCCGCTCCAGCTCCTTGAGCGCCTTGCCTGCTCCAGCCTCGTGCCGCGTTCTGCGGACCTCATGCAGCCTCTCCAGAGCCACGTCGTAGGCGTCGTCCACGCCCATGAAGCCGTCGACTTCAAAGGGCGAAATATCATCCTGGTGATCGGTGACACCGATAATGACCTGCTCACCACTTTCCTGCTGGCGGAAGTCCTCGCTCTGGTTTTCCGCCGCCCGCTCGTGCAACCAGCCGGAATCGAGCGTGGCGAGGAAGCCGCCCTGCTCCTGGATTTCCTCGAAAAAGCCCCACGCCCGCTCGACCAGCTCCGCGGTCAATGCCTCGACGTAGTAGGAGCCTCCCAGCGGGTCGGTCACCGCCGCGACATTGGTTTCCTCCTGCAGGATCTGCTGGATACGAACCGACATCTGGTGCGCGTGCTCCGAGGGAATTGACAGGGCCTCGTCGTATCCCGAGACACCCAGGGACTGCACGCCACCCAGGGCTGCGGCGAGGGCCATCAGCGTGCCGCGGACGATATTGTTCAGCGGTTGCTGATAGGTCATCCGCGAACCGGCCGTCACACAGTGAATGCGCAGGTTGGCGACCTTGGGATTGGTAATGCCGTAACGCCGCTCAAGCAGTTGTGCCCACATCAGGCGCGCAGCACGCATTTTGCTCGCCTCTTCAAACAGGTCCATGGAGGCGCGGAAATTGACCCCGCCGCAAGCGCGGGCAGCATTTTCCAGCGGCATGGTGTCGCGCCGCCTGATCTCCTCCAGGTACTCCACCGCATTGGCGAACAGCGCACCGAGTTCCTGATAGGCGTTGAGCCCGGTGTCGGCGCCGTTGTAGCCTGCGATCGAGACAGGCACCCAGCGGGGCAAGTGCCTGTCGCAAAATTCCATGATGTCGGCGTTGAACCGCAGGCCGTCCAGGGTTGGGATCTGCTGCTTGGTGACGCAGCCCAGGTAGGTCAGGAAGAAGTCGCTCTGGCCCGTGCCGGGCAGCCGCGCGAGGTCGAGCCCCCTGCGCTTCGCGACCGTCCAGTAACCGGCGAGGGCAAAGGGAGCGTGCTGCACCACGGCGCCCCCGGCGTGGCCGTAACTGGTGGCCAGAGGCAGGTCCTTCATGCAGATATCGATATCGCGGACACTCTGCATGACAGCACCGGTTAGCCCCACGTCCTCGCGGCGGGCCACGACATCCGGATGATCCACGTTGTAGCAGTGGTCGCCGGTGTTGCGATCATGTTCCATGATGAAACCGGTCTCGCCCTGCTCGAGCAGAAAGCGGATGCGCTCATTTTCGTCCTCCGGCTTGCCGAAGCCGCTTAGCTGGAAAATCCGCCAGGGCTTGGTGCGGTAACCGCCGGGATGCGCGCCGCGCTGGAAGGGCGCCGCGCCGGGGTCAGAGGACATGCGTTCCCGGTGTTCCTGGGGGATATCGCGTTCACTGTAAAACGGTTGCAGGGGGAGGCCTGACGCCGACTTCCAAACCCTGTCCTTATTGTTATTTACACTCATAAGCTTGCAGTAGTCAGGTGAGGGTGGTTGCTGCAATTTAGTACCGCCCGCCTGTTTTGTCTACCCGAAATATTTTTTTCTTGACTGCCAGTAAAAAAAGAATACTCTTTTGCCACACAGGCTTAACTAACAATAAACAGAGCTGGAGAGCCACGATGGCCATTTCCGCGAGCGTGGTCGATCTGACCGCGACTGAAAAAGTGTTTATCGGCGAATCCGCCGCCAGTGCCATAGCCAGCGAAGCTGGGCGTTTTGGCGCGCAGCGTGTTTTCCTGATGGTCAGTCGCGCCCTGAATACCGGCACCGACGAGATCGCGAAGATTCGCAGCGCGCTGGGCTCACGGGTCGCCGGCACCTACGACGGCATGCCACCACACGCCCCCCGCAGCGCGGTTCTGGCGGCGGCCGCCATGGCCCGGGAAGCGGGCGCCGATATGATCGTGACAGTGGGCGGCGGCTCGATCACCGATGCCGGCAAGATCGTCAGCCTGTGCCTGAAACACAACCTGCGCGAACCCGACGACATGGAGCCCTACCATGTGTATGTCGATGACCAGGGCAATGTCATCAAGCCCGTGTTCGAAGGACCCGATATTCCGGTGGTCATTTGCCCGACCACGTTGTCAGGCGGCGAATTCAATCCGCTCAGCGGTGCCACGGACGAGAAGATTCACCACAAGCAGGGCTTTGAGCACCGGCGAATGGCGGCGGCAAGCATTATTCTCGATCCCGCCCTCACCGTGCATACCCCGGAGTGGTTGTGGCTGTCCACCGGTGTGCGCTCGGTTGACCACGCCCTGGAAACGCTGGGCTCACTGCAGTCGAACGACTTCTGTGACGGCATGGCAGACTGTGCCCTGCGCCTGCTGGCCGAGGGGCTGCCCAGGGTCAAGCGGGATCCGGGTGATCTGGAGGCCCGACTCAAGTGCCAGGTCGGCGTATGGCAGTCTATGATCCCCATCACCGCCGGCTTGCCCATGGGGCTGAGTCATGCCATCGGGCACATCCTCGGTGGCACCTGCGATGTTCCGCACGGCTACTGCTCCTGCGTCATGGCGCCCGCGGTGCTGGCGTTCAATGCGCCGGTCAACGGCGACCGCCAGCGCCGGATCAGCGCCTGCTTTGGCCAACCGGACCGCCCCGCCAGCGAGGTCGTCGATGACTTCATCCGCAAACTTGGAATGCCGCGCTCCCTGTCCGAGGTCGGCGTGCGCCGCGACCAGCTGGAGCACATCGCCGAGTACACCATGCTGGATTTCTGGGCCCGTACCAATCCACGCACGGTTAATACTGCTGCCGATGTATTGCCGGCTCTGGAAATGGCCTACTGAGGCGTTGCAATGGGAGATGAGCCACAGTGACCGCAGCCCGCCCCGGCAAGAGCCTGAAAGCAGAGCTGGCCCTGTTCAAGCGCCGCCGTATCCGCGATGAAGCAAGCCATCTGTTTTTTCGCTTCGGCTATGAAGGCACCACCATTGACGCCATTGCGGAGCAATTGCAGGTCACCAAACCGTTCATTTACAGCTACTACAAGAACAAGGGTGAGATTCTCTACGACATCGCGGAAGTGGGTATAACGCTGTCGCTGGAGGCACTGGAGGAATGTCTGTTGACCAAAGGCTCGAGCTGGGACCGACTGAAACTGGTGGTAGACCAGGTCGCGAGAATCATCATCGAGAACCAGGAACACATCGTGGTCTACCAGCGCGAGGAAAAGAACCTGGACCAGGCTCTGGCACGGCAGGTTCGCGAGAAGCGCTCCCTGTTTGACCATCGTCTGGCAGAGATCCTGGCCGAGGGTCACAGCGACGGCCAGTTCGACATTGAGGACCCTGTCCTGACCGCCACCACCATCGGCGGGATGATGAGTTGGGTTGCATTCTGGTATCAACCCGGTGGTCGCTGGTCCGAAGCCGAGATCATCACCCACCTGATCCGGAGCATAGAACGCCTGCTCCTGCCGCGCCCCAGGCCAACAGGGGCCAGCCGCAAGGGCGGCGAGTCCCCGTAGAGACGAGCAAAAATGGAGCATTGCCCATGACCGCCAGCCGATGCACAGACCCCCGCGTACCACCGAGAGAAGCCTGCGTGGTACGCGACCTGATAGACCGCTGGGCCAGCGTCCAGCCAGACCAGACCTATGCGGTATTCGAGGATGGCAGCCAATGGACGTATGCCGAACTGCGCCGCCGGGTTACCGGCGTAGCGGCTGCCCTCCATGCGCGCGGCGTGCGCCAGGGTGACCACGTCGCCGTCTGGCTGTTCGGCGGCGCGGAGGGCATTCTGAGCTTTTTTGCCATCAACTATCTTGGCGCTGTTTTTGTGCCCTTCAACACAGCCTACAAAGGAAGGTTGCTGGAGCATGTACTGGCCAATTCAGATGCGCGCCTGCTGATTGCCCACGGCGACCTGCTGGAACGCCTGGACGAGGTAGATACCGCGCTGCTGGAGCAGGTGGTCTTTACCGGTGAAACCGCCGCCACCATCAGGCTGCCCAGCGAACCCTTCTCCAGCCTGGTTGCGGAGTCCGCGGAGCCACCCCCGCTTGATCGCCCGATAGAGCCCTGGGACACCCAGTCGATCATCTACACCTCCGGCACAACCGGGCCGTCCAAGGGCGTTCTCTCTTCCTACCTGCATCTCTACACCAATGCAGGCCCGGAAACCTGGCACTTCATTACCGGGGAGGACCGTTTCCTGATCAACATGCCGCTGTTCCACATAGGCGGCATGGGTATCATTTTTGTCATGCTGGCTCGTGGCGGCTCCATTTCCGTGATGCAGAATTTCAGCACCGACCGCTTCTGGCCCTTTGTGCGCGAGACCGACACCTCGGCCGCGTTCCTGCTCGGGGTCATGGCCACGTTCCTCCTCAAGCAGCCGCCTTCCAGTGATGATCGCAGGCACAAGCTGCGCAAAGCCTTCATGGTGCCGTTCACCGAGACTGCCGTGGACATGCACGAACGTTTCGGCATCGACATCTATACCATTTTCAACATGACCGAGATTTCCTCGCCCATTGTCTCGGAGCCCAACCCCAGCCGCCGCGGCACCTGCGGCAAAGCGCGCCCCGGAGTCGAGGTGCGCCTGGTGGATGAGAACGATTGCGAGGTTCCAATCGGGGAGATCGGCGAAATGCTGGTGCGCACCGACCGGCCCTGGGGCATGAACCACGGTTACTACAAGAACCCGGAAGCCACCGCCGAAGCCTGGCGCAATGGCTGGTTCCACACTGGCGACTGTTTCCGTCAGGACGAGGAGGGCTTCTTCTATTTTGTCGACCGGCGCAAGGACGCCATCCGCCGCCGGGGTGAAAACATCTCGTCGTTCGAGGTCGAGGCCGAGGTGGTTTCCTATCCCGCAGTGCGCGAAGCGGCGGCCTACGGCGTGCCCAGTGACGTGGGCGAGGACGATGTCATGGTCGCGGTCGCTGCCGTCGACGGCATGGAACTGGACCCGGAAACCCTGCTGCATTTCCTGGCCGAGAAAATGCCCTACTTCATGGTTCCACGCTATATCAGGATCCTGCCCGAGCTGCCCAAAACGCCCTCGGCAAAGGTCCAGAAACACCTGCTGCGCGCCGAGGGAATCACCAGCGACAGCTGGGATCGCGAGGCACACGGCATAAAACTGCGCCGCGACAGGCTGCAGTAGGGAGCTCCGGCCCCGACGGGGAAACAGATTCACCTTGGCCATTATCATGATAAAAACGAGGATTCACACAATGCATATTTACAAGCGAAACGCGATTTTCTCAGGTCTCCTCGCAGCGCTGGCCCCTGGCCGGTTCCGCGCAGGCCCAAAACACGCTGGAAGAAGTGGTGGTGACAGCGACCAAGCGCGCTGTCAGTCTTGACGACTTTTCCGGCGGAGCCAATGTACTGGGAGCGGACGCCCTCGGCCCCGGTGGCATCGAGAACGTGCGCGACATGCACGTTGCCGTACCGAACATGTCCATCGGCGATCAGTTTGGATTCGCGCGGGTTTTCATTCGCGGGATCGGTATGACCAGCATTGATATCGGCGGCGAAGGTGCAGTCTCCTTCCTTCAGGATGGTGCGATTATCCCGCGCCCGGCGGCACAGCTGGCGGGGATGTTTGACCTGGAGCAGGTGGAAGTGCTGCGAGGACCACAGGGTACACTGTACGGGCGCGGGGCCACCGCGGGAGCGATTAACCTGGTGACTGCGAAGCCCGGAGATGAGCTTGGCGGCTTTGCCAACTTGACTGTCGGTAATTACGGCCTGACCACTTTCGAGGGCGCCGTCGATCTGCCCGCCACCCCGGAGCTGGGCATTCGCCTTGCAACCAAGATTGAGAAGCGGGATGGCTACGGCGACAACCTGTTCACCGGCAATGATATCGATGACCGGGATGCCCAGGCCTACCGGGCGACCTTCGCCTACAAACCAGATGCAAGCTGGGACGCCACCCTGTCACTGCAGTACTATGAGGAAGACGACAACAACTTCGGCTTTCACTATATCGGCCCCTCCGCGGGTTCCGCGGCTGGCGCTCCCTTCTCGGTACTCTTTCTCGGGGGAGAGACGGTTTTCGATGTCGGCGGCAGCCTGTACGACATCTATTCCGACCAGGAGGCTATCAACCAGCGCGAAGGCTACGGCGGCATCCTGACCCTGAATTTCGAACTCAGCGAAGACACCAGCCTGCGTTCGATCACCTCCCTGCAGGGTATTGACCGCTTCCTTCGGGACGATCTCGACTCCACAGAGGTCGACCTGTTCGGACGCAATGACTATGTGGAAGAAAGCGAGTCCTTCAGCCAGGAGTTCGTTCTCAATTTCTCCGGCGATGGCTACGATGTACTCGCCGGCGTCATGTATCTGGAAGAAGAACTGTACGGTAATGTCCTTGTTCCGCTGAACAATCTTTGCTTCCTGCTCGCACCTGAAACCTGCGGCACTCCGACCGGGGACTTCATCAATAGCGGAAGGTACGAGCAGAACGGTGATGTGGACATAACCGCCTACGGCGCCTTCGCTGAAATCACCTACCCGCTGACCGACAAGTTCACGGTCATCGCCGGCTTGCGCTACAACTATGAAGAGCGCGATGGCACCGGCTTTTTCCGCTTTGACGCAGCGGGTATCGACATCAGTACCGACAAGTCCGCGGACTGGGATGACATCACGCCGCGCCTCACCCTGGAGTACCGCAACGACAGCAACTCCCTGCTCTACGCCACCTACACGCAGGCCTTCAAGTCCGGCGTCATCAACACTGGCAGCCTGAGCGACCCGCTTGATCCGGAAACGGTGGATGCTTTCGAGGTCGGCTACAAGTGGAGTCGCGAAGATGGCACCCTGTCCTGGGCGCTGGCGGGTTTCTACTATGACTACCAGGATCTGCAGATATCCTTTGTCGATGCCACCAGCACAGTGACCACAATCAACGCCGCGGAAGCGGAGAACTACGGCCTTGAGCTGGAACTGAATGCGAGCCTGGGCGGTGGCGTCTCCGTGGACTTCTTCGCTACTTACCTGAGCGCAGAGTACAAGGAGTTCTTCAACGGTGATTACGCCAATGGATTCGCTATCACGGACCTGAGCGGCAATACCCTGCCCAATGCGCCGGAGTACACTGCCAAACTCGGGATCAACTACGAAACCCGTCTCGGTGACGGTGATCTCAGGTTGCGCGGCGAAGCCTACTACCAGGACGAGATCTTCTTCACCGAATGGAACCGCGCCGATGCCTACCAGGACGGCTATGGCCTGCTCAATGCCAGCGTCGACTATGCCTTTTCCGGCGGCAACTGGATGGTCAGCCTGTGGGGCAGAAACCTGTCCGACGAGGAAGTCATTTCCAATAACATCATTACAGCGCCGCTCTACAACTCCGTCCGGGTGGGGTCTATGCTGCCGCCGCGCACCTATGGTGCCAGCGTGATGTACCAGTTCTGACAAGCGGTCCCGCCGCGGCAGCCGCCGCGGCGGCTTCACCCTGTGTCACCTTAGCGCAAGGACCATCGATGGCCAGCGAGAACCCGCTATCCCTGGGCGTATTCATGCCCAACTGCTCCAACATGCCCTCCATTTCGACCCACGGCGTCGTCGCCGACCAGTGGCATTATCAAAACAACGAACGCATTGCCCAGTTGGCGGAGAGCCTGGGATTCGACTACCTGTTTCCTGTCAGTCGCTGGCGCGGCTTTGGCGGCGACACCAACTACCTGGGCACCTCACTGGAGACGACAACCTGGGCTGCCGCGCTGCTGCGCGCCACCCAGCGGATCAGAATTTTCTCCACCGTGCATGTTCCCCTGTTCCATCCCATGGTCATCGCCAAGATTGGCGCGACGCTCGCCCACATCAGCGAAGACCGCTGGGGGCTCAACGTCGTCAGCGGCTGGAGTCAGCGCGAGTTCGGCATGATGGGACTGGAACTGGAGGAGCACGGCCGCCGCTACGAACGCACCGCGGCCTTCATCGAAATCCTGCGGGCGCTGTGGGACACCCGAGGCGGACCGGTGAATCACAGCTCTGACTGGTACACCATCAATGACGGTGTATCACTGCCGCGCCCGGCGAGCATGCCGGAGATCGCCAATGCAGGCGTTTCGGCTGATGCCCAGGCGATGACTGCCCGCCTCTGTGACTGGTCCTTCATGTCGGGGGCGAGTATTGGAGCGCTGCCCGAACTCGTCGGCGGTATCAAGGCCCAGGCCGAGGCGCAGGGGCGCCGCGTGCGGACCGCCATATTTCCCTTTCTGCTCTGGCGCGAAAGCGAGGCAGAGGCGCAGGAGGAACTGCAGCGCATCATCGAGCACAAGGACGAGGAGGCCACCAATAACTGGCTCCACGATATCAGTGCGGGTAGCGGCTCCTTCGATGAGTTCACCGGCAATATGATCGCCGCCAGCGGTGGCGGCCTGCCACTGCTGGGGGATGCGGAGATGGTGGCGGAACAGCTGCGCTCCATCCACCAGGGCGGTGTCGACGCAGTAATGATCACATTGCAAGACTATGAACGCGACCTGCAGCGCTTCGGCAGGGAGCTGTTACCCATACTGCGCCGGATGGGTGTCACCCGATCCTGACGCTGCCCGCCGGGCATCAACGAACCGTGAGGGGGAGAAGAACATGCTTAGCTTCACCAATGGCCATTTCAAGGTCTACAACATCGAGGAGTGGCAGGGCGAGTTCGCCAGCCCGGAACAACTCTTCGCCGGATTTGACCCCCGCGAGTTTGCCGACTTCGCCGGCCAGATCCCGCATGCCTACTACCGGCCGGAGAGCAACAGTCTGTATGCGTTTCTGCAGAGCTGGGTTATCACGACCGGGGAACTGACCATTCTCTACGACACGGGGGCCGGCAACCACAAGGACCGCCCGGGCATTCCGGTATTTGGCGGGCTGGACACGCCATTCCTCGCCAACCTGGCTGCAGACGGCTTCGAGCCGGAAGACATTGATATCGTGGTCTGCTCACACCTGCATATTGACCATGTCGGCTGGAACACCCGCCTTCTGGGCGGGCAGTGGGTTCCGACGTTTCCCAACGCCCGCTACCTGCTCCCGCGCATTGATCGCGACTACTGGGACCCCGGTTCCACCATTGGTCCGCGGCCATCGCCAGTCGGCGCCCAGGTGAACGCCAACGTATTTGAAGACAGTGTGCAGCCCATTCTTGATTCAGGCCAGGCGCAGCTGGTCGACGATGGCCACGTCGTCGCACCGGGTATTTCCCTGACCCTCCACCCGGGCCACACGCCCGGCCACCTGGTCCTGAATCTGGACAACCGCGGGGAAAGGACCATGTTCGTGGGCGATATCCTGCACCATCCTGCCCAGATATTTCAGCCTGAGTGGAACAGCGTGTATTGCGAGGATCCGGCCGCCGCCAGGTCCAGCCGCCGCCAGATCCTGGCGCGGGCCGCGAAGACCGGGGCCCGGGTGGTGCCCGCTCACTTCGGTGGTAAACACTTTGCCTGGGTGGAGGAGCACGGTGAAGCGTTCAGGCCCCGCTTCGACAGCCCAGACTGACAGCGGCCTTCGCCCCGGCCCCCGAAAAACAGGAAACCAGACCATGAACAGGCACTCTGACCCCGGCATTACGCGACCGACAGTGCATTTTGATCCCACCGATCCCGCACTGATCGCCGATCCCCACAGCGCTTTTTCGCGCTTGCGCGCCAGCACTCCCCTGGCCTGGAGCGAGGCGGGCTTCTGGATTGCAACCCGCCACGAGGATGTGCGCTCGGTCATCATCGACCGCAAGAATTTCGGCCAGGGCGACTTTACGCGAAACATCCAGCTCTACTATGGTCCGGACTTCGATGTTTTCGCCCACTCCGCCTACCGCTGGCTGTCGGAGGTATTCGTCTATCAGGATCCACCGCGGCATACCCGCATCCGGGGGCTCGTCTCCAGCGCGCTGACCGTAAAGCGGGTCAGGGAAATGCGCCCGGAGATCGAAGCCATCACCCACCGCCTGCTGGACCGGTTCGCAGACCAGAGGAAGATGGAACTTATCCACGATTTCGCCTACCGCCTGCCTACCCTGGTCATGTGCCATATGCTGGGGATAGACGAGAACGAGGCCGACGACGCACTGCTGGACCAGCTCAACCAGGCCATCGCTGACTCGTTCCTGGTCCTGGAGATGCGTGCGCTGACAGACCACGAACTGGCGCTGGCAAACCGCCAGATAGACTTCCTGGAGGCGTTTTTCCAATCCATTTTCGAGCGCCGGCGTGCACAACCCCGGGACGACCTCGCCACCGCCCTGCTCAATGCGCGCGAAGGCGACAGCCAGCTCACTGAACGGGAAATGGTAACTGTTGCCATTGCGCTGTTCGGAGCGGGGTTTGAAACCACCGCGCACATGATCGGCAACGGCATACTCACCCTGCAACGGCACCCCGACCAGTGGCGTAAACTGGTCGCCAGCCCGGATCTGGCGCCCGCGGCGACGGAGGAGATCCTGCGCTACGAGAGCTCCCTGATCGCCACCTACCGTACGGCATTCCACGATACGCAAGTTGGGGGCCAGACCGTCAGGGCCGGCGAGCGGGTACTCGCAGTGCTGGCGGCGGGTAACCGCGACCCCGCGGTATTCCCGCGGCCGGATGTGTTCGATATCGAGAGAGAAGGCGCACACCATCTCGCGTTTGGCGGTGGCATCCACTTTTGTGTTGGAGCAGAGTTGGCGCGGCTGGAGGGCGATGTGGCGTTCAGGGCTCTCGCCGAGCGCCTGCCCGAAATGCGCACAGACGCAGCGCACCCCCGGTGGCGCCCCGGCTTCATGTTCCGGGGCCTGGAGCAGCTGGCAATCAGCTGGTAGTCCCGGCCTCGAGCCGGGCTGCCACCACCCCCAGCAACCGCTCCCCCACCTCCCCCATCGCCAGCGCACTGCCGGGAAGCTGTTCAGCCATGGAGGTCACCCGCAGCCCCTCGTGACCACAGGGATTGATCCGCTGGAATGGCTCCAGATCCAGGTCCACATTCAGGGCGAGGCCGTGGTAACTGCAGCCGCGGCGTACCCGCAGGCCCAGTGAAGCGATCTTGTCGCCGTCGACATAGACACCAGGCGCATCCGCCCGGGGCGCCGCGGCAATGCCGTAGGTCGCCAGCAGCTCGACAATGCTCTCCTCGATCAGGGTCACCAGCTGACGCACGCCGAGATTGCGTCGGCGCAGGTCCACCAGCAGGTAAAGCACCCACTGGCCAGGCCCGTGGTAGGTGACCTGACCACCGCGGTCAACCTGGATCACGGGTATGTCTCCGGGAGCCAGAACATGCTCGGCCTTGCCGGCCTGGCCCTGGGTAAACACCCGCGGATGCTGCAACAGCCAGAGCTCGTCCGCGGTGGCATCGGTGCGGCTATCGGTAAACTGCTTCATGGCCTCGAAGGTCGCGCGATAGTCGGCCGCGCCGGGGAGCCGGCGGCAAAGCAGTTGCATTGGATCAGATCACCATGTTGACGATGCCGGTCGCCATCAGGTCCTCATGCAGGGCCTTGAGTTGCTCCGGCCCTGTCGCGGTGATGGTGATGGTCATGGAGGTGAAAGTGCCCTTGCTACTTCCCTTGACGGCAATGCTCTCCTGATCGAAACCCGGCGCATGGCGCTCGAACACCTCCACAATCAGGGATTCGAATTCGGCGCAGCTGCGCCCCAGGACCTTGATCGGGTAGTCGCAGGGAAACTCGATTTTGGGCGGCTCTTCAGTGCTCACGGGTTGGCGGCCTCAGACGCTGAACAGTTTGCTGATCCACATCTTGATGCTGTCCCAGATGCGTGAAAAGAAACCGGACTGCTCCACCGACTCCAGTGCCACTACCGGGGCTTCAAACACAGCTTCACCTTCCAGGGACAGGCGCACGGTACCCAGCTCGTCACCGCGATTGATCGGCGCGACCAGCGTCGGCAGCAGCTCCACATCGGTCTGTAGCTGCTCGCGCTGGCCTCGCGGCAGAGTCACTTTCGCGGGAGTGAGAACACCGACAGCAACGCTGTCCTGGATGCCCGTCCACAGGCGCGGCTCGGCGAGCACCTGTTCCGGTTCAAGCAGGTCTGCGGTCTCGAAGTAGCGGAAGCCGTAGTTCAACAGGCCGCGGGTCTCGTTCTTGCGCACGGTGGGACTGCGGGTACCCATGACCACCGAGATCAGCCGCATGCCCTCGCGCTCGGCGGAGGCTACCAGCCCGTAGCCGGACTCGCTGGTATAGCCGGTCTTGATACCGTCAACGCTGGAGTCTTCGCCCAGCAGGGAATTCCGGTTGTACTGGCGGATGTTGTTGTAGGTAAACTCGCGTTTCTTGTACAACGCATAGTGCTCGGGGAAGTTATTGATCATCGCCGCGCCCAGGGTCGCCAGGTCGCGCGCGGTTACCACCTGCCCGTCGGCCGGCAGGCCGTGGGAGTTCACGAAATGGGAATTGCTCATGCCCAGGGCCTGGGCATAGCTGTTCATCATTTCGGCAAAAGCGGCCTCGCTGCCGGCCAGGTGCTCGGCCACCGCCACGGTGGCGTCATTGCCCGAGGAGATGATGATGCCGTGCTCCAGGTCGCTGATGGAGACTTCCTTGCCGGGCTCAATCCACATCAGGGAAGAGCCTGCAAACACCGGGTTCTGGGACCAGGCATTGCGGCTCACGGTCACCATGTCGTCCGGGCTCACCCGGCCGGATTCAATTTCACCGGCCAGCACATAGGCAGTCATCATCTTGACCAGGCTGGCCGGTGGCCGGGGCAGGTCCGCGTTGTGCTCCACCAGCACCGCGCCAGTGTGGGCGTCCACCAGCAGGTAGGCCTCGGCATCCACCTGGGGCGGGGCGGGCATGATCGCGGCCTGGGACAGGGCTGGCTGCGCGGCACTGGCGGAGAGAACGAACAGGGTAGAGATCAACAGACGTTTCATAACAGCGATGGACTCAATGTGTTGGAACAAAATGGGGGGTCGGGGCCGCCTCAGGGCAGCAACTGCGTACCGGTATAGCCGCTGGCCTCGAGGCGCTGCTGTACCAGCAGGATCTCCTCGTTGGTTTCCATCGGCCCTATGCGCACCCGGTACAACAGCCCGCTGCCGGTATCGACCGGACTTACCGCGACCGGCGAGGTCACCAGCGACTCCAGTTCCGCACGCAGGCGCTGGGCGGAAGATTCTGAGCCAAAGGCTCCCAGCTGCACAAAGCGGTAGCTGCCCAGCAGGGTACCACGGCGATCATCGATTCCGGCCAGGTTGATGACTTCGACTTCCACCGGCGCCGTGCCCACCTCCATGAAACCGAGCTTGACCGCGGCCCCATAGGACAGGTCAATCAGCCGGTCACTGTGAAAGGGGCCCCGGTCATTGACCCGGACCACGATACTGCGGCCATTCTCCAGGTTGGTAACACGGGCGTAACAGGGTATCGGCAGGGTCTTGTGCGCGGCGGACGCGGCGTAAAGATCGTAGATCTCACCATTGGACGTTTTCTGGCCGTCGAACTTGGTGCCATACCACGAGGCTATGCCGCGCTCACGGTAATTGGCCAGGCTGGGCAGGACGTGATAGGTCTCGCCCAGGACGGAGTAGGGGCTCAGGTTACCGAGGTCGAGGATCGGGTCCGGCCGCGGCACGGCGTCCCTCACGTCTTCCGGCCGAATAGACCGCAGGGGCGCGCCATCCTTGCTCACATCCCGCTCCACAACCGGCGGCTCGCCGGGTTCAACGGGCACCGGCGGCCTGGTTGCACAACCCACCGCCAACAGGGAAACCGCCACCATCAACACCAGGCCGCGGACCATCACAGCTGCATCCCCGCTGCCAGGCGCTGACCCAGCTGGTGCACGCTCATGGCATACATGGCACTGTGGTTATAGCGGGTGATGACATAGAAATTGTGCAGCCCCAGCCAGTGCTCATGACCGTCTTCCAGTTCCAGGCGGATTGCCGTCGCCAGGGTCTGCGGGTCCAGTGGCTGCGCGCTGCGCAGGCCCGCCGCTGTCAACTCGGCCACGGTGCGCTCCGGGACCAGGCCCGCGTTGAACCAGCGCTCGGGCACATCGGGGCCGGCCTCGGCCGCAACGACAATGGTCTCGCCACTGCGCCAGCCGTGGCGGCGCAGATAGTTGGCCACGCTGCCTATGGCGTCCACCGGGTTGGTCCAGATATCAATAACGCCATCGCCGTCAAAATCCACCGCGTAGGCGCGGTAGCTGCTGGGCATGAACTGGCCGTAGCCCATGGCACCGGCATAGGACCCCATCATCGCGAGGGGGTCCAGCTGCTGCTCCGCAGTGAGGATCAGATAGTTCTTGAGTTCCTTGCTGAAGAAGGCCGCGCGGCGGGGGTAGTCGAAGGCCAGGGTTGCCAGTGCATCTATTACCCGGTAGCTGCCGGCGATGCGCCCGTAAAATGTTTCCACGCCGATGATGGCAAGGACGATTTCCGCGGGCACGCCAAACTCGGCCTCCGCTCGCGCGAAGGTATCGCGGTGAGCCGCGAAAAACGCCAGCCCCTCCTCCTCGCGCTGCGCAGTGAGAAAAATCTGCCGGTACTCGTACCAGGGCTTTACCTTCTCCGCCGGCCGCGACATGGCCTCCAGAATGCGCTCCTGGCGCTCGGCCTGGGCCAGCACCTGCAGCAGTCGCTCCCGGTCCAGGCCGCGCTCCTCGGCCACCAGTTCATCGACCAGGGCCCGGGCTCCCTCGTGATCGCCATAACTCGCCGCCGCCGAGGACGCGACCGCCCACAGGCAAAGTGCCCCCAGACTCCGCTTGAATATTGTTGTCATCATGCCCTGATTCTCATGGAAACCACTGCGCTCACTTCTCACCGGCGGCCACCGCCGTCCGCCGTCGACACGGCCATCAGCACGCCAAAACCCGCCATCAAGGTAACAATCGATGTGCCACCCGCACTCACCAGGGGCAGCGGCACCCCCACTACAGGCAGCAGGCCCGCGACCATGCCCATGTTAACAAAGATATAGACGAAAAACGTCAGCGTCAGGCTGGCCGCAACCATGCGCCCGAAGTTGCCGCTCGCGCTCACGCCGATCCAGAAACCGCGCAGGATGATCAGCAGATAGAGCGCCAGCAACACCAGCACCCCGCGCAGGCCGAACTCCTCCGCCAGCACGGCGATAATGAAGTCGGTGTGGCTTTCGGGCAGGAAATCCAGCTGTGACTGGGTGCCCTTGAGCCAGCCCTTGCCCTCCCAGCCACCGGAGCCGATGGCGGTCTTGGACTGGATAATATTCCAGCCCGCACCGAGCTTGTCGCTTTCCGGGTTGAGCAGGGTCAGGATGCGCTGCTTCTGGTACTCCTTGAGCACGTACATCCATACCGGCCAGGCAGACAGTACCGCCAGCACCGCGGCTCCCACCAGATAGCGCCAGCCGATTCCGGCAATGAACAGTACAAACAGGCCGCTGGCGGCAATCAGCAGGGCTGTCCCCAGGTCCGGCTGCAGCAGAATCAGGGCCGAGGGCAGGACCACCAGCAACAGGCAGGCCAGCACATACTTGAACCGCGGGGGCAGGGATCTGGACGATAGGTACCAGGCTATTGTCAGCGGCATCACCAGCTTCAGGATCTCCGAGGGCTGGAACCGGAATCCCGCGACTTCCAGCCAGCGCTGCGCACCTTTGGCCCCCACCCCGAACAACATGACCGCGACCAGCAGGGCCAGGCCCAGCAGGTAAAACCAGGGGGCCCAGCGCCGGTAGCGCTGCAGGTCGATCTGGGCCGCAACAAACATCACGCCGTAGGCCAGGAGAAAATACTGCCCCTGGCGGATGACGGCGCCCAGCTGCTTGCCCGATGCGCTGTAGAGCACCACCAGGCCGAACCCTGTGAGTGTCAGCAACAGCAGCAGCAGCGGAATATCCAGGTGCAGGCGCAGGGCGAGCGGTACACGGCGGGACAGGTCCGCATCGTCCCCGGGGAGCTGCAGCCGGCGGACATAGTCACTCATCATCAACCTCTTCTTCAGTCCCTACCAACCAAGCGTCCAGTACGGCACGGGCGATGGGGGATGCCGCCGAGGCACCGCCACCATTCTCCACGATGACCGCCACCGCGATGGTCGGGGCCTCGTAGGGGGCAAAGGCGATAAACAGGCCGTGGTTGCGATGGCGCTCGGCAACTTCCGCCTCGACATACACCGCGCCCTGGGCAATCCCGATCACCTGTGCGGTGCCGGTCTTGCTCGCCATTTCGTAGCGTATGCCCTCGCCGATCTTGCGCGCAGTTCCGCGGGCACTGTGCACCACCGCGCGCATGGAATCGTGCACGACCTCCCACTGCTCGGGCGTGGCTTCAAGGGTACCCAGCAGCGGCGCCTCCAGCGGCTCCCCCCCGATGGAGCGGACCAGGCGTGGCGCCCGGTGCTCACCCCGGGTTGCGAGCACGGAGGTGGCTACCGCCAGCTGTACCGGTGTCGCCAGCATGTAGCCCTGGCCAATGCCCGCGCTCAGGGTCTCACCCGGGTACCAGGGCTGGTTCATGGCTTCCCGCTTCCAGCGGGTCGAAGGCAGTACACCCGCGCGCTCGTTGGTGGTATCAACCCCGGTGCGGCTGCCCAACCCGTAGGCCGACAGGTACTCGTGCATGCGGTCGATCGTCAGGCGCCTGGCAAGGTCGTAGAAGTAGACATCGCAGGACTCTGCAACCGCCATGTGCATATCGACACGCGCGGCGTGCCCGCTGCCGCGGATTTTAAGGATCCAGTCCCGGTAGCGGCGCGAGTCGCCCGGGAGGCTGTACCAGCCAGGATCGGGCACGGTGCTCTCGGGAGTAACCAGGCCGGATTTCAGCCCGGCCATCGCCATCATCGGCTTGATAGTGGAGCCGGGGGGATACTGGCCCTGCACGGCCCGGTTGAACAGGGGCACGTCCAGAGAGTCGCGCAGGGCGCTGTAGTCAGCCCCGCTGATACCGTTGACGAACAGGTTGGTATCAAAGCCTGGAGTGGACACCATCGCCAGCACGCCGCCGGTGAGAGGGTCGATGGCGACCACCGACCCGCGCTGGTCGCCCAGGGCCTCGAAGGCGGTCTGCTGCAGGTCGAAGTCGAGGTGCAGGGTAATGTCGCCCCCCGGAACCGGGTCAAACCGCTCGAGTACCCGCAGTACCCGCCCGTGGGCATTGGTTTCCACGTTCTGGTAACCCACTTCGCCATGCAGCAGGTCCTCGTAGAATTTCTCCACCCCGACCTTGCCCACATGAAACGTGCCGCGGTAATTGCGCTCGTCCAGCTCCTGCGCCTCCTGTTCATTGATGCGCCCGACATACCCCACGGCGTGGGAGAACAATTCGCCATGGGGATAATGCCGCACCAGCTGCGCATCCACTGTGACACCGGGCATGCGGTGCCGGTTCACCGCCAGCAGCGCCCTTTCCTCCTCGGTCAAGCGGAACCGCAGCGGCACGGCTTCGTAAGGCCGGCGTCGCTGCAACTTCAAGCGGAAGTTTTCCAGGTCGGCATCGGAAATGGGCACCAGCGATTGGAGCTCGGCCAATGTGGCCTCGAGGTCATCGACACGCTCGCGGACAATAGACAGTATGTGGCTGGGCCGGTTGTCAGCCAGCAACACGCCATTGCGGTCGTAAATCAGGCCGCGCTTTGGCGGCAGCGGCTGCAGCTGAACCCGGTTGCGCTCGGATTGAGTGCGATAGATCTCGTAGTCGTTGATCTGCAGGTCGTAATAGCGCGCCAGCAGGGATGCCAGCAGCGCCAGCACCACGAACACAGAGAACAACGTACGCGCACCGAATATCCGGATATCGCCGCTGGGGTCCTTGAGTGGGATGTGCTGTGGCATTCTCGTACCGTCGCCTGCGCGATTGCTGGTCTGGGACGCGCGTCAGGCGCGATGATACGGGTGCCCGGCAGTGATTGTCCAAGCGCGATACAGCTGCTCCGCGAGCAACACCCGCACCAGGGGGTGCGGCAGGGTCAGCGCACTCAGGGACCAGCGCTGCCGGGCCAAGGCCAGGCAAGCCGGGGAAAGACCGTCGGGGCCACCAATGAGCAGGCTGACATTGGTGCCGCTCATCTGCCAGTCGGCCAGCCGGTCCGCGAGCTGCTCCGTACTCCAGCTGTCGCCGCGAACGTCCAGGGCGACGACCTGGTCACCGGCGGGAACCGCCTTGATGATCTGCTCGCCCTCCCGTTCACGCAGCTGTTCCGGCTTGCTGTCACGGCCCCGGCGGGCCAGTGGCAGTTCGCGCCACTGCAGGCGAATTTCCCGGGGCAGGCGCTTGCTGTACTCAGCCACACCCTCGCCTACCCAGGCGGGCATCTTGCCGCCGACGGTGATGACCGTCAGCCGCATCAGGGCTCCTGGCGGGTATCGACCCAGAGCCGCTCGAGGTCGTAGAAGTCGCGGGTCGCGGGCAGCATGACATGCACGACGACATCGCCGAAGTCCACCAGTACCCATTCGCCGGGGTTCTCACCCTCGACGCCCAGGGGGCGAACGCCTTCCTTCTTTGCCTCCATGGCCACATGGTCAGCCAGCGACTTCACGTGGCGGTTGGAGGTACCGCTGGCGATGACCAGGTAGTCCATGACATCAGTCAGCTGGCGGACATCAAGGGTTACAATGTTGACCCCCTTGATGTCTTCAAGGGCGGTAACAACAAGTTCTTTCAGGGCTTCGGCTTGCATCCGGTCGGGTTCTCTCCAGTGAATCAGTTGTTGTCAGCTGTACTGCGATACAGCTGACGGCTTTCAATATAGTCCAGCACAGGTTCTGGCAGCAGGTAGCGCGCGGACCGCCCCGCGCGGCAGAGGGCCCGGATATCCGTGGAGGAAATGTCCAGCGGGCGCAGTTCGAGCATCAGCACTCCACCGGCGGGACGCGCGCGCAGGGCGTCGGCAGAGTCCATGCGGTGCGCCGCCAGCCAGTCCGCCACCGGGCCATCCCCGGGCAGCTGCCAGCCCGGGCGGGCGATCACGATAACGTGGGCGTAGTCAAGCAATGCCTGCCAGCGGTGCCAGCCCGCCAGCCCCAGCAGGGCGTCGCAGCCCATTACCAGGCCGAGGCTGCGCGCAGGCCCGTACTCATCACGCAGGGCCGCGAGGCTGTCCACGGTCCAGGAAGGACCGCTGCGGTCCAGCTCCCGGCGATCACACACCAGGCGCGGCTCCCCTGCCACCGCCAGCTCGACCATGTCCGCCCTGCACTCCGCGGGGCAGTCCGGCGGCGGCCTGTGCGGGGGGTGGGCACAGGGCATCAGGTGGAGGCGTTCGAGCCCCAGCAGTTCAACCAGTTCCAGCGCCGAGCGCAGGTGGCCGTTGTGGATGGGGTTGAAGGTGCCGCCGAGGACGGCCACGGGGCTGGCTGTTGCCGCACTGGCGCTCAACGGCGAACCTGCCCCTCGCCAAAGACAACATACTTGCGGGAAGTCAGGCCCTCGAGCCCCACCGGGCCGCGGGCGTGGAGCTTGTCAGTGGAGATCCCGATTTCCGCACCAAGACCGTATTCGAAACCATCGGCGAACCGTGTCGACGCGTTGACCATCACCGAGCTGGAGTCCACTTCCCGCAGGAAGCGCATGGCGTTGCCGTGGTCGCGGGTCACAATACTGTCCGTGTGCTGCGAGCCGTAGTGGTTGATGTGGGCGATGGCCGCGTCGAGGTCGTCCACGACCCGCAGGGCCAGCACCGGCGCCAGGTATTCCTCGTGCCAGTCCTGTTCCGTGGCCGCGGTGATGGCGGGCAGTATTTCCCGGCTGCGCTCACAGCCGCGCAGCTCGACCCCTTTGGCCGCGAATGCCGCCGCCAGCTGTGGCAGCATGCCGCCAGCCTCGGCAGCCGCGACCAGCAGGGTTTCCATGGTGTTGCAGGTCCCGTAGCGCTGGGTCTTGGCGTTGACCGCGATCTCCAGCGCCATGGCGTGGTCGGCACCGGCATCGATATAGACATGGCAGACACCATCCAGGTGCTTGATCACCGGCACCCGGGCGTCGCGGCTGATGCGCTCGATCAGGCCCTTGCCGCCCCGGGGAACGATGACGTCGACATAGTCGGGCATGGTGATCAGGGCCCCGACCGCCGCGCGATCGGCGGTGGCAACCACCTGCACCGCCGCAGCGGGCAGGCCCGCGGACTCGAGCCCCCGGGTAATGCAGGCGGCTATGGCAGTGTTGGAGGCCAGGGCCTCGGAGCCGCCGCGGAGGATCGTGGCGTTGCCCGACTTCAGGCACAGGCTGGCCGCCTCTACGGTCACGTTGGGGCGGGATTCATAGATGATACCGATGACCCCGAGCGGGACCCGCATCCTGCCGACCTGGATGCCGCTGGGCATGGTGTTGACATCACTGATGCTGCCCACCGGGTCCGCCAGGGCCGCTACCTGGCGCAAGCCGGCGAGCATCGCGTCGATGGCCGCCGGGGTCAGTTCCAGCCTGTCCAGCAGTGCGGCATCGAGACCCCGTTCGCGACCGCGGGCGAGGTCTTCCGCATTGGCGGCCGCCAGCTCGGCACGGGACTCATCCAACGCCGCACAGGTAGCCAGCAGGGCGGCATTGCGCTGGGCGGTGGAAGACGCCGCGACCCGCCGGGAGGCGGCGCGAGCCGCGCGACCCAGATCCTGCATGTACTGCTCAACACTCATTCCTGCTTTCCGGCCCCGAGACAAACCGCGATTATACCTGAAGGCCGCCGGACGTGTGCTACTCTGCGCCAAAACACCGGGGGAGCTGGTGGCGTAGCGGCTGCGACAACTGCGCACGGTGACAACCTCGACCTGGGCATTCGCCCGGGAATTGTTGACAATGGTTCTCATTAGCATT
>JBFHFJ010000016.1:0-24453 GCA_041583655.1 Haliea sp. | reverse complement strand
CTGGGCACGCTCGGGGTTGTCCCAGACGCTGGGCTCAGCCAGCTCCAGCTCTACTTCCGCCAGCCTGTCCTTGCGGTTGGCGAAGTCAAAGATACCCCCTGAGCACGCTGGTGCGCGCTTCGATGTCCTTGAGGGTCTGTAACAACGGGTTGATTTCGAGCATGGGCCTGGTGTCCTGCGGAAAAGGCGCGCAGTGTACCGCAGGCGGGCATTTCAGGCCACAGGGTGCGTGGCGTCCCGGCGGCCGCCGGGACAGCCGCCGGGGGCACAAGAACTGCCCCGCCCGGCATTTTTTGCTATCCTTGCCGCCCCCGAACCAGCCACAGACGAGGCCAGTATGATCATCCTCTACGGCATCAAGAACTGCGACACGGTGAAAAAGGCGCGCCGCTGGCTGGAACAGCAGGGACTTGAGTACCATTTCCACGACCTGCGGGAAGACGGCATCACCCCGCAGCAGGCCAGGGACTGGCTCGCCGAACTGGGCTGGGAAACCCTGGTCAACAAGCGCAGCACCAGCTGGAAAGCACTGCCGGCAGCGACCCGGGAAGCCATGGACAACACCGCGGCCCTCGCCGCAATACTGGAGCACCCGACCCTGATCAAGCGCCCGCTGCTGGACATCGGCCACGAACGCCACTGCGGCTTCTCGGCCAAGACCTGGGGCGCCCTGTTCCAGCGTCACACACTTTGAACCATCCCCGCGATTGCGGGAAAGCCAGGAATCTACCGATATGACTGATACAGCATTTGCCTTTGGCCTGGGCCTGGGCACCCACAACAGCAAGGGTGAGTGGCTGGAAGTTTTCTACGCCGAGCCGGTGTTGAACCCGCCCGCTTCGCTGGTTGAAGCGCTGGGCACGAGTGACAACCTCACGCCCCTGGGCCCCCAGCAGCTGACCAGCCTGGAGGCAAAGCTGGCAGCGGCAGGGGAAACCCGCCAGGCCCAGCTCGCCGCGCACCTGGCCAGCAGCGAGTCCCCCGTCGTGGCCGTCCTGCTGCGGGAGGATGTCGCGCCAAGCACGGTGCCCGAGGCTTACCTGAAACTGCACCTGCTGTCCCATCGCCTGGTCAAACCCCACGGCACCAATCTGCAGGGAATGTTCGGCATCCTGCCCAATGTGGCCTGGACCAGCGAGGGGGCAATCGATATCGCGGAACTGCCCGCTCGCCAGCTCGCAGCCCGCCTACGCGGTGAGACCCTGGAAGTCAGCTGTGTCGACAAGTTTCCCAAGATGACCAATTACGTGGTTCCCAGCGGCGTGCGTATCGCACACACCGCACGCGTGAGGCTCGGCGCCCATCTCGGCCCCGGCACGACCATCATGCACGAGGGCTTCGTCAACTTTAACGCCGGCACCGACGGCCCGGGAATGATAGAGGGGCGTATCTCCGCAGGCGTGATGGTTGGCAGTGGCTCGGACCTGGGTGGGGGCTGCTCGACCATGGGCACGCTGTCCGGCGGCGGCAACATCATTATTTCAGTGGGTAAAGAGTGTTTGATCGGGGCCAACGCCGGTATCGGCATACCCCTGGGCGATCGCTGTACGGTGGAGGCAGGGCTGTTCGTTACGGCAGGGACCAAGGTCGTGCTGCTGGACAGCGCGGGCAAGCCCGTGGAGACCGTGAAAGCGCGGGACCTGGCCGGCAAGTCGGGACTGCTGTTCCGCCGCAACTCCACCAACGGCGCGGTGGAGTGCCTGACCAACCGTTCCGCCAGTGAATTGAACGCCGAATTGCACGCCCACAACTGAACGGGAGTACGCACGTGGAACGCACACTGGAGCTGACCTGTGACCTGATCCGGCGCCCCTCAGTGACGCCGGAGGACGCGGGTTGCCAGGAGCTGATGATGGCGCGGCTGGCTGCGATCGGCTTTACCTGCACACCGCTCCAGTTCGGCGAGGTGAAAAACTTCTGGGCTGTGCGCGGCAACAGCGGCCCCCTGCTGGTTTTCGCCGGCCATACCGACGTGGTGCCTACCGGTCCTGAAGCGGCCTGGGACTCGCCGCCCTTCAACCCGGAAGTGCGCGACGGGTTGCTCTATGGCCGCGGTGCGGCCGACATGAAGGGCAGTCTCGCCGCCATGATCATTGCCTGCGAGGATTTCGTGGCCGCGCATCCGGATCATTCCGGTCGCATCGGCTTCCTGATCACTGCCGACGAGGAGGGGCCCGCCCACGACGGCACCGTCAAGGTCGTGGAGTACCTGCAGCAGCGTGGTGAGCACATAGACTGGTGCCTGGTTGGGGAACCCTCCAGCAGTGAGCAACTCGGCGATGTCGTCAAGAACGGGCGCCGCGGCTCACTGGGGGCAGTGTTGACTGTGCGCGGCGTACAGGGTCACATCGCCTACCCGCAGCTGGCCGACAATCCCATTCACCGCGCGCTGCCAGCGCTGCACGCGCTGACCTGCCAGGTCCGGGACCGGGGCAACGCATTCTTTCCCGCCACCTCGCTGCAGATTTCCAATATCAACAGCGGCACCGGTGCCACCAATGTCATCCCCGGTGAATTGACAGCGCTGTTCAATTTCCGCTTTTCCACCGAGGTGTCCGCGGCGGAACTGCGCCGTCGCACCGAGGCGATACTCAATGCCCACAAGCTGGATTACGCGATTGACTGGCAGCTCAGCGGGGAACCCTTCCTGACCGCGAGCGGCGACCTGGTCAGCGCGGCAGTGGAGAGTATCCGGGAAAGCACCGGGCTCACGACCGAACTGTCCACCGCCGGAGGCACCTCGGACGGCCGCTTTATCGCCCCCACCGGGGCCCAGGTGCTGGAGCTGGGGCCGGTCAACGCCACCATTCACAAGCGCAATGTATGCGTGCGCGCGGCCGACCTGCCACGCCTCGCGGACCTCTACCGCGGCATACTGCAGCGCCTGCTACTGTAGTGACCCCAGGAGCTGCTGGAGACCCTCCCGGGCCAGCTGGCCATTGACCTCGCCCGGGATCACCACCACACCCTCCCGCCCCAGCGCTTCCAGGCTGGCGGCCACTACCGGCGCCGAGTCCATCCACAGCCCGGGGGGCATGCGGGACTTGTCAAACCCCTCGAAATAGGCGGTATCGTGGATTTCCGTGCGGGTCAGTCCCGGACACAGGCACTGCACCCGGATATTATCGTTTGCCACCTCCGCCTGCAGCGCCCGCGAAAAAGACACCAGAAATGCCTTGCATCCACCGTAGACCGCGGTCTGCTTCATATTCAGAAACGCCCCGATCGAGGCGACATTGATAATCTCGCCGCCGCCGCGCTCACGCATGAAGGGCACAGCGGCGCGCACCAGCTCCAGTGTCGCGTCAATCTGCAGGCGCACCATCTGGAATTCATCCTCCAGTACGCTGTGGCCAAAATCACCGAAGGTGGAAAAACCGGCATTGTTGACCAGGATGTCCGGCGGCCCCTGCTGGCGCAGGGCTTCCACGGTGCGGGTCACGCCCTCCACCGTGGCCAGGTCCGCCACCACCGGCACCAGCCGGGTGCTTCCGGCCAGCTCCGCACGCAGCGCCTGTAGCCGGTCCCCGCGGCGCGCCACCGCAATGATGGTGTCGCAGCGCTCCGCCAGCTGGCGGCAGTACTCCTCCCCCCACCCGGCGGAGGCGCCGGTTACCCGGGCGGTTTGACAGTTCTCGCTCATGACCTTGTTTTCCTTACGCGGGTTTCGGGGAGGGCGCAGACAGCCCGGTATCTGTGGCGTACCATGACCATCGAACGGCAACATCTTGAGGAGAAACGGCATGACGCGCAAGCACACCGCACTGGTTACCGGCGCCTCTGCCGGGCTCGGCGCAGAATTCGCGCGCCAACTGGCGGGGGCAGGCTACAACCTCGTCCTGGTAGCCCGACGCCGCGACAAGCTGGAGGCACTTGCCGCAGATTTGCGCAAGCAATTTGACGTGGAGGTACTGGTCGAAGCCGCCGACCTGAGTGAACCCGCGGCGCCCCGGGCACTGTTCGACTCTCTCAGGGACAGCAATACCGAGGTCGACTTCCTGGTCAACAATGCCGGGGTGGCCGGGCCTGATCTAATCACCGACAGGGACTGGGACGAGCACCGGGTGTTCTTCCAGCTGATGATGCTGGCCGTAGCGGAACTCTGTCACCTCTTCATCCCCGGAATGCAAGAGCGGGGGTTCGGCCGGGTGATCAATGTCGCCTCCGTGGCCGGCCGCATTCCCCGCGTCGGCGGCTGCAACTACGGGCCCAGCAAGGCCTATCTGATCGCCCTGTCTGAAGACCTGGCGGTAACACTGCACGGCAGCGGCGTAAATGTGTGCGCTCTCTGTCCTGGCTACACCCACACCGATTTTCACAGCAGCGCGGGCCTGCAGGACATGAAGGACGCGATGCCGGGCTTTCTCTGGTATGACGCCGAGGTGGTGGTCCGGGAGGGGCTGCGGGCGGTGGAGCGAGGGAAGCCCGTCTATCTTTCCGGGCGGCTGTACCGCTGGCTGGACCCCCTGTTCCAGTCTCTCCTCACCCGGCGCCTGTTCAGACTGGCCTCGCGCCACTGAGCCGGGCGCAATTCACGGTGGCGCTGGAGACGACACCACGTAGACATCGTAGCGCACGGCCTTGCCGCGAATGGCGTGCGACGGTGGGCGACCGGCGAGGGGAGCGGCTTTCAGAGGACGCTTGACCACCACACGCCTGACCGGGGCGCACAGGGCCCAGGCCAGCAGGGCATCGGCATCCCCATTTGCTGCAGGCTGACTGAACAGGGCCTGAAACAGCGCCATCTCTTTCTTCACCGCCGCGGACTTATCCCGGGGCGGGAACATCGGGTCCAGGTAAATCACGTCCTGCTGCTGCAGCGTCCCTGCATCCAGGGCGCGCACATCGCCCTCGACAAGCTCCATCCGCCCGACAACCTGGCGCAGCCAGGCATCGGCGGAGTGTGCGGCCCGTGCCAGCCCTGATCGCAGCAACGCCGCGACTACCGGTTCACGTTCGGCCAGGGTAACTGCGCAACCGAGGTCCGCAAGCACAAAACTGTCGCGACCGAGGCCGGCAGTGGCATCGAGTACCCGCAGCGGGTTTTTCTTGCCAATCCCGACCGCGCGGCCCAACAGCTCGTTCTGGCCACCGCGGCGCCGGTGACGCATGCCGGCGGCACCAAAGTCCACCTCAATGGGCTTCTGCGCAGGGCGATCCGGCACGCTGAGGGCCAGCGCGTCAGGGGAAACGAGCAGCAAGGCGGCGAATTGACCCTGCTCTGGCGCCAGTGTTACGCCTGTATCCAGCAGCGGCAAACCGAGGGCCGCTGCCAGTTCACCAGCGGCGGCAGCGGCAGTGACTGCGGTGGCTTGCACGCCGATCACGCCGGGACCGGAAGCCGCCTCAGCCACTCCGCACTTCTATCAGCAGGTCATCCAGGCGCTTGCAGTTGGCGACAATTCCGTCCAGGTAGGGGTTAGGCCCGCCAAACCAGACAGCGGCATAATGATAGGCGCCGGCAAAATCCCCCTCCATGCGCGGCCCGGCGACACGGTGGATGAAATTCGGGGTGCGGCGCATGAGATCGTCCCTGGAGAGGTAGGCCTTGCCCTGGGTGTACGCGCACCCGTCCTTGCCTGCAAAGCCACTGGCCTTGAACTCGTCATACAGCTCCTGCCGGCATTTCTCCAGGTAATCGGGAGCTGAGAGCTGGGCCAACAGGTCGGCAGTGCCCAGCAGGCCGCCCAGCTGCCGTTCGGCAAAACTGGTGACACGAACGGTATCAGGCCTGCGGGTACAGTTGGTGAAGTGAATCAGGCGGGCGCAGAGCGGGGCCAGCTGTTCCAGGCCCACCGCCGGAAGCTGCGTGGCAATCAGGGCCGCCCCGCGCTGCACATGGGTCCGGGTATAGGCGCCTCCTGTACTGTGGCGGTGATCTGCCCGCCGCCGCAGGTACCCCGAGTCGTGCAGCAGCGCACAGGCGATCCCCGCCAGGGCCAGCTCCGGCCCCAGGCTCCAGGCCTTCCCCCAGCGTATTTCCCTGCCAGCCAGCAGGCGGGCCATGGCCAGGGTGACATCAAGTACGTGCTCTGCGTTGTGGTAACCGACCTCGCAGCCCAGGTACTCGGGATGCCGCCCCTCATAGAGCTCCCGAAAGAGATCGCAGAGCGTGTCCAGCGGGTCCCAGTCAGTATCGGGCCAGCGCCCGGCAAGTATCGCACGCAGCTCCGCTGTGACGGCGGCGGGATTTCCCAGGTCCACGACGCCGGCAACATCCATCCGGGCAATGGCAGTCGTTCGCTGCAAGGATCTACTCCTCGGTAATGGATGAATCCCGACGCCTGCGGTTCAACAGGGTGACAAGTTCTTCGCCCTGCTGCCCCAGGTCCATACCTCCAGAATCAGGACTTTCGCTTCCGCTGGTATCTTCCGCCTTCCCGTGACTGCCGGCAAGGGCCGATTCACGCCGCGGGGGAACCGGCAGCGCGCTCTCGTCCAGGCCGAGGGCAAGGGTTGCCTCCTCCAGCTGCAGTGCCACTTCCAGATTGTAGGCGTGGTGGGCAAGGCCGTGCTTGTCGACAATCAGGAAGCGCCGCGCCGCGCGCCGCTCCCCGGGGTCAGACGAGCCCGTCAGGTGGCAGCTCATATCGGTAACCACCTTGCCCGCAAACTGCACCCCCCGGATTGCGGCCAGAGCCCGGTTGCAATGCTGGATGAACACAGGAGAAAACACTTTGCCCGGCATTTGCGCAACATGATCGGCATCCGGCGGCAGGCACGATTCATAGTGACCAACGAGAATCTGGTCCGGCAACGCCTCCCCCACCATGCGAGCCAGCTCAATGGTCACATCCCCGACGATATAGCTGTGGATCGTCGGGTTCACCCCCTCCGCCTGATACAGCTCATAGTGGCTGCCGACATGGAAAGCGGTACGAATCGTGGGCACCGTGTTGCCGCGGGATGCGGCCCTGGCTGCCGCGTTGTCCGCTACGACCAGCAGCATGAACACAAACAGGTCCCGGTTTGCCGCGGGACCCAGCTCCCGGTTCCAGACGTAGTAACCATCGCCGGTCGTGGTGCGCGAGAACTGTACTTCGATCCCCCTGGCCAACAGCTTGTTGTAGGCCGAATTGAACGAGTAGGACAGGCTGTTCAGCTGACTCGCCTGCTCGAAAGGCGTGAACAGGGAAAACTCCGCGATGTCGAACAGCAATGCGGCCCGGTCACTGACATAGCTGAGGCCGTAGCGCTTGATCAGCTGCTCCACGGCGTTCATGACCGGCGCTTCTTCCGCCAGGGGAGCACTGAGCTTGATAAAACCCGGCGCCACATCCAGGCGATCGGCAATCGCAAAGAACTCGTCGCGTTGCTTGCGGCGATTACCGGAAATCAGTTCCCGGACGAAGGCCTCATTGTCGGTACCGCCGCTCCCCAACCGGGCGCAGTAATTGCCGAGAAAATAATGGGGGACAAAGATGACCAGCAGACCGCGTTCGTCAGCGCTCCAGCACAGTACGATATTCTGCCCCAGTCGCCACTGCTTGCGCAGCGATGCCTCCAGGGCCTTCAGATTGCCGCGCTGGACAATGCTGATGGTATTCACGGCGCCTGTGTCGGCATCTGCACCCGAATCCGGTGTTTCCGCGGAACCTGCCATTGCACACTCGTTTTTATCCGCCTTACCCAGTAGCATTATAGGGCGCGGCAATGGCGGAAGTCATGCAACGCCGCCGAGCAACACTGCCGGGGCCCAAAGGGGGGACCAAAACCATGTTCTATCGTCTACTTTTCGGCCTTGCGGCCGCGGTCGCCCTGGGCGCTTGTCAGCAATACGACGTCAGCGTGAACGAGAAGGTGGTCTACAGCCCGCGCCCGCTGCTGACCGACTTCCGCATTCCCGACCCGGCCCTGCGCGACTGCGTCAAGCGCACCATTAACGACAACAAGATCAGCAGCATCGGCCAACTGCAGGAGCTGCAGTGCAGCGGCGCCAACATCCGGAGCCTCGAGGGGTTGGGACGGTTCTCCAGCCTGAGCCAGATCGACCTGGCAGGCAATGCGATTACTGATATCGGGGAGTTGCGCGTCCTCCTCGAGCTGCGCACACTGATCCTCGACGACAACCGAATCGAGGACGCCAGCGCCCTGTATCGCCTGCCAGAGCTGGCGATACTTGGCCTGGCCGGCAACGCCGGACTGCGCTGCCCAGGCCAGGAACAGTTGCAATCACTGCAGCGCCTGACCCTGCCCCGCCACTGCCGGTAGCCCCAGCCAGTCAAATCCGCGGTCCTGGGCTGCGAACACCACCCTCTCATCCAGGGGGCCGTATACCGTCGCCAGCGCGGCCGCGGCCCGCTGCAGACAGTTATTATTTTCGCTGATGTGGGCCACTACGAGGTACTGCAGGTTGGCTGTACCCAGCTGTTGCAGCAGGTCCGCAGCCTGCTCGTTGTTGAGGTGCCCCCAGTCCCCCGCCACACGCCGCTTCAATGCCGGCGGATACCCCCCGTTATGGAGCATCTCAAGATCGTGGTTGAACTCCAGCACCAGGGCGTCGCAGCCCCGGAAGCGCTCGACTACGTGACTGGTCACGCTGCCCAGGTCGGTCAGCACCCCCACGCTGCGGCCGGCGTGGTGCAGGCGGAACTGGCAGGGCTCTCGGGCGTCGTGCGGTACCGCCACCGCCTCGACGTCAAGGCTACCGATCCGGAAACGATGTTCACTGTTAAAACAGACCACCTCGGGGCAACCCTCGAGCCGGCCACTGTTCCAGGTGCCCTGGGTAAGGTAGACGGGGATATTGCACTGGCGGGCCAGACGGCTGACCCCGGCGCTGTGGTCACTGTGCTCGTGGGTCACCAGAATCGCGGTCAACTGCTCCGCCTCCAACCCCAGCAGAGCCAGCCGGCGCCGGGTCTCCCGCAGGGAGAACCCGCAATCAATCAGCACGATGGTATCGCCGGCAGCCACTACCGTGGCATTACCCTTGCTGCCGCTGCCGAGGGAGGCAAACCGCAACACGGAGGCCGCCCTCAGTTGATATTGCCTTTGACGAGCGCCAGCAGCTCCTGTTCGTCGCGCTTCTCCAAGGGCCCGCCGGAGCCGGCCAGCGGCGCCAGGCGCACGGTCACCGAGCGCTCGCCCTGGGCGGCAACGGTGACCAGGAACTCGCGGTTGGCCAGGGGATCATCGTCGCTGCCGGAGAACAGCCGCGAGAACCAGCCTCGCTTCTCCTCTGCCGGCTCTCCCAGATAGCGGACGAAGTACGTCCCCTCGCTGCGATCGCGATCGGTAATCTCAAAGCGTGAGTCCTCCAGCGCCTTGGCCAGCGATGCCCAGGCACGGGTAAAAGGCAGCCCGACCTGGATATAGGTATAGCCGGCATCGGCCTCCTCCAGGGAGATCTTGCCCTCTGCACTCATCGCCCGGTCGGCGATCATGGAAACCGGCGCCGAGTCTGCACTGTTGGCAATGAACTGGGCCACGGCCCTCAGCATCTCGCCTTCCTGCTCAAGGTTGTCCGACTGTGCCGGCCAGGTAACACCGTCGCCGGCGCGGTTCATCTGCAGGACATGCAGCTCGCTGCTGCCACGCTGGACACCCTGCTCGATCCGGAAACGGAAACGGGCATCCATTGTCTGCCCCTCCAGCTCCAGCCAGTCACTGTCGATAAGCCCGGCCTGGGCATCCACCCGGGATACCGGGATGCCGGCGGCAGCGAGGAAACTGCGCACCTGCGGCCACAGCTGCCCCGGGGCGATGGCAATCAGCGCCCAGCTCTCATCCCCCAGTGACTGGATGCGCACCACGTCTTCCCCTGCACCAGCCACCAGCGGCGTTGGCCTTGGTACCTCGAACTTGCCCGCCATAACCAGACTGTCACGCACCGGCGGGATCGGGTAGATCTCCTGCAGTGCGGAGTCGTCCTTGCCTTCCGGCAGGTTGATGGGCGGCAGCTCACGTGCCTGCTTGTAGTCTTCGGAAGTGTCGGGGAACATGCCCTCATCCCCGAACAGGTAACTGCAGGCGCCAACGCTCAGCACCAGCGTGGTGGCCAGTAGTGCGCGCGCGATAACCCCGGTTTGATCTGTCATTAAATTCCTGCTGCCTCCAAAGCTGCCAGGACCTGAGCATGGAAGCGCTCGTCCAGTGGGGTCAAGGGTAAACGAATGCCCGCCTCAATCAAGCCGCGCTGCTGCATGGCCCACTTGACCGGAATGGGATTTGCCTCCAGAAACAGGGCCCGGTTCAGTCCCGAGAGTCGCTCGTTGATCACTGACGCCTCGCGGCGATCAGCGGCCAGGGACAGGCGACAGAGTTCCGCCAGCTGGCGTGGGGCGATGTTAGCGGTCACCGATATATTGCCGTGCCCGCCGGCAAGCATCAGCTCCATCGCGGTCGGGTCGTCGCCAGAGTAGATCGCAAAATCGTCAGGACAACGGGCCTTGAAGTCGGGCACGCGGGAAAGGTCACCCGTGGCATCCTTGATACCCACAATGTTGTCCAGCTCGGCCAGCCGCACCACCGTATCGTTGTCCATGTCGACCGCCGTGCGCCCGGGCACGTTGTAAAGGATCTGGGGGACGGATACCGCTGCGGCCACTGCCTTGAAATGCTCGTAGAGACCGCGCTGGGACGGGCGATTGTAATAGGGCGTCACCAGCAGGCAGGCGTCCGCGCCGTTGCGGGCGGCGGAGGTGGTCAGCTCAATGGCCTCACGGGTGGAGTTTGCGCCGGTCCCGGCAATCACCGGGATCCTGCCGGCAACATACTTCACGCAGTACTTGATCACCTCCAGGTGCTCGGGCACGCTGAGCGTGGCACTTTCGCCGGTGGTCCCCACCGCCCCTATCGCGCTGGTGCCCGCGGCAATGTGCATGTCGAGCAACCGCGCCAGGCTCTCCCAGTCGAGGCTGCCATCCGCGTGCATGGGCGTCACGAGAGCGACGATACTGCCGGTAATCATTGAAACTCTCCAGAATTGTGCCGGGCGCAGGCGCCTGGCCGGCAGGTGCCGAGAAAGAAGTGGGCAATTATCCACGCCGGGCCCGGGATGACAACCGGATGCGGTAAAATGAACCGCTGCCCGGAGAGGCAGTCTCAAGCCTCGAGAGACGAAACGGAGTATATCATGAGAGAGATGCATCGGATGCGGGGCCCTGGGGGTCTTTACCTGCTGGCCCTGTTGCTTGTACTCGCCGTTCCGGTGTCAGCCCGGGACCAGGTGTGGATCAGTGAGCTGTCCGCTCTGGACCGCCAGTATATGAGCCACCAGCGCGACACTATCGATGATCTTGCCCGGCGGCATCTCGGCCACGGCTTTACTGGCGACAGGGCCCGGGATATCGACCTGATACAGCGCATTCTCGACCGGGGTCTGGTGCGGCCGGACCAGACCGCAGAGCTGCAGGCACTGGGCAAGGTAATGGGAGACCTGCTGGCAGAGCAGCTGGACATGCACTGGGTCGTGTACGAGGACAAGCTGGGGCGCAGCCGGGCCCTGCGCTATCGGCAAACCGACAACTACCTGTTCCCGATGACCATGATCTCCCGGCGCCAGGAGGCCGGCAACCAGACCCCGGTGAAGGACATCTACCAGAGGGCCGTGGACGCGA
Source organism: Haliea sp. (assembly GCA_041583655.1). Classification (GTDB taxonomy): domain Bacteria; phylum Pseudomonadota; class Gammaproteobacteria; order Pseudomonadales; family Halieaceae; genus Haliea. The sequence goes on along the minus strand of JBFHFJ010000016.1, from coordinate 12,892 downwards.
TAACACCCCATCGTGACCCCCTGCCCTTCCAGTAGGCAGGTAGCAAAACACGGGGACCGCGGGTAGACTGGCGCTTTCCCTGCCTGGATCTGAAAGCGGATGACGGAGCAAGCGGCCGGCCTGGAACTGCGGCGTGACGATTCTGCAGACCGCGGCGTTCTGCACCTGCGCGGCGACTGGGTCCAGGGCGCAGAAACACCACAGTTTCCGGAACTGCGGGCGCTGCTGAACGCGGCCGCACCCCGGGAGCTGGCTGTAGACTGCAGCGAGCTGGGGCAGTGGGATTCCCTGCTCATGGCCTTCCTGCTGCAATGCCACGGTTACTGCCGGGACCGTGACATCACCCTCCTGGACGACGAGCTGCCCGAGAACGCGCGGCGCCTGCTGGGCATCGCCACCTCTGTCCCGCCCCAGCGCCGCGAGCCGGGCGGCAAGACGCGCTGGTGGCAGGGAATGCATCCCTCTGCGCTGCTGCGCGATGTGGCTGACGACCTGCGCCTGTCGATGGCGTTTTTCGGCGAGGTCTGCCTCGCCCTCTGGGCCCTGCTGCGCGGTCGGGCCAATACGCGCTTCAGCGATTTTCGCCAGTTTTGCTACCAGGCCGGCCCCGATGCCTTCGCCATCATCAGCCTCACCAGCATCCTGGTGGGGATGATCCTCGGCTATCTGGGCGCCGTCCAGCTGCAACAGTTCGGCGCCGGGATTTACGTCGCGGACCTGGTGGTTATCGGCCTGTTGCGGGAAATGGGGGTTCTGATGACCGCGATTGTCATGGCCGGGCGCACCGGGGCGGCCTACGCGGCGCAGCTCGGAACCATGCAGGCGAGCGAAGAGATCGACGCCGTGCGCACGATGGGCGTTTCCCCGATTGAATTTTTGGTCACCCCGCGGATTCTTGCACTCGTGGTGATGATGCCGCTCCTGACCATCTACGCCAACCTCCTCGGCATCCTTGGCGGCGGTATTGTCGCCGGGGGAATGGGCATCTCCCTGTTGCAGTACAGTACCCAGGCCAGTGCTGCGGTGAGCCTGACCCATATCGGGGTCGGCATGCTGAAGAGCGTGGTGTTCGCGGTACTCATCGCCATTGCCGGCTGCCGCTCGGGGATGCAATCCGGGCGCGACTCAGCCGGTGTCGGGGAGGCCGCCACGGAGGCCGTGGTCACCGCCCTGGTCTATCTGATCGTGGCCGATGCGGCGATCAACATCCTGTTCCAGCACCTGGGCGTGTAATGACCGACTCCGCCCCTCAGGTCCATATCGACGTCCGTGAGCTGACCATGGCGTTTGGCGCCAAGGTCATCCAGCGCGATCTCAGTTTCCCTATCTACCGGGGTGACATCTTCGTCATCATGGGTGGCAGCGGCTGTGGCAAGAGTACCCTGCTCAAGCACATGCTGGGCCTGATCGAACCCGCTGCCGGCGAGATCCTGTTTGACGGCAGGAGTTTCACCCGCGCGGGCAGCGCAGAGCGTGACGAAATGCGCCGCGGCTGGGGGATCACCTACCAGTCGGGCGGCCTGTTCAGTGCCATGACCCTTGAGCAAAACGTCAGCCTGCCACTGCAACTCTATACCAACTACAGTGCGACGCAGATTGCCGACGTGGTCGACTACAAGCTGTCCCTGGTCGGCCTGGGCGGCTTCCAGGGCTACTATCCGGCCGAGATCAGCGGAGGCATGCGCAAACGCGCGGCGCTGGCCCGGGCCATTGCCCTGGACCCGCAGATTCTGTTCTTTGATGAACCATCCGCGGGGCTGGACCCGATCAGCTCACGCCTGCTGGACGACCTGATTCTGGAGCTGAAAGAGTCCATCGGCGCCACCGTGGTCATGGTGACGCACGAACTTGAAAGCATTTTCGCTATTGCAACCAACAGTGTCTATCTGGACGCCAGCAGCCGCACCATGATTGACTATGGGAATCCGCGGCAGTTGCGCGACAGCAGCGAACAGCCCGTTGTGCGCCAATTCCTGGCCCGCCGGGCCGCCGCAGGGGAGGAACAGGGCAGTGAATAACGAACACCCACACAGCGTCGCCATCGGCGCCTTCATTATCGGCGCGCTGCTCATCGCCCTGGCGACCCTGGTGTTCGTCCTCGGCTCGGGCCTGGGCGTCGAGCGCACGAGGGTAGTGATGGTTTTCGACAGCTCGGTCAAGGGCTTGAGCATCGGCGCCCCGGTGGCCCTGCGCGGGGTGGAGATCGGCCAGGTAACCGGTATCAACCTGATCCTCGACAACGATGCCGCCAACCTGATCATGCTGGTGGAAGCCGATGTTTCCAGCGCCAACGTACAGAGCAGCCAACGCACCTCCGAGGAGATGATCGACGACCTCATCGGCCGCGGCCTGCGCGCCCAGCTCAACCTGCAGAGCCTGCTCACCGGGCTCCTGTATGTGCAGCTGGATTTCCACCCGGACACACCGGCCCAGCTGGCCCGGATAGACAGCGACTACACCCAGATTCCCACGATCCCCACCGGGCTGGAAAAGTTTACCCGCCAGATCGAATCGCTGGACATTGCCCAGATCGCCGCCGACGTGCAAAGCATTGCCGCCAGTATCGACGAGTTCATCAGCCAGGACGAGTTCCGCCAGCTGCCCCGGGAGCTGGGCAAAACACTGGCCGGCGTGCAATCCCTCACCACGGAGCTGCAGACGGCGGTAGCCAGCGCGAGCCCCGGCCTTGATCAGGTCCTGGCGAGCACGGACCATCTGGTCAACCAGGCCAGCGAGACCCTGCCGACGCTCAATACCATGCTGGACCGGAACCTGGCCACACTGCAGGCGGCGGCCAGCGCCTTTGAAAAAACCATGACGGAAATTGACGGCCTGGTCGCCCCGGATTCCGCGACGACCTACCAGCTCAACCAGGCCCTGCGGGAGCTGGCAATGGCGGGGCGCGCGCTGCAGTTACTGGCCAAGACCATCGAGGAGCAGCCGGAATCGCTGCTTCGCGGCAAAAACGAGGAAAAGCCATGAAGCCGATTCGCCTGTTGTGTGGTGTCGCCGCGGCGCTGCTGCTGGTGGCCTGCGGCAGCTCGCCCCAGCACAACTTCTACCTGCTCAGCGCCGAGAGCCGGGCGGTCGCCAGCGGTCAGTCGCCTTCCCTCGGTATCGGTCCCATCGAGATTCCTGAGTACCTGAACCGCAACAGCCTGGTGTACAGCCGCGGCAGCAACCAGTTGCACATCGCCAGCTTCGAACGCTGGGCGGAACCACTCGCCGATGGAATCCAGCGCGTGCTGGGACTGAATCTGTCCGCGGAGCTTGGCACCCAGAATATCCGGCCTCACCCCTGGCAGCGGACCGATGCGCCCGCCTACGCCGTGCAACTCTGGGTCCTGTCGCTGGATGCGGGCGGCCAGGAGGCGGAACTGGTGGTCGAGTGGCGGGTCACGCGCCAGGGTGAACCGGGAAGCCTGGAACAGCGGATCAGCCGCCTGTCGCAGCCGCTGCCGGGCCTCGAGTGGCAGGCCGCGGACGCGGCCGGTGCCTACAGCGCCCTGCTGCAGACCCTGAGCCGGGAGATCGCCGCGGTGATTCGCGAAGCCGAGGCAGCCAAAGACAGTTGATCAGAAAGCGTCGCTGCGCAGCATCGCGTCGGAGCCGCCGTCGACGAAGAACACCGAGCCACAGACGAAGTCCGCTTCATCGCTGAGCATGAAACGCATGACATTGGCGATCTGCTCCGGCTGCGCGGCTTCTCCCCAGGGTACGCTGGCGCTGAACTGGCGCATCGCCTCGCCAAACTGCGGGTCCTTGAACACCTGGTCGGTCAGCGGCGTCAGGGTGATCCCGGGCGCCACGGCATTGACGCGCACACCTGCCTTCGCCCAGGCCACCACATTGCGGCGCATCCACAGCACCAGCGCGCACTTGGACCCGGAATAGACCGTCTGCCCGTTCTCGTCCTCGGCGAGCCCCAGCGCAGTGGCCTCATCGCCGGCGAGGAAAGCCTGCACCAGCGGGTGCGAGGTCTGGGTCATGGGCGCGGAGTTGGAGCTCACCAGCAGTACCGTGCCGCGTCGCCGGCCCAGCAGGTCCTGCAGGCCGGTTGCCATCTCGACTGCGCCGAAATAGTTCACTGCGGCGATAGTGCGCGACGCGGCTACCGGCGGCAGTCCGGCACAGGCGATAAAGCCATCCAGGCCGTCGCCGGCGCGCTCGCGTACCGCTGCCAGTGCTGATGCCCGGCCACCGCTGGTCGACAGGTCGGCAATGATGTCGCCTTCCTTGATATCAATGGAGATCACCTGGTGACCGGCCTGTTGCAGCTGCTTGCGCAGGGCGGCGCCGATACCGGTTGCACCGCCTGTCATGGCGTACATTTTCATGCTGGTTGGTCCTCGTCTGGTCGCAGGGACGCTATTCTCGCCCAGCGCCGCTGGCAGTGGTAACCGCGAAGTCTGCATTGGTATACCCGCGGCAACAGAAGCTTGCCACCGGGGCCGCAACCTTGCCTGCCCCTGGGTCGGGTAGTACTCTGCAGGCCGCGCAAGAGCGGAGTACATTGCATGAGCAAGAAACCCCTGGCACCGGCCATTGAGGGCTGGTTCACCCTCGACGAAAAGCCGCGGCTGATCGGCAGCCAATGCTGCGCCTGTGGCACCTATTTCTTTCCCAAGCAGAGCCGCTACTGCAAGAACCCGGACTGCGACAGCACGGAATTTCGCGAGGTGCCGCTGAGCCGCACCGGGCGGGTCTGGAGCTACACCAACGCCTGCTACCAACCACCGGCGCCGTTCGTCGCCGCCGACCCTTTCGAGCCCTTCACCATTGCCGCAGTAACCCTGGACGAGGAACAAATGACGGTTCTCGGCCAGGTGGTTACCGGGGTGGCAGTCACCGACCTCAAGGTGGGCATGGAGATGGAGCTGGTACTGGAGCCGCTGCACGAGACCGAGGAAGATATCAAGATGACCTGGAAGTGGCGCCCGGTTGTCAATCAGGGAGGGCAGCACTGATGAGTCAGGAAATCGCCATTATCGGCGCCGGCATGCACCCCTGGGGCAAGTGGGGCCACAACTTTGTCGAGTACGGCGTGGCTGCGGCCCGCGAGGCCCTGGCGGACGCCGGCATTCACTGGCGCGAAGTGAAGTTTGTCTCCGGCGGCGCCACCGTGCGCTGCGGCTACCCGGGCTACGTCGCCGGCGCCACCTTTGCCCAGGCCCTGGGCTGGCAGGGCTGCGAGGTGAATACCTCTTATGCCGCCTGCGCTTCGGGATCCCAGGCCCTGGCCGCTGCCCGCAACAAGATCCTGGCAGGTGAATGCGAGGTGGCCCTGGTGGTCGGCGCAGACACCACCCCCAAGGGCTTCCTGGCTCCCGCCGGTGGCTACCGCCCGGAAGATCCTGACTGGGTACGTTTTTACCTGGGCATCACCAACCCCACCTACTTCGCTCTTTACGCGCGTCGCCGCATGGACCTGTACGGCGACACCCTGGAGGACTTCGCTGCGGTCAAAGTCAAGAATTCCCTGATTGGCAGCAAGAACCCCCGCGCCCGCTACCGCAAGTGCTTCACCGCCGAGGATGTGGCAGCCTCGGCCATGGTTGCCGACCCGCTGCGCCTGATGGACATCTGCGCCACCAGCGACGGCGGCGCCGCCCTGATAGTCTGCAGCCTGGATTACGCCAGACGCATCGGCAAGGGTGACGCCCCGCGCATCGCCGCCATCTCCACGGTCACGCCCAGCTTTGCCAGCGCTGTCGTTGAAATGCCCGATATCGCCACGGACTCCGCGGCGGCCGCCGGCATCGAGGCGCACAGCTTCCGCGCGGCGCTGCCGGTGAAAGCCTACGAGGAGGCGGGCATTGGCCCCGAGGATGTGGATATCGCCGAAGTCTACGATCTGTCGACCGCACTGGAGCTGGACTGGATAGAAGACCTGCAACTGGCGCCTCGGGGTGAAGCCGCCCAGCTGTTGCGCCGTGGTGACACCACAGTCGGCGGCAGGATACCGGTTAACCCGTCCGGCGGCCTGGCCTGCTTTGGGGAGGCAGTTCCGGCCCAGGCCCTGGCACAGGTCTGCGAACTGACCTGGCAATTGCGCGGCCAGAGCGGCGACCGCCAGGTGGCGGGCGCGAAGGTGGGTATTACCGCCAACCAGGGCCTTTTCGGGCATGGCAGCTCGGTGATCGTCAAGCGCTGAGGCAACACCTGCGGGGCGCGATCAGCCCCGCTCAATCCCCTCAATATGCGCCGCCGCATCCAGCAGCCGCCGCGCTTCGTCCACATGCATGGTTTCGATCAACTTTCCATCCAGCACCGCAACGCCCTTGCCCAGGAGCGTGGCCTGCTCCCAGCAGTCCAGCAGGCGGCGCGCGTGCTCCACGGCCGCGGCATCCGGTCCATACACCGCATTGGTAACCGCGATCTGCCCGGGGTGAATCAGGGTCTTGCCGTCAAAACCCAGGGCCCGGCCCTGTTCGCACACGGCGCGCAGGCCCTCGTCGTTCTTGATATCCAGGTAGACGCCGTCCAGCGCGACTATGCCCGCCAGCCGCGCCGCCAGGACGCAGCGGCCCAATGCATACAGCAACCCCGTGCGCGCAGGATCCGCCGGCAGGCGCAGCTCATAGGCCAGGTCAGTCGTGCCCATCAACAGTGCTGAGACGCGGCCGCAGGCGGCAATCGCCTCCACATTGGCCACGCCGGCCGGGGTCTCAATCATCGCCCACAGCGCAATGTCCGAACGCTGCGTTTCCTCCAGCAGGGCAGACACCTGCTGCAGCTGTTCCACGGACTCCACCTTGGGCAGGCACAGGGTGGAGACCGGTGTCGCCGCCAGGGCGCGGATATCCGCCTCGCCCCAGGGGGTAGCCAGTGCATTGCAACGCGCCACCAGCTGCCGCGGCCCGTAGCCACCCGCAGCCAGCTGGGCAAGCAGCTGGCCCCGGGCCTCGAGCTTTTTCTCCGGAGCCACTGCATCTTCCAGGTCGAACACCACTGCATCGACGGGCAGGTTGCGGGCCTTGTCCATGGCCCGCTGATTGACTGCGGGCATGTAGAGGGCGGAACGTATCAGGGTAGTCAAGGTTGAGTCTCCTGGTCGGTATCAGGGAACGGCGCGCTCTCCGGGGACCCCTCAAGCCCCCTGATGGAGGCGCGCTTCAGGTAGACGATCAGGTCGGCCCGCCGCTGGGGATCGGGAATGCCGCGAGCCATCATGGTGGTGTCCGGGAACATCGCCAGGGGATCAGCCAGCCACAGGAACAGCAGCTGCGGGGTCCAGACAAATTCAGCCTCGCGGAAGGTCTCCGAGTAGTGCTCGAAGCCCGGCTGTTTGCCCGCCACCTGACCAAATATCCGGTACAGGCTGGGGCCGTTGTTGTGACCCATTTCCGGCTCGGGGTAGTGGCAGGTGCGGCACTGGCCGAAGACCAGGCGCCCCCGCTCGTAATTACCTTCCGGCATTTCCGCCGGGGAATCCTGGGCCAGGGCCAGGCGGGCTACCACAGCCAGCGCCAGCAAGACCATCAGGCGTTTCATGCGGCCACCTCGGCACTGGCCACCGCGCTACCGGCGCGACGGCCGAAGAACGTGCAGTCACCGACCGACAGGCCGCTGGCGATATAGGGTGCTACCGGCAAGCCTGCCGCTGTGCGACCCACGGCATACAGGCCCGGGATGGTCTCGCCGAAGGGGTTGATCACCCGGCCGTCGATGTCTGTGTGCAGGCCGCCGAAGGTGTGGGCGGTGAAGAATGCGCGTTTCACGGACAGGTCCCAGACCTTGAATGGCGGCTTGTCCAGGGCCCGCAGGTAACGCGCCTGCTTGTGAAACAGGGGGTCGCGTTCCGTCGCCGCAAACCGGTTGTAGTATGCCACCGTCTGTTGCAGGGCGCCCTGGGGAAATCCGGCCTGATCCGCCAGGTCGCCGATGGTCGCCGCTTGCGCAACTTCGAGGAAATTGTCCTGGTGGAAATCAAAACTGCTGGCCGCGTCGGTGACCAGCCAGGCCCTGCCCTGCTGCTGGTAGGCGATGGCATCGCCCAGCACACCGTAGTAACTGTCCTCGCCGATAAAGCGCTGGCCACTGGCATTGACCACGATTCCGGCCAGGGTGGACTCTGGCGGGTAGATGGGCGTAATGGCAAACCCCTCGTGCATGCGGACGGTCTCACCACCGGCGGCCGAGCCCATGGCGATGCCCTCGCCCAGGTCGCCAGCGTTGCCCCAGGGTGTGGAGCAGTCGAACAGCGCGGGGGCGTGGCGCTGGACCATGTCCCGGTTGTGGATGAAGCCGCCACAGGCCAGTATCACGCCGCGCCGGGCGCGCACATTGTACTCACGACCGTCCTGGATAACCTGCATGCCGACAACCCGACCGTCACTCTCCAGCACCAGGCGCCGCCCGGATACCCGCGCCCGCATGATCACTCCGGCGGCGCGCGTCTGTTGCAGCAGCGCCTCCATCAGGCGCCGTCCGCCGGTCATGCCCGGCTCCCCGGGGACATGGCCACGGGGCGCGGGACGGGCGGTTTCCCGGGCGGGCCAGGCGAGCTCGTTACCGGAGTAGTAGAGCGACTCATCCCCCAGGGTCAGTTCCTTGACGTCAGTGAAACGGTCGTTGTAGGGAACGCCCATCGCCACCAGCCAGTCGAAATGGGCTACGCTCTCCTCGCAGTACAGCTGTATCTTGTCGAGCTGGGGGTAGCCGCCGCTGTTGTCGGCGATGAACCGGTACATGTCTTCAACGGTGTCCTCAAACCCGGCCGCTCTCTGCAGGGCGGTACCCCCGCCGGCGTAGACGACGCCGCCGGACATGGCCGAGGAGCCACCGAATCGGGGGAGTGACTCTATCATCAGCACCCCGGCACCCCCGCGTCGCGCCTCAATGGCGGCGCTGCAGGCGGCGGAGCCGGAGCCCGCCACCAGCACATCAGCGGTTTCGTCCCAGCGCCCGATGGCGCTGCTGGAGAGTGCCGCCGCCGAACCGGACAGGGCGACACCTGCTCCCAACCCAAGGCCAGCCAACAGGCGCCTGCGTTGCATGCCGGATGGTTTCACTGTTGCAGCTCCCGGATGTATTCGAGCTGGTAGTTGATCATGTAGGTCCGGTGGCGGGGCCCTGTGGCGCTCTCACAGCAGTCCTCGTAGCCCGCATCGCCCTCGTACAGGAAGCAGATGCCCCCTTCCAGCATGACCATGCGCGGCGCGTACCTGAACGGCTGTCTCTCACGCACGGCAGCCTGCGCCGCGACGCAGCAATCGTGGCCGGCAAGGTCCGCGAGGCTGATAAAGGTCGGCGGCATCAGGCGGAAAACATTGCCTGTATCGCGGATTTCGGCGAAAGCCTGCTCCGGTCGCAGCCAGCGATGGGCGGCGATCTCCCCGCCGTCGACCTGGATTTCCTGATGCTCCTCCAGCACCGCCAGAAAGAACCAGGTACTGTAGCGGCGTTTGGCGCCCTCCGGGGTGGTCCAGTGAGAGAGATAACTCAGCTGGTCCGGCGTGATGATTACCCCCGCTTCCTCTTCGGTCTCCCGGATCGCCGCGTTGACCGCGGCCTGATAGTCATCGCCGGGCATCGTGTAATCAGCGGGATCGACCCGACCGCCCGGAAATACCCACTCGCCCCCCATGTGCTTGAGAGCGGCGCTGCGTTGCACCAGAAGGGCCTCGGGGCCCTCAACACCATCCCGCAACAGGACGACGGTCGCGGCCGGGTGCACCGGTACCGCCTGGTCACTCATCTCGATCACGCCGGCGCCTCAGGGAAAGAAGCGGCTGATGGTGTCGATAACGCAGGCCGGTCGCTCGCTGCCCTCGACCTCGATGGTCATGCGCACGACCACCTGCACACCGCCCTTCACCTCTTCCGCGCTCAGGATCTCGCCAGTACCCCGCACCCGGCTGCCGACCGGCACCGGCGCCGGAAAGCGCACCTTGTCGCAGCCGTAGTTCACCCCCATGGAGACATTGTCTACCTGCAGCAGCTGCGGCAGAAACAGATTCGCCAGCGACAGGGTCAGGTAACCGTGGGCGATGGTCCTGCCGAAAGGGCCCTGGGCCGCGCGCTCGGGGTCGACATGGATCCACTGATGGTCCCCGGTTGCCTCCGCGAACTGGTCAATGCGCTGCTGGTCTATCTCCAGCCATTCACTGCTGCCCAGGTGAGTGCCTTCGCTGCCCAGCAGGGCAGCGGGATTGTCGAACACAGTCGTCATGAGAAGTCTTGTCCCAGTTACCGAGTATGGCCCGGACTATATCACCCGCAGCCACCCGGGGCAGCCGCGTCCGGTTCAATGTTTCCCACCAGCGGTAGCGGGATTACTGTGGCGAACAACAGCGCAGCCTGACCCACGGGTTTTGGCTACCGTTGGGCGCGGCTCGCTGCAAGCAGTGCCTGAATCCGGTATATTGGGGGTTTTTCCAGGGAGAACCGCGAAAATGCCTGAAAACATGGATATCAACACACTGTTGCAGACTTACATCATCCCCTGGGGCGGTCGCATCATTCTCGCCCTGGCCATCTTCTATATCGGCCGCATGGTGGTCGGCACCGTCGTCGGCCTGATCGTGAAATTCATGCGCTCTCGCAAAATGGACGAGGTACTGGTGCGGTTCCTGTCGGCCATCCTGCGCTGGGTACTGCTGCTGTTTGTCATTATCGCCGCCCTGAGCCAGCTCGGCATCGACACCACCTCCATGGTAGCCCTGCTCGGCGCCGCCGGGCTTGCCATTGGCCTGTCCCTGCAGAGTTCCCTGTCCAACCTGGCAGCCGGCGTACTGCTCATTATCTTCCGGCCCTTTACCAAGGGCGATTTCGTGGAGGCCGGCAACGCCATGGGGACCATCGAGAGCATCAGCATCTTCACCACCACCATGACTACACCGGACAACAAGGAGGTCATAGTTCCCAACGGCGCCATTCTCAGCAACAACATCACCAACTTTTCCGCCCGGCCGACCCGGCGCGTGGACATGGTTTTCGGGGTCTCCTACGGGGATGACCTGCGCAAGGCGAAACAACTGCTCGAAGACATCATCGCCGCTGACGAGCGGGTTCTGGCGGACCCGCCGCCGCGCATTGTGGTCGGTGAACTGGCGGATTCCAGCGTCAACTTCCTGGTCCGCCCCTGGGTCAACTCCGCAGACTACTGGCCGGTGTTCTGGGACACGACCGAGGCCGTGAAACTGAAGTTCGATGAGGAAGGCATCAGCATTCCGTTCCCGCAGATGGACGTGCACATGCCGGCCAGGGACTAAAACCCGGCTATTGTTACCAGTTTTTCACAGGCCCTGCCGGGCCCGGTGTGATATAAAAGCACCTTCGTAAAAGCTGCGGTACCGCCACGCCAGTGCGGGCTCCGCGGCCTCTGACCGGGTCCCGCTGTGGCTTCTGTAAAACGCCAGATCATGCTTGCCGCCGGCCTGCTCGCAGGCGCGGCCGCCGTCACCTTTCTTTTGTTCCTGAACCGCCCCTCCACAGAGATTACCGAGCCGGTCTATGTTCCCGTGACGGTGGACGTGGTGGAAGCGGTAAAGGAAACCATCCGGATTCCGGTGCAGGCCCAGGGCACCGTCTCACCACTGCAGCAGACCGCGCTGGTGGCGGAAGTACAGGGGCGCATTGTGGAGGTCGCCGACAGCTTCAATGTCGGCGGTTTCCTGCGCCAGGGCGATGTCCTGCTGCGCATCGACCCCCGGGACTATGAGGCGCGCCTGGCCCGCGCCGAGGCCGCCCTGCGCAGCGCGGAGAGCGAACTGTTGCAGGAGCGGGGACGGGGCGACGTGGCCCGGCGCGAGTGGGAAAAACTGCCGGCGGGCAGCCAGCGCTCGGACGCGGCCCGCGACCTGTACCTGCGCAAGCCACAGCTGGCCCAGGCGGAGGCCCAGCTGCTGGCCGCCGCCGCGGATGTCAACACCGCCAGGGATGATCTGGAGCGAACCACGGTGCGCGCACCCTACGACGCCCTGATCCGCGCCAAGCACAGCGAGCTGGGCCACTACGTCACTCCGGGCACCCCGCTTGCCGAGATCTTCGCCGTGGCCACGGCCGAAGTGCGCCTGCCCATTCCACAAACGCGGCTCGCCTACCTGGACCTTCCCGAGGTCGCGACTGATGACGCGGGCGCCCTGATTGATCTGTATACCGACGTCGGCGGCGACGTCACCCACTGGACCGCGCGCCTGCACCGGAGTGAAGGTGTGTTCGATGAACGCTCCCGCGCCCTGTTCGCGGTCGCGCGTATCGACGACCCCTATGCGCTCAATAGCCCGGGGCGCGAACCCCTGCGCATCGGCACCTTTGTCAACGCCAGCATCCAGGGCCGGCCAATCCCGGGGCTTGTCGCACTGCCCCGTTACGTGTTGCGGGCTGGCGACTCGGTGCCTGTGGTCGATGACAGCAACCTGGTACGCATCCGCAAGGTCACGACCCTGCGCGCCAGCGGCGACTTCATCTATGTGTCCTCGGGGCTGGAAAACGGGGACCGGGTGATTCTCACTACCCTGGACAGCGCGCTGACCGGGGCCGAGGTCGCAGTGGTGTCGTCCATCAGCAGCGCGGAGTTGCGGCGGCAGCAAACCACTGCGCCCACCACCCCGGCGGAAACACCGGTTGCCCCGGGGTTGGCCTCCAGTCAGCGCACTGCAGGGGCCGCCAACCGGTGACCATGGGACGCCACAAGGGCATTATCGCCTGGTTCGCGCATAACCCGGTCGCCGCCAACCTGCTCATGGCCATCATCCTGGTGGTCGGCATGGGTTCGGCGTTTACCATCCAGCGCGCCATGTTCCCCACCTTCGACATCGACATGATCTTCATCAACATGGCCTACCCCGGCGCCTCGCCGGAAGAGGTCGAACAGGGCATCGTGCTCAAGATCGAGGAGGCCATCAACGACCTCGACGGTATCAAGCGGGTCGAGTCGGATGCCATG
>JBFHFJ010000015.1:0-25196 GCA_041583655.1 Haliea sp. | reverse complement strand
GTGATCCAGCAGCGCCTGAACCCGGGTGCGCCGCTGGTTCTGCTTTAACCCCTCCTCCCTGATCAGCTGCTGCATCAGCTTGTCGCGCAGGATCGGGTCATCCGCCGCCCTGCCCTGGCCGCGCCGGGTATTCTTCGCCAGTTCGATAAGCGCGCTGGTGGAAATGGTATGGCTGGACTTGTTCTTCATCCCGCCGGCGCGAGGTGTCTGCAACTCACCGGCGCCCCGCTCGTGCAGCAGCGTGGTCATTGCCACCTGCCAGCCCTTGCCCAATTCATCAAGGCGGTAACGGTCATCGACCTCCAGGTCATCGAAGATCACCTCATTGAACCCGGTCTCTCCGGTGATCTTGATCAGCGGACGCACAGTGACCCCATTTCCCAGGGCGGCCCGGATAGGCACCACGAAATAGGACAGGCCATCGTACTTGTGAGACTTGTCGGTGCGCAGCAGGATAATCATCCACTCGGCGAAATGCGCCAGGGAGGTCCATACCTTGTGGCCGTTGATCACCCATTTTTCGCCCCTGCGCTCGGCAAAGGTCTGCACGCTGGCCAGGTCGGAACCCGCACCCGGCTCGCTGAAGCCCTGACACCAGATATCCTCACCGGAGAACAGGCGTGGCAACAGCTCGGCCTTGACCTCCTCCCGGGCGTGATAGAACACGGTGGGCGCGGCCATGCCCAGGCCAATCACATTGGGCAGGAACGGCGTGCGCGCCGCCAGCATCTCTTCGTTGGCTATTTTCTGGCAGTCCTTGCGCCCGCCACCCCCGACCTCGCGCGGGTAGTCGCAGCCGATCAACCCCGCATCGTAGGCTGACTTCTGCCAGGCCTGCAGATAGCCGAGCTGTTCCGTGGTCATGATCTCCAGTGGTGACTGCGGCAGGCGGACCGGCGGCTCCCCCGGCTTGTTGGCCTGCAGCCAGCTGCGGCAATAGCCGCGAAATTCAGCCTGCTCCGGCGTGTCCTTGCGGGCGGTGTCCTCTGACATTATCGTTTTCCTCTTGCGGGTGTCGGTGACGGATTACTGGACAAAAGTCTGGTGGATTGCGGCTAGCCCGGCAAGTTGGCTGCGGCCTACGCCCTGCTGGACGCTGCCATCAGTAATGCGGAGGCACCTCGTTGGCGGGCGCTGCCAGGCCTTCCTCCACGTGCTGCGCCTGTTCGTCCTGGCGCTGCTTGAGCAGGCTGAGCTGGCGCCGCAGGGTCAGCAGGTCCTGTTGCTGGGTGGCAAGGGCCGCCTGCAGTGACTGCAGGGCATCGTCCTGAAACGCCACCTGGCTTTGCAGCTCTTCAAGCTGTCGTTGCAGTTCTTTCTTTTTCATCGGGGGGACCTGGGCCGGCGCGGTTCAATTGCAGCACGGAGGCTAATATACTCCGCGCCAACGCTCAATGCCCGGGGAACGCCATGGCCAAACGCGACCGCACAAATTCTCGCCTGGTTTACTCTACTGATGGCGGACGGCTCTGTCCGCAGTGCCAGCGCCCTGAGGCCGCCTGCATCTGCGGCAGCGCCCGCCCGGCCGCAGCAGGCGACGGCATCGTCCGCCTGCACCGGGAAACCAAGGGGCGCGGCGGCAAGGCCGTTACGGTGGTGCGCGGCTTGCCACTGGCGCCCGCAGAACTCAAGGCACTTGCCAGCAAACTGAAACAAAAATGCGGGGTTGGCGGTTCGGCAAAAGGTGATGAGATAGAAATCCAGGGGGACCAGCGACAGATCCTGCATGCAGAGCTGGAGCGCCTGGGATATCGGGTAAAAATAGCCGGAGGGTAGTTTTTAGAAGAATTTAGAAACTTTTGACTTCATTTTAACGGAATTTATAAGAATATTACCCATCCAGCCAGAGCCTGAAACCGTCCAGTTACAGTGACTTTCCAAAATTTTAGTAAATAGTCCGCTGCAAGCCATTATTTTAATTGGCTTTATTGAATTCCTGTGCTAAACAGATCTGGCGTGTGAGGAAACTGCCAGCACCAGGGTTCGCTTGAGGTGCAGACAAGAATAATCCCGCCGCGAAGATCACCAGGAGAACATGCCTATGTATGTCACCGCGGAGCATCTGAGGGAGCAGGTCATCCGGCCAACCCTCAAGTACCTGGGTGTCTGGAACCCGGCGAGCGAGGATTTCCTTCTCGAGTCAGCGGTCTCGGCCCCCGAACTGGGTCTCTTCTCAGCTCGCAACACCGGCCTTGGCCTGTTTCACATAACCGCCGCCCAGCACCGGGACATCTGGGACCGCTACCTGGCCTTCCGCCCGGAAATGGCCAGCCGGGTACGGGGCCTGGCGAGCCAGCGGGCCTTCCTCAGCGACCCCGACAGCGAACTGCAGACCAACCTTAGCTACTGCACCGCGGTTGCCTGGCTGCTCTACCAGCGCTCCCGCGCGGGAACCGAGACAGCCCCGGCAGAGGAAGCTGTCACCGCTACCGCCTGAGCCGGCCACGCCGGCGCAGCTCCCGCCAGTGCACCAGGTCTTCGGGCCGGTCCACGTCCTGCAGCGGCCCCAGCCGGGCCACTGAGATCCCCGCCGCCCTCGCCCTCGCCAAGGTTTCCGCCAGTACGCTGGCACTGCCCCACCTGACACCGTCAAACACCGCATCCACAGGCCGTCGTGCGCCAATCAGCACATAGCCGCCATCCAGGGCTGGCCCCAGCACAAGGTCCACCGTCTCCAGTGCCATGCGCGCCTCCTGTAAATAGCTGCCGGTCAGCGCGGGACAGTCACTGCCGACCAGCAGCACACGGTCAGCCCGGCCCAGGCCATCATTGAGTGCGTGGCGCATTCGGCTCCCGAGGTCGGTGCCGACCTGCCGGCGCAGGGCCAGGGGCCCGCGTGAGGCGCATTCAGCAAATACCGCAACGGACGGGTCGCCCGCCACCCACAGCTCGACGCTGCCGAGAGCGGCGTCGAGCAAGGTTTCACAGGTCCACAGCACCAGCTCTGTATGCAACGCACAGGCCTGGGTAGCCGACAAGCGGGGCAGCATTCGTGTCTTGACCTGCCCGGGCACGGGGGCCTTGGCAAATTGCTGCAATAGCACCGAATCAGTCACGGCGGCCATAGTAGATTCGCCAGAGTCGCGCGGGGGCCACCCCCAGGGCATAGGCCAGTCGCAGCCCCCACATCTGGAACACGGTGCGCAGCACACCGCGCTCCTCCCAGCGCCGGCTGGAAGTTTCCACTGCCAGTTCCGGCACTCGGGGCCGGCACTGCCGGCGCAGTCGCCGGCACAGCTCCACATCTTCCATCAGGGGAATGGCGGCGAAGCCACCGCAGTCATGGAACAGGTCGCGCTGCAGGAACAGCAGCTGGTCGCCAGTGCCGATACCGCTTGCCCGGGAGCGCAGTGTAATGGCGCGCTCAATGAGCCGGAAAACCGCTCTGCCGCCGTCCAGCCTCAGGGGAAAGAAGCCCCAGACCGGTGCGGCAGAGAGCTCCCGTTCCAGTTCTGCGGCGGTAAACCGGGGTCGACTGTCTGCGTGCAGGAACAGCAGGTAATCTCCGCTGGCCACGCGGCCTCCGAGGTTCATCTGCGCCGAGCGCCCCGGCTCACCCAGCAACAGCTGGGTACAGCCGGACATTGCGGCGGCCACGGTGCCATCCCTGCTGCCACCATCAACCACAATCCGCTGGGCGGAGGGGAAGTCCCGCGCCAGCTGAGCCAGCAGGGGAGCGATGCGCTCCGCCTCGTTGAGTACGGGGATGACGAAGCTCAGGCTGGGGCCAATCACTGGCTGCCCACGCTCAGTAGGTCAGCCTGCGTTCCTGACCGGTGAGCAGCACACCCTCCTCCCCGAGCAGGTATTTGAAGACCAGATTGTAGGCGAGCACCGCCTTGACGTAATTGCGGGTTTCCCGGAACGGGATGGTCTCTATCCAGATGTCCACCGGCACGGTTTCTCCCGGCGGATTGCGCCAGCGGTCCACCCGCTGCGGACCGGCGTTGTAGGCCGCCATGGCCAGTACCCGGTTGCCGCCGTAGCGATCCAGCAGTTGCCGGTAGTAGGCGCTGCCCAGGAGCACGTTCTGCTCAACGTCATACAGCGCCTGGTCACTGTGGCTGGTCTTGAGCTGGGCCGCCACCTGCCTGCCCGTCGCCGGCATGACCTGCATCAGCCCGCGGGCGCCGACCGGCGACCGGGCACCGGCGTAGAACGCGCTCTCGCGACGGGCGATGGCCATCAACTCGGTGGCTGGTACGCCGCGCTGACTGGCGTGGCGGCTGAAGGTGTCCCGGTAAGGTGTCGGGAAGCGCAGGTCCAGGGCATCCCAGGCCTCCGCCCGGTTCGCCGCATCAATCGCCATGCGGTGCCAGCCGAGGCTGGAGGCCAGCGTCGCCAGCTCCCGCTGCTCTTCCGGCGAGGTAGCCTGCAGAACCTGAAACCACTCCGAGTGCGCCAGGTTCTCCTCTTTGTGGTGGTACAGTTCTTCGATGCGGCGTACCGCAGGCAACTGCCGCAGGGGCTCCGCCCTTTCGGGCGCCAGGGCCGATTGCCGGTGATTGAAAGCAGGTGGCAGACCCAGCCGCTCCGCCGCCAGGAAACCATAGTAATCCCGCTCCTGCGCCAGATCGCGAAACAGCATCTCAGCCTGCTGCCGCTCGCCCGCGCGCTCGTGCACGACCGCCTGCCAGTAGCGCCAGGTCGGATCGGCGCGACCATTCGTAGACAGCCTGGTCAGGTTCGCCGCAAGCGCTGCCCAGTCCTGCTCCTGCAGCGCCCAGCGCAGGCGAATTTCCACCAGGGCATCGTCGCCGGTCCGGGCGAGCGCTTCTTCTACCCAGGACAGGTTGGCCGCGGACTTCGCCAACAGGCTGCGCAGTACCAGGGCCTCCTCCGCCAGCGCCCGCTGTGTTGCGCTGAAGTCCAGCCGGTCGGCGAAGTACAGCCACTGCCCCAGCGCCTCCTCCGGCTTGTAGCGGGCAAAATAGGCGGTGCCGTAGGCGACGATATCGGCGCTGCGGGGGTCGTCGGTTAACGGCACCAGGCGGCGCATCCGGTCCGGATTGCTGTAGATCTCCAGCAGCCGATCCGACCAGGGCTGCAGGCTGCCACTACCCTTGCGGGCCACATAGTTCATCAGCGACCGCTGGCGGGCCTCGAAGGCCTTGAGCAGGCGCGCCCAGACAATCTCGTCACTGATTTGCCCGGCATTCTGCCAGGCCGCAAACAGCGGGTCACAGGCCTTGGGGCGTGATTCACCGTGGACCCAGAGCCGCTCGGCGCCTTCCCAGGCAGCCAGTGGGTCGCCCAGCGCCAGCCGGGAGCGGAAATAGAAACACTTGAGCTCGATACTGTTGGGTTCATAGGGCATCACCGCCAGAAAATCCTGCCAGCGCTCGTCCTTCCCCGCCTGCGTGAGATAGGAGGCAAGAAAGCGGTTGGGCAGCGGGGAATCCTGGCTGCGCTGGAGGAACAGCTTGGCGTCACCCGGACGCACTTGCCGGGTGTTGCGACTGAGCTCGTAGTAGTCGAGATAGATGGCCAGCGGGTAGTCTTCCAGTGCCGGGCGCAGCTGCTGGTACTCCGCCCAAAAGCCGCGCTGGATGGCCTTGACCGCGCTGCTATAGCCCTCCCGCTCCAGGGGCAGGTTATCCGCCTGCAGGGGTGGGGCCGGCATCAAAGCATGAAAAACCAGGACCAAACAGACTACCCGAAACTGCAACTGGGCATACCTCGCTGACTGTGACCTTCAGGGGACTGCCACGGTGTGCAGCAGTCATTCACAGGGCGCTAGGTTGATACCTGTCCCCGCAATTTGCAAGCGCCGCGGCCCCTGCCGGTGGCTAGATACGGCGCAAACGCAGGGGCAAGTCGTCGCGGAGTTTCGGCAGGGGCACGGTCTGAAAGCTGGCCTGGTGCCCCGGAGGCAGGCTGATTTCATAGCGCTGAAGGAACAGATGGCTGAACAGGCGCGCCTGCATGTTGCCAAAATGCATGCCGATGCATTTGTGGGCACCGCCACCAAAGGGCATGAACGCGAAGGGATGCCCTTTCTGCTCCTGCCGCGGGGCCAGGAAGCGGTCGGGATCGAAGCTGTCCGGATCCTGCCAGAACTCCTGCATCCGGTTGGTGAACATGGGGAACTGGAAAACGAGGGTATTGGCGAGAATGTCGACATCACCCAGCTTGCAGTCGCGGATGGTGCGCCTGGCCATCACCCCTACAGAAGGGTGCAGGCGCTGGGATTCAAAGAAGGCGGCCTCCAGCAGGGGCAGCTCCGGCAGGTCGTCGTAGCCCAGAGGTCCGCGGGCGTTGACTGCACGGCCTTCCTCGCGGATACGCTGCTGCCACTCGGGATGGCGCGCCAGATAATACATCATGTGGGTCAGGGTACTGGTCGTCGTGTCGTGGGCGGCGAAGAGCAGGAAATTGGCGTGGTCCACCAGCTCCCGGTCCGAAAACAGTTCACCATCGGGCCGCGTTTCCTTGGCCATGTAGGCGAGCATGTCCATACGCTCCTCCACCCTTGCCGCGGGCAGCAGGCCCGACAGGTAGGCCTCGATCAGGCGCTTGCCGCGCTGGCCGCGACGGAAACGGAACCCGGGCAGATCGACATGGAACAGGCCCAGCATGCCCTCGGTGATGTCCGTGAACGCCCGCGACAGCTCCCCCGCCACCGCGCTGCCGCCGTCCACGCCATAGAATACCTTCAGCGCCATTGCCAGCAGCAGCTCCTTGATCCGCGGGAAGAAACGGAATTCCGGCAGCTGGTCCCAGTGTGCCATTCCCTGTTCCAGGATGGGGTTCATCAGCTCCACATAGCCGCGCATGGCTGCGGTCTTGAACCCGGTTTGCATGATCCGGCGCTGAAACTTGTGCTCGTCGAAGTCGTTGCCCAGGAGGTAGTGGTCGCCAAAGAAAGGGGCGAGAGACCACTGGTAGCCCATCTTCGCGGAGAAATTCTGTTCCTTGTCCAGGAGAATCGTCTGGGCGAGGTCCGGGCCCAGCGCCAGCACGCCCCGCTGGCGCGCCATCTGGATCCGCGAGACAGGGCCGTACTGGCGATAGAAACGTCGCGCCAGGCCCAGTTGATCGCGCAACAACTCGGGCGTTAGGCCGAGCAGCGGACAGCCGTATTCTCCCGGCAGGTGCGCCAGGTCCTTGCAGTCGGGGGCGAGCACATAAGCAGTATTGGCCGACATAGACTAACCCTCATTAGTTTGATTCTATTCTGGCACATCCCGGCCTGTTGTGCCTAGGGCGGGCCGCGCAGGACAACCCGCGCCGGACGGCCCGCGTTCAGGCTCCCGATTGGTTACAATGCGGCATTTCTCGCAGGATCCCATGGCCCATGACTAGCGCATTCACCCCAACTGTCTGGCTCCTCGTGCTGGGCCTGTTGCTGACGGGCTGCGCTGACCGCCCGCCGAGGGCGCCAGAGGAGCCCGCGGCGCACCCGCTGATGCACCGGGTCTGGTCAACCCGGGAGCAGGGGTTCACCACGTTCGCAGGGCTGCAGGAAGCGCTGGCTGACGCCAACTACGTCCTGCTCGGCGAAAACCACGACAATCCCGCTCATCACCGGCTACAGGCGCAAATCATTGCCGCACTGCCCTGGCCCGGGACCGCCATTGCCGGCTTCGAGCAAATCAATGCGGATCAGGCCCCGGCGCTGGAGGCCTGGCTGCGAACGGCGGCCGACGGCACAGTTGGGCTGGCCTCGGCATTGGCGTGGGACCGGTCCGGCTGGCCGGAGTGGTCCCTGTACGAGCCGGTATTTGCCGCGGTGCTGGCACGTGGCTGGACGCCGGTGGACCTGATGTTTCCCGCTGACATCGCGCGCGCGGTATTCAGTGAGGGGATTGAGGCGGCCCTCGACGCGGCCACCCTGGGGCAGTTACGCCCCAGCGAACTGTTTGGCAGGGAACAGCGCCTGGCGATGCAGGCGCTGATGGCTGACGCTCACTGCGGACTGCTGCCCGGGGAGCACATGGCAGCCATGGTGGAGGTGCAAATCGCCCGCGACGCCTACATGGCATCCCGCCTCGCCAGCACCGCCGCAGGCGGGCGGGCCGTGGTGATCACCGGCAACGGGCACATTCGGCGCGACTGGGGCATTCCGCAGTTTCTGCAACGCCTGCAGCCAAAGGCCGAGGTCGTTGCCATCGCCATGGCAGAGCTCGACCCCGAACGGCGCGAGCCCGGAGACTACGCTGCCGCAGCCCCGGGCTGGAGCGACTTTACGATATTCACCCCGGCCCATGACCGGGGCGACCCGTGCGCCGACATACCCTAGGCCGCCAGCGCGCGACCCTTACTTGATTTCAATACGCCGCGGCTCGGGGACGTTGGGTTTCACCTTCGGTGCGGTGAGGGTAAGCACACCGTCCTTGAACGAGGCATTGATATCCTCGTCGTGGACGTCGCCACCGAGGTCAAAGCTCCTCTGGTACCGACCGTAGCGTCGCTCCTGGCGGATCACCCTGCCCTCTTTCTCCTCGCTCTCGCTCTGGGTGGCCTCGGCATCCAGGGTCAGCACCCCATCCTTGACGTGCACGTGGATATCCTTCTTTTCCACGCCGGGCAATTCGGCGGTAATCTCGTAATGGTCCTCCTTTTCCCGGATATCCACGCGAGGCGCGAAGAAGGAACCCATTTCGTTGTTGCTGCTGGCCGGTGCGAAGAAATTGTCGAAGAACCGGTCCAGGTCAAACGGATTGTTGCGTTGAATCAGAGACATCTGACACCTCCATTGAATGTGCGGTCAGTCCCGCGATAACACTGTATATAAGGCAATTCTTGCCAATTTCAAGACTGACGCGTAGAGACTGGCGGGGGTGGCGACTGCCGGACTGGGCGACAGCGGCAGGCCCGGGACCTGGCGGGACGGGAGGCTTCAAGATGCCAGCCACCGTGCCAGCGGGACAGCCTGGAGGTGGTGCCCCCGGCAGGACTCAAACCTGCGACCTACCCCTTAGGAGGGGGTCGCTCTATTCAACTGAGCTACGGGGGCACTGCGGGAGGGAGTATACCAGCCATCCCCCGCCGATGGCACCTGGATCGCGCGTGCAGGGCCCTGTTTCAGCCGCCGATCTCGACGCAGATCTTGCCGAAGTGTTGCTGGGATTCCTGGTGGCGGAAGGCGTCGGCGAGCTGTTCCAGGGGGAAGCGGCTGTCGATTACCGGGCGGATATCGCCGGCCTCGACCGCGGCAATCATGTCCAGCTGCTGGGCGCGACTGCCGACGGTGATTCCGCTGATGCGCGCATTTTTCTGGAACAGCTCAGCGGTAGGCACCTCGCCGGAAAGTCCCGTGAGCACGCCGATCATGCTGATACAGCCATCGAAAGCCACGGCGCGCACGGACTGGGCTACGGTGCCAGAGCCGCCCACTTCTACCACCAGGTCCGCGCCGCGGCCGTCAGTGAGTTCAAGCACCCGCTTGCCCCATGCCGGCGTTTCGCGGTAGTTGATCAGGTGTTCTGCGCCCAGGGCAGCCATGCGCTGCAGCTTGGCGTCGGAGGAAGATGTAGCGATGACCCGGCAACCCATTTGCCGGGCGAACTGCAGGGCGAACAGGGAGACCCCGCCGCTGCCCTGAACCAGGACCCAGTCGCCCGGCCGGAGGTGGGTCTCCACCGCCAGCGCGCGCCAGGCAGTCAGGCCGGCGCAGGTCAGGGTCGCCGCCTCTGCAAAACCCATACCCGCGGGCATGCGGGTGAAGCCCCTGGCGGGCATGGTCACTGTCTCCGCGGCGAAGCCATCGACGTTATCACCGGGCACACCCGACAGTTTTCCCATGTCGGGGCGGCCATCGAGCCAGTTGGGAAAGAAACAGCTCAGCACCCTGTCCCCCACTTCGAACCCGTCGACGCCCTCGCCCACCGCCGTGACGATTCCCGCACCGTCGGACATGGGAATGCGCCCGTGATCGGTGGGGAGCAAGCCGGTCACCACCAGATAGTCGTGAAAGTTCAGGGAGCTGGCCTTGACCTCGACCTGGATTTCCCCGTGCCCCGGGGTACGGGGCTCGACGTCTACCAGAGCCAAGTTATCCAGCCCGCCGGGCTTGGGTACCGAGATTGCGCGCATAAGTTATATCCTTTCTGTTCTGGGGAGTTGCACCCGGCTCAGGCTGTGCCGCGCGCGATGAGTGCTGCAATGTAAGCAATGTGCAGCCCGACTACAAGCAGGGTAAGTTGCAGCCGCAGAACAGGGTACCAGCCGCCGCGGCTGCCGCTGCCCCGCTCGTACCAGAGTGTCGCCAGATAGCCGAGCGCAAGCAACGCCGCGGCAACCACTGCCTGGGCGGTCAGCACGCTGAAGGCGGCGAAGATGACAATGCCGTTGCTGACCAGCAGCCTGAGCAGCTTGTCCATGCCCTGCCGATGCATGGCGCTGCCCCAAAGAGTGCCGGCGAGAAAACAGAGAATGGCCAGCGAGTAGATAACAAAACCCTGCTGCGACAGGGCCCGAGGATAGTCGTGCAGAAACCAGACACCCAGCGCAAACAGGACAAACGGCACAAGGCCCGCGAAACCTAGCCCCCGGATCATCAATACCACCATTGCGCCGCTGTCAGTCGCCCCGCTTCTCAATTACCAGCAGGATCTCACCCACCCGAAAGCCGAACTTCTTCATCGTGGACTCATTGACCAGCATGGTGGGATTGACCAGGTACATGCGATCGTCAATCCGCAGGTCCAGCGTGCCGTCGTTGTAGGGAATGCGCAGCACATAGTCGAGGAACATGCTGTTGCCGGCCACGGTGATCCGGCCCTCACCGACCACATCCCCGGCGGTTCCTGTGTAGCGGCCCTTCCCCTGCGGGGTCAGGGTCCACACCCGGCGCTCCGGTTCCCCGTCATCGAAAATAAAATCCTCTTCCAGAGTGCCGATACCGTTTTCCCAGTAGGCCTTGATGTCGGCGTTGAAATAGCGGATGACCTTGCCGCCGCGATCTTTGATGACCCCGTGGGCGGTAAGCTTGCCCTGGAAAAATTCCTCGGGCACCAGCAATGGGCGATTGTCTGCGTAATCCTGGACGGTTACGGGGCTGCAGCCGGCGACGCTTGTCATCAGGGCCAGCAGTAGAAAGAGAGCGGCAGTTTTAAGCATGGGACGGACTCGCAGATTCTGAGGGTGCACTGTACCTACGCAGCGTCACCGTCCAGGGATCACCGGCCCGGAAACCTAGATCGTAAAGCCTACACGTGTCAGGTGAGTGCAATCCTGGCTGTCGACAAAGCTGCGCAGGCGGGATTGGATACCGGCCGCGTCCTGCTCGGGGATGCCAAACATCAGGCCATCGAAATACCCCAGCGCCTTGGCATAAATCACATCGCCATCGATTGCATCGTATTCCTCCAGCACCTCATCTGTCAGGGCCAGATAATCGTCTTCACTGAGATAACCGAGCGAGTCCTGGGCCAGCACGCAGCTGAGACGTTTGGCGGCGGCAAATTCGTCGGGGCCCAGAGCGAGCGCCTGGACCTGAACCGAGATAATCAGCAGCAGTGCAGAAATGAATAGACGCATGGTACTCTCAGCATTCCTGAATCAGGGTGTCGATGGACGCGAAGAATAAAGCGCCTCTGTGACACTTGTATGACAACAAGATGAAATCTCAGGGAGCAGCGGCCTATGAGCCTGCGGGTCATTGTCTGGGGAACCGGCAACGTCGGGCGCCCCGCCATTCGGGCGATTCTTACTCACCGGGGTCTGGAACTGGCTGGCGTTATCGTCGCCAATCCGGACAAGGCCGGGGTCGATGTCGGCGTGCTGGCCGGGCTCGCCCCCAATGGTCTTGCGGCTACTGATGACTGGCGCGCGCTTCTCGCTGAAGGCGCGGATGCGGTGGTCTACGCTGCAACCGCCGACACGCGCCCGGAGGCGGCCATGGCCGACCTGCTCGCCTGCCTTGAGGCGGGGTGTAATGTGGTGGCCAGTGGCCTATATCTGTTTCTGCATCCACAAACGACTCTCCCGGAACTGCTCGCCCCGGTACAGGCGGCCTGTGCACGGGGCGACAGCTCGCTGTTCGTGTCCGGAATCGACCCGGGCTGGGCCATGGACATGTTACCGGCACTGGTCAGTGGCACCAGCTCGGCCATCACCGAGATCCGCAGCCGGGAAATCTTCAACTACGCGCTATACGACCAGCCCCGTGTGGTGCGCGATGTCATTGGCTTCGGTGGCCCCATGGACACACTTCCCTTGATGCTCCACGACTTCGCGATTGAGATGGTCTGGGGGCCGATGGTGAGGCTGGTCGGTGATGCGCTGGGTCACACCGTCACGGCGCTTGAGGTCAGCGTCGAGCGGCAGGCGCTGACAAGGGATATTCGCATCCCCACCATGGGCCTGTTCGAGACCGGCACCCAGGGGGCGTTCAGGTTCGAGGTGTGCGGTGTGACCGCGGGTGAGGCACGCTTTGTTCTTGAGCATATCACCCGCATCGACGATGCCTGCGCTCCCGAATGGCCCTACCCGCCCGAGGGCCAGGGCTGTCACCAGGTCATTATCCGCGGCAATCCCACCGTCACCCTGAGCCTGCATGCCGAGGACGAGTATGAAATTGGCGCCGGCGGTGGCGGCAACGCTTCCGCCGCGTGCTGGCTGGTCAACGCCATACCTGCCGTGTGCACGGCGAAGGCCGGTATTCTGACCATCCTTGACCTGCCGCGAATTGACGGCAGTGGGCAGCTGGGAACCCGCCTGCCCTGAGGATAAAAAAACGCCGGCCAAGGGGCCGGCGTTCAAGCGGGGTACTGGCAGGGGCGATAGCGAGCCTACAGGGAGCCCGGAATGGTCCAACCCTCAAACCACAGGCTGCTGGCGCTCGGGTCAACAGCACCGGCATAGTCGGTGACGTCAAAGAAGTCCGGATCAGCCACGCTGGTCGCATAGGTTGCGTTGATGTCCTCGATATCCAAAGGACCCACTGCGGATGCCTCTGGCGCTTGAGAAGCGTAGTTGTCGTCCAGCTGCACATCGGACACCAGCGCCGGCAGCAAGACAACATCGCCGCTGATATCGCAATCCGCCACCACGTTGGTATACACCAGCTCGCTACCCACCTGGGCGGCCCGCGATGCATTTACACAGGTGGTCTCACCGGCAAATGCGTCATCGTAGGTGAACACCGAGTGGTGGACAAAACCGCCGGATGTCGCCTTGAACACTGCCGCCGTTGCATTGGAGCCGCCGCCGATGAAGGTGGCATTGGCAATAGTCGGGATGGACAGGAAGTCGAGGGTACCCTCTGTGTCGGCCTCGATGAGATTGCCACTGGCTTCTGCACCCTGAATGGCAAGCAGGTACTGGACATTGCCCTGCCAGCCCTCATCCCAGTCTATGGAGTCATCCTGGTTACCGGTGAGGACCAGGTAGCGGGTGTTCACGGTACCACCATAGTACTCGATCCCGTCATCGGCATTGTTGTGGATCTGGATATACTCCATCTCGGTACCGGCGCCGACACCGATCAGGGAAATACCATTGATTTCGTTGCCTGTGGCGAATTCAAAACCGCCCTCGGCCACCACCACGTAACGCAGGACACCGCTGCTATCCTCCGGTGAATAGCCGCCGCCAAAACCCGATTCGCCCTCCGAGTCAATATTACAGGCAACCGCACCCTGGTCGGCGGTCAAGCACTCGTTATGGGGCGCGTAACCGTGCAGGATCAGGCCGCCCCACTCACCCACGCCACTAAAACCGGCGCTGTCGGAGCTGAATACAATCGGGGCATCCGCGGTTCCTTCTGCCATGATTTTAGAGCCGCGGGTAATGATGAGGTTGGCAAAGCTGCCGGTCTGGCCCTTGATCTGGGTACCGGGCTGGATGCTGAGCGTGGCGTCTACCACCGCATCGCCGTTGGCGAGGATCCCTTCGTCAATCGACATTTCCTTGTTGCCATTGCCGACAGTCACCCGGGACTCCATGTACCAGACCTTGTCGCTGGTGAGCGTGCGGTCGACGAGGATGGTCGCCGGCAGCTGGCAGACATCGTTACCATCGGCGTCTTTAGGTCGGGCGGAGGACCAGTCCGGACAGGACGATGTTGTACCCGTATCGCCGCCGCCGGTTGCCGGCGGGTTGGTCACGGTGGTCGGCGCGTCAATGTTGATGGTGGCCTTGTCGCCCTCGGAACATCCGTAGAGGCTGCCGAGAGAGCTGAGCACCGCCGTTGCGATAGCCAATTTCTTCAGTTTCATAACTACTCCTGGGTTTTTCGGTAAGTTGAGTTTCCTGCTGCCCCACGGCGAGCTTCCGATCAGAACTGCCAATCGAATCCTGCTTTCACTTCCAGGCCACGTTTATACTTCTGGAACACATTGCCCCCCTGGGTAAACTCCACCTCCGCATTGAGAATGTTTTCCAGCTTGGCGCGGAAGGTGAAACTGTCTGACAGGGAGTAGCGATACACGATGTTCACATCCATACGCGGCTCCTGAATGACATCCGGCTGGCCGGATACGCCGACGTCGACGATGGTGTCGCCGCTCTGGTTGAGCAGCAGGGTCAGTTCGTGGCCCCGGACGACATCGTCATAGCCAAGAATCATGTTGAAGGTATACTCCGGCGCACCCTGCAGTTCCCGCGTGCTGGCGTTCAGCAGCGTCACCTCGGAGTCGATGTAACTGGCGTTGCCGGCGATGAAAAAACTGCGGGTAAAGGCGTCATCAAGGGCAAAGTCCTTGCGTCCGTCTACTTCAACACCGAGGATTTCCGCGGATTCCGCGTTCTGGAAGGTCCGCGAGTTTCCCGCCGTACCCGAAGCTGGCTGGACCACACGTTCGATAGGATCTTCCATGTCCTTGTAGAACAGGGCGACGCTGATAGACTCCTGATCCGACCAGTACTTTTCCCAACGCAGGTCGTAGTTGGTGACATCCGACACTCCAAGTCCGGGATTGCCCCGCACCCTGAAGTTGAACTCCTGGTCGTAGAAGGTAGCGTTCGATGTTTCCTTGAAATCGGGCCGCGCAACGGTCTTCGACAGGCCAAAGCGCAACTGTTGATCATCGGTGATAAACCAGTTGAAGCTCAGCGACGGCAGCACCGAGTTTTCCTCCAGTACCGACTGCACCGCGCCCTGATCACCCGAGAGACCAAAGGTGTCGGTGACCTGCTCAAACTCCTCGTAGCGCACGCCGACGACCAACTGGTATTGCAGATTCCACAGCGCATCGTAGGACAGGTACACGCTGTTGAGGTCCAGCTCCGCCTCGTAGCTGTCGCTGGGCAGGGTCTTGTCCTGGAAAGTAAAGCCAGTGCTGGTATCGCCGGTAATGGTGCCCTGATTTACCACGTCGGACACCTGCAGATTGGGCGCACTGTCATCCACGGCGAGAATGCCGCCACCGAAACCATAGGTATCCGAATCGGAATCCCGTTCCCGGGCGATCCCGTTAACCCCGAACTCCAGCTTTGACTCCAGATTACCGTTGGAAAACAGGTATTCCAGATCGAGTGATGCATCCAGGTTGTCGTCTACCAGGTCGTCATAGCGCCGGGTCAGCTCGGGCACCTGCAGGTTGTACACGCCATCACTGCCCTGCTGATCGAAGCGCACCTCGCGGCGGTCGGGCGCGTAACGCTCCGCGCGGCTTGCGGTCGCCTGCCAGTTCAGGGTCCAGGCCTCGTCGGCGCCCAGGATATGCTCCCCGGCCAACTGCTGCGACAGGAACTGGCGCTCCTCCCACTCGATGGACCAGTTGATGGACGGGTTCAGCTCGTCGCCGTCAAAACCATCCTCCAGACGTACCGATTCGCTGGTAACGCGAGAAGCAATCGTATTGGAGGTATAGCTGCTCTGGCCGATATTCAGGCCAAGGGAAAGCAGGCCGCTGGCGTCAATATCGTTGTCGAACTGCTCGAAGGTGAAGTCGTCGAGAACCCGCGATGCGTTGACTCCACCATAGGTCCTGCGCACACCGTCCTTGCGGACCCCGCGCTCGTTCTTGTAATTACCGGCGACGAAATAGCCAAGTTCCGCACCACCGAACAGGTCGAGGTCAAAAACGTCGCCGTAACTGAGCCCCAGTGACAGGTCCGGGCTTGCGGTTTCGGTGTCGTACTGGAAATTGTCGGTGATGGCATTGGCGCCCAGCTTGCCCAGTTCACGCTGCACGGCGGCACCCAGAAACCCGGAGTACTTGAGCGTTTCAGCGACGGCATAGGCGACCGCCGGACGCTGGCGCGTACCGTCATCCCAGCCGAAAACGTCGAAATCCCCGCTGGCCGGGTCGACCAGAGCGTCCCTGCCGGTAGTGCCATCGACATAGCCAAGCTGGAAGCTGAGCTTGCCAGAACGCTCGTTGGGGAAGGTGCGGGTGTTGATCTGGAGGTTACCGCCAGTACTCTCACCGGGCATGGACGCGAGGAAGCTTTTTCGAATATCCAGCTGCTCCACCATGCTGCTGGGAAACAGGTCCAGAGGCACGCTGCGTTTGGTCGGGTTGGTACTGGGCAGGGTAGCGTTGTTCAGGGTGCTGCTGACATAGCGATCGCCGAGCCCGCGAATGAAGACAAACTGTCCGTCCTGCACTGTTACGCTTGGCACACGGATCACGGACGCCGCCACATCGGTGTCACCAAAGCGGGAGAGCTGCTCCACATCCAGTGTGTTAACCACGCTGGTGGAATAGCGCTCGCTTTCCTGCAGATCGCCCGTCGGCATGCTGGCAATGACGGTCACTTCCTCGATCTGGGGCACGCTGATACCAAGATTGCGCTGCTGCGGTGGGCGCAGGGTGAAATCGGAACTTTTCGCTGCGTTGGCGATCACCCGGTAACCGGCACGGCTTTGGCTACCGAGTTCCG
Source organism: Haliea sp. (assembly GCA_041583655.1). GTDB lineage: Bacteria > Pseudomonadota > Gammaproteobacteria > Pseudomonadales > Halieaceae > Haliea. Next base: position 8,420 of record JBFHFJ010000015.1, on the reverse strand, counting down.
GGTGAGTGATGGTCAGCGTGTAAACACCACGGGGTACTTCCAGAGCATAGCGACCATCGTCACCGGTGAGCGCCGAGCGGGACACTGAACCGCTGAGCTCCACGGTGGCGCCGGCGACTGGCTGGCCAGCGGAACTTACCAGGCCCTGCACCGTGCCAGTTACAGCCCGCGCCGCCTGTACCGCAGTCTCAGAGCTGAAGTAGGACTCCACGGTGGCAACCGGGGGCTGTCCCTCATCCAGGCGGATGAATACATCCGCGAGCTGTCCGTCCGCGACATTGAAGCGAAAGCTATGCAGAGTCCGCTCGCCTTCCAGTACCTGGATACTGTGTGCTCCCGGGCTCAGATCAAAATATACGGCGCCGCTGGCGTCGACCAACTTGCTGTTCACGCCATCCAGAACGACAGTCAGGCCGGGAGTGAGAGCGCCATTGCCACTCACCTGGACTACAAGCTCATCCGCTGCCTGTAAAGACAGGGTTGAACAGAGCAGGACTGCGGTAGCGCTCAAGCGAGAAAACAGTGGTTTCATTCGGGGGTCCCAATGGTCGGGTGGATTGATGCCCAGACGCGACCGCTCTTTACCGCGGCCGCCGCTCACATGGGGGAGAAGATTAGTGGGCGTTGATTACAGTAATGTGATGGGTAAATGACGTTTTTATTGCACCAGAGGGGATTTCCCGGCGCTGAACCCCGGTCAAGAAAAGTTCATGGCGCTGTCGCTTTGCTGCAATATCTCCCGCGCACGCTGCTGCCAGTACCTTCCCAACCAGGAGAAACGCCATGCAGCGCCGCGCCCACTCGAACGAACTCAACCAGAAGGAACGGGCAAGACAGGAGATCGAACGCCAGGTTGAAGCATTCCTCAGCAAGGGCGGCCGGATATCCGTTGTCGATGCCCGCGCCCTGTCCCGACCGCCCCTACAGGTCACCGCGTGGCGCGACTACGAGGAAACCATCGGATTGCTCAACTAGATTTTCCGAGCCGGAGCATTCCCGTCATGATCGACATTCGCCAGGTACTGCAAGCGCGCTACCCAGCGCTCTTTCAACATCACCGCCGCACAGCCACCACCCTGGCCCGATTTCTGGGTTACCTGTTTTACGAGCGACGGTTACACAAGTTTGGCCAGGACTACCCCCATTTACAGGGCTTTGACTTTGTCGAAGAAGCCCTCCGCTATTTCGACTTCACCCTGCGCATCCGCGATAGCGAGCGCTGCCGTTTACCAGCGAATGGCCGTGTGGTCATAGCAGCCAATCATCCGATTGGATCCCTGGACGGCCTGGCGCTGCTGAACCTGGTGCACAAGGTCCGGCCGGACGTCAAAGTGGTGGCCAATGATCTGCTTACCACAGTCGGGCCCCTGCAATCGCTGCTGCTGCCGGTGAACAATATGGGCGGCCCGACACCGCGAAAGAATCTCAGGCGAATCCGCGAACACCTGGAACTGGATGGAGCGCTCATTATTTTCCCCGCCGGGGAAGTCTCCCGCTTCGGAGTAAAGGGAGTTAAGGATGGCGTGTGGCAGTCGGGATTTGTACGAATTGCCGCGGCGGCTCGAGCGCCGATACTACCGGTGTATGTCGCCGGGCGGAATTCGCTCTTCTTCTACAGCATCTCGTTCCTGGCCAAGCCATTGTCCACCCTCTGGCTGGTGCGGGAGATGTTCAGGCACAGCCACAATACCGTGGACACAAGGGTGGGGCGGCCGGTTCCCTGGGAGCATTACAACGCACTGGAGGTTTCCCCCGAACGACTGGCCGGCCTGTTTCGCAAACACGTCTACCGGATGGCCCGCGACCGGCGACCGATCTTCCAGAGTATTGAAACCGTTGCCGCGCCGGAGAACCGCTTACTGCTGCGGCAGGAGATCCTTGCCAGCGAGCAGCTGGGATCCACCGCGGACGGCAAGCATATACACCTCTGCCGCATGGCTGACTCGCCCTGCGTGATGCGGGAGATTGGGCGCCTGCGAGAGCTGACCTTTCGCGCTGCCGGCGAGGGTTCGGGGCTACCTCGTGATATTGACCGCTTCGATCGCGACTACCTGCAACTGGTACTGTGGGATCCGCAGGAACTGGAAATCGCCGGCGCCTATCGCCTCGGTGACGCCAGGGCCCTGCTCGCCAGAGGTGGCATGGCCGCGTTGTACACCAACACGCTGTATACTTTCGGTCCCGGAATGACACCCTACCTGGAGCAAGGCCTGGAACTCGGGCGCAGCTTTGTCCAGCCTCGCTACCAGACCCGGCAGAGTCTGGATTACCTGTGGCTTGGCATAGGCGCGTTTCTCCGCCGTTATCCGTCCTACCGCTACCTGTTCGGCCCCGCCTCTATCAGCCGCCTTTACGGTGACGAAGCGATCGCCCTGGTGGCCAACTATTACAGCACCCACTTTGCTCAACTGCCCCTGGACCTGCAGCCGCGCAATCCCTTTCCACTGGCACCCAGGCAGCAGGCGCCAACAGCCGCAGCGTCCGGGAACAACGGAGTGGAGGAAGACTTCAGGATCCTGCAGGATGCGCTGGCCCAGCGCGGCCTGCGCGTACCCACGCTGTTCAAACACTACGCCCAGGTGGCAGAGCCGTCCGGTGTCGCAATCACCGCCTTCAACGTGGACGTCGATTTCGGTCACTGCGTGGATGGCTTCGTGCTGGTAGACCTGAAACAGATGAAGCCGCGCAAGCGGCGCCGCTACCTGGAAAACGGAAACGCCGGCGGCAACTCGAGCTCGGGCGCGGACTGATTGCGGGCCGCCAGGGTGCGCTGCACCGCATCGGCAACCAGCCACAGCCGGTCTTGCCCCCAGGCAGCCACCAGAGTGCTTCCGGCTTCATCGGCAAGCCGGAATGCTGGCACACCCCAGCAATTAAAGGCGTACATCGCCTGCCGGTTGGCCTCGAGAATTTCCTCCCAGCCTGGCTGTCCGAGTTGCCGGGCAGCCATGCTCCAGGACAGCCCGGCACGCTCCACGACCTTGCGCAGCACCCGGGTGCGGCCGGTCTTGCGTCCTTCGAAAAAAGCCGCGCGCAGGAAACTGCTCATCAGCTCTACCCGTTTGCCGGCGGCATCCGCGACGGGCAGCAGCGAATAGCAGCGCCGAACCGGTTCGCCGATGGGGTCGTGGAATTGCCCCAGCGGCACACCCAGAGCCCGGGCTTCACGTGCTGCGTCGCTGAAAATATACATGCCCTTGTCTCGGGTGGCCGCCACCCCGCGCATCACCATGGGCAGGACCGGCCGCACCTCCAGCCGCAGGCCAACGGTCCTGGCCCAGTCCACTGCCGTGTCAAAGATCAATGCAGTGTAGGGGCTGCGCAGGGATGCATAGAATTCCAGGGTCAGGGAACCGTTGTCCCTGAGGGGACCACTGCGCAGGGGCGGACGGGGGAAGAGACTGTCAGCCAGCGGTCGCCGCTGGGCTTTCAGTGCCTGCAGGCGCTGCTCCAGGTGGTACAAGCGGTCTACACCCCAGTACCAGATTCCACCGTAGTGAAACATTGCCCCGGCGTAATGGTGCAGCGCCTTGCGCCTGGCCGCGCCAGCCTGCAGCAGAGCGTCGGCGTCTTCCGCTGTAGCCTCGCCGTGACGCTTCGCCAGATCGTCCAGGGCGAGCGCATTGCCGGTGAGCACAGCGCTGCTGAGGGCCTCCGCCGCCTCAACCCGTCCGCGCTCCGGCGTTGCAGTGAATATACGCTGGGCGCGCCGTAACAACGCGCCATCCGGCGCCACCAGTGGGGGGCACGCCAGGCCGTAGCCGGGCGCCACAGCCTTGGCATCTGCCCGCGCCAGCGCCGCCAGCAGCTCCGGCTCCGGCGCATTGGCGCCGCTGGGGCCGGGTACCAGGTGCCAGCGTACATCGATTTCATAGTGGGCCAGCAGCGGGCCAATACACTGCGCGGCCAGGAGGCTGTAGGGGTCGTCGAGCTGGTGGAAATATTCCACCACATGGCGCTCGCCACGGCTCAAACGTTCCCGTTCCGCGGTTTCTGCCAGTTTTCGCTCACGGCCTGGATCCAGCACCCGGTTGAGCATCCGCGAGGTCAACCAGCGCCGTAGCGGCGAGGGATCCATCGTGGCGGCTCCGCCCTGCTCCTTAAAAGTCCGCGCCATGAACCTGCTCCGCTGGCGAATGGGTTATTATCCAGTTTTACCCGGCGAGGATAGCACGCAGCATGCAGGGGTCACAGCCAGACACCACCACGCCATTGCTGCCGGTCGACAGGACGCGCCTGCTGGCGGATTTGCGGGCAGCCGCGCCAGGGCTGGAGCTGATAGCCGATACGGAATCGCAGCGTCCCTACGAGTGTGACGCGCTGACCCTGTACCGGCAGTTGCCGCTGGCCACCGTGCTGCCGGCCACCGTATTCGAGGCCCAGGCCGTACTCCGCGTCTGTCACCGGCTGTCTGTACCCGTGGTCGCCCGCGGCGCCGGCACCGGTCTCTGCGCCGGGGCCATGCCGCACCCGGAGGGAGTCCTGCTGGTTCTCAGCAAGCTGGATCGTATTCTGGCCATCGACCCCGAAACGCGCAGCGCCCGGGTCCAGCCCGGCGTTGCCAATCTGGCCATATCCCGCGCCGCTGCGCCCTACGGGCTCTACTACGCGCCTGACCCTTCCTCCCAGATCGCCTGCACTATCGGTGGCAACGTCGCGGAGAACTCCGGCGGCGTACACTGCCTGAAGTACGGGCTGACTACGCACAACCTGCTGGGGATAACCATCCTGACTGTCGAAGGCGAACTGGTGACCCTGGGCGGCAGCGGTTTGGACGGACCGGGACTGGACCTGCTGGCACTGCTGACCGGTTCCGAGGGGCTGTTGGGTGTTGTAGTGGAAGTCACGGTCAAGCTGCTGCCGCAGCCACCACTGGCCCGGGTGATCCTGGCCGGCTTCGGCAGCGTGCGTGCCGCAGGAGACGCGGTGGGCGCAATCATCAGCGCGGGCATCCTCCCCGCCGGGCTGGAGATGATGGACCAGCTTGCGCTGCGCGCCGCTGAGGACTTCGCCAATGCCGGCTACCCCAGGGATGCCGCTGCCCTGCTGCTCTGCGAGCTGGACGGAACGAACGAGGAAGTAGCGGAGCAGATAACCCGGGTGCGGGATCTGCTGGAACGACGGGGCGCTACTTCCCTGCGGGTATCCGCCGACGAGCGCGAACGCGCCCTGCTCTGGGCAGGACGCAAATCGGCTTTCCCCGCGGTCGGCCGGCTGGCACCCGATTACTACTGCATGGACGGCACCATTCCACGCGGCCAGGTGGCCTATGTGCTGGAAGAGATCAGCCGCATGGCGGCGGGCTACGGACTCGCCGTTGCCAATGTGTTTCACGCCGGTGACGGCAACCTGCACCCGCTCATCCTGTTTGATGCCGCCAGCGCCGGGCAGATCCGCAAGGCCGAGGCACTGGGAGCAGACATCCTCGAGCTCAGCGTCCGGGTTGGCGGTTGCATTACCGGTGAACACGGCGTTGGCCTGGAGAAGCTGCGGCAGATGCCCAGCCAGTTCAGCACTGCCGAACTGCACCAGCTGGAGGACATCAAGGCCGCCTTTGATCCCGCGCTGACCCTTAATCCCGGCAAGGGCATCCCCATTCTCAAACGCTGCCAGGAATACCGCGCCCTGCCATCCCCGGAGCACGCTGGTGACTGACCTGATCGAACCCCTGTGCGAGCAGGTTCGCCTCGCCCGGGCCAGCGCTACTCCCCTGAGTATTCGTGGCGGTGACAGCAAGCGGCTGTGGCTGGGCCGCCCCTGTGCGGGAGAAACTCTCGAGGTAGGTCAGCATCGGGGGGTCGTTGCCTACGAGCCGGGAGAGCTGGTGCTGGTTGCCCGCGCCGGCACGGCCGTCAGTGAACTGAACAGGATCCTGGCCGCAGAAGGCCAGGTGCTGGGCTTTGAACCTCCCACCTGCGGCGGCCAGGCAACCCTGGGCGGCACACTCGCCACCAATTGCTCGGGGCCGGCGCGTCCCTGGCAGGGTGCGGTGCGGGATGCGGTACTCGGCGTGCAGCTGATCAACGGCCGCGGGGAGTGCCTGAACTTTGGCGGGCGGGTGATGAAAAACGTTGCCGGCTATGACGTGTCCCGGCTGCAGGCCGGCGCGCTGGGCAGCCTCGGCGTGATCACAGAGGTCAGCATCAAGGTTCTGCCCCGGCCGGAGGCGACGCAGACCCTGGCGCTGGAGGTCGACGCACAGGGCGCGCTGGAACGGATGGTCCGCTACGCTGGTGAACCCGCGCCACTCACCGGTGCCTGCTGGCTGGAGGGGCGGCTCTTCCTGCGCCTCGCCGGAGCCGCCGCCGCGGTCGAGGCCACCGCGCGCCGCTGGGGAGGCGCCAGTGTCGGCGCGGCGGACACCCCCTGGCAGGCTCTGCGGGAATTTGCCGCCGGGCCCCAGGCCGGCGCCACACCGCTGTGGCGTGTATCCATCGCGGGCAATGCACCGCTGCCGCCTGATCCTGCGCCCCTGATCATCGACTGGGCCGGCGCGCTGCGCTGGTTCCCTGCAGACGGCTTCGACGCCTGGCGCTACGCGGGCGACCACGGCGGTCACGCCAGCCTCTGGTGGCCCTCTGCCGGGAACACTGGCGAGACTGCGCAGACGCTGGCTCCCCCGCTGCAGAAACTGCACCAGCGCCTGAAGACGGCCTTCGATCCCGAGCGAATCCTCAACCCGGGCCGGCTGTACGGCTGGCTCTAGGAAATACCATGCACACCGATCTTCACCGGCACTACCAGGACAACGCCGCTGCCAGCCGCGCGAAGCAGCTACTCAGCGCCTGCGTCCATTGCGGTTTCTGCCTGGAAACCTGTCCTACCTACCTGGAAACCCGGGATGAACGGGATAGCCCGCGGGGACGCATCTACCTGATCCGCCAGCTATTGGAAAGCGGTTCCGCCTCGGCCACCACCAGCCATCACCTGGATCGCTGCCTCACCTGCCGCAGCTGCGAAACCACCTGCCCCTCCGGAGTCCAGTACGCGCAACTCGCCGAGATCGGACAGCATCTGGCTGAAGACGCCGCGCCCAGGCCCCGGCTGCAGGCTGCCCTGCGGGGCGTACTCAGGGCAGTGATCAGCCGGCCGACACTGTTCCGCCTGCTGCTGCGTGCGGGCCAGGCCCTGCGCCCGCTGCTGCCGGCCGCCCTGCGCCGACAGGTCCCACTGCGGCAACACCGCCTGCCGGTGCCCGCCCCCGGCGGCACGCGGACCTGGCTGGTGCTCGAGGGCTGCGTCCAGGCCGCCGCCACGCCCAACACCAACGATGCTGCCCGCCGTGTCTGCGCAGCCCTCGGCGTCACCCTGCAGGCGGCCCCACGAGCCGGCTGCTGTGGGGCGGTGCAGCAGCACCTGGGCGGCACGGAGGCCGCCCGCAGCAACATGCGCCGCAACATCGATGCCTGGTGGCCGGCTATCGAGGCAGGCGCGGAGGCTATCATCAGCACCGCCTCCGGCTGTGGCGCAATGCTGGTGGACTATGCCCGCCTGCTCGCGGACGACCCCCGCTACGCACAGCGCGCGGCGCGGGTTTCCGCCCTTGCCCGGGATCTGGGCGAGATGCTGCTGGCTGAGGACCTGAGCGTACTTGCGCCGGCAAGCGACTGCGGCAAAGTCGCGATTCACACGCCCTGCACCCTGCAGCACGCCCTGCGCCAGCCGGACATGCTGGCCACATTGCTCAGCCGGGCCGGGTTCACCCTGGCACGGACCGAGGAGAGCCATCTCTGCTGCGGCTCCGCCGGCACCTATTCCCTGCTCCAGCCAGCGTTGAGCCAGCGCCTGCTGCGGCGCAAGCAGGCCGCATTGACAGTGGACAGCCCGGCCCTGATCGCCACCGCCAATGTCGGCTGCCAACTGCACCTCGCCGCCAGCGGGGTTCCGGTCCTGCACTGGATAGAACTGCTGGACCCGGCCCGCAAGCCCACGGACAGGTGATCCCGGCCTATCGTCCCTCGCTCGCCCTGTTTGGTTATAAGCACCCAAGATTTTGTTCCAAATAGATAGTGGCCGGGGAGCCACCAGTCTGGTTACATGGGGATGCGTCTCTCGACGCCAAGTCATGAACGGAGGCTGTATCTATGAGAAGACAGAAACGCGACGCCAGTTCCCGGGCGTTTGATCGCGGTTATCGGGCCGGTGTTTCCGGCCGCAGTATTGATTTCTGCCCCCATGCCCAGGAAGAGCAGCGCCAGCAGTGGGTTTCCGGCTGGCGGGAAGGTCGTGTCGATCAATGGGACGGACTGACCGGTGTGTCAGGGGTCCACAAAATGAGGGTTTCCTGAGCCATCCCTCCCGAACAGAGCTGTATGAAACGAGGGGCGCCGCTGGCGCCCCTGATCCCTCCGACAGGTCTCCCCCTGCCCTCAGTCGCCGCTGATCCCGGCGGGCAGGTTCTGATCCATGCTGATCGAAGG
>JBFHFJ010000014.1:0-25284 GCA_041583655.1 Haliea sp. | reverse complement strand
CGACTTCAGGAACTGCTTGGGAATGATCATGTCGGTGTCGACATTGGCCCGATCCATGGGCGCCACAAGCCCCTCGAGCACAGTAAAACTCTTCATGCCTTGGTCTCCTGCAGGCTGCGTACATCGACAAAATGGCCAGCAATCGCCGCCGCTGCGGCCATCGCCGGGCTCACCAGGTGGGTGCGCCCCCCAATGCCCTGACGCCCCTCGAAATTGCGGTTGGAGGTGGACGCGCAGTGTTCGCCCGAACCGAGTTTGTCCGCGTTCATGGCCAGGCACATGGAGCAGCCGGGCTCACGCCACTCCAGGCCCGCCTCAATAAATATCCTGTCCAGGCCCTCGGCCTCCGCCTGGGCCTTGACCAGACCCGACCCCGGAACCACCAGCGCCTGTTTCACGTTAGCCGCCACCTTTTTCCCGCGGACCACCGCAGCCGCGGCGCGCAGGTCCTCAATCCGGCTGTTGGTACAGGAACCGATAAACACGCGGTCCAGATGGATATCCGTGATCGCCATCCCGGGCTTCAGGCCCATGTATTCGAGAGCGCGACGGGTCCCCTCGCGCCGGGAAGGGTTCTCCATCTGCCCCGGATCGGGCAGGATGCCATCGACCGGCAGTACCATTTCCGGTGATGTACCCCAGGTTACCTGCGGCTGGATGTCTTCCCCTTGGAGGGTTACGACCCGGTCGAATTCGGCATCCTCATCACTACGCAAATCGGCCCAGGCCTCGACAGCCGCATCCCACAGTTCGCCGCTGGGCGCGTAAGTGCGCCCGCGCACATACTCCAGCGTGGTGGCATCCACCGAGACCATACCCATGCGGGCACCGGCCTCAATGGACATGTTGCACAGGGTCATGCGCCCCTCCATGCTCATCGCGCGCACAACGTCGCCGCCGAACTCGATTGCATAGCCGGTACCGCCGGCGGTCCCAATCTTGCCGATAATCGCGAGCGCCACGTCCTTGGCCGAAACCCCGCTCTGCAATGTCCCGTCAACACGCACCAGCATGTTCTTCATCTTCTGTTGCACCAGGCATTGGGTGGCCAGCACATGCTCCACCTCTGAGGTGCCGATACCGTGGGCCAGGGCGCCCAGGGCACCATGGGTCGAGGTGTGGGAGTCGCCGCAGACCACGGTCATTCCCGGCAGCGTTGCGCCCTGCTCCGGACCGACCACATGCACGATCCCCTGCCGCACATCATTGATCGGAATCTCGGTGATATCAAAGGCAATGCAGTTGTCGTCCAGGGTCTGGACCTGCAGGCGCGAGACCTCGTCAACGATCCCGGCGACCCCCCCGGCGCGCTCAGCAGCCTCGGTGGGAACATTGTGGTCCGGCACGGCGAGGTTGGCCCCCAGGCGCCAGGGAAGGCGCCCCGCCAGGCGCAGTCCCTCGAACGCCTGGGGCGATGTCACCTCGTGGATGAGATGGCGGTCAATGTAGATCAGGGCGGAGCCGTCGTCGCGCTGCTCGACCAGGTGATTGCGCCAGAGTTTGTCGTAGAGTGTCAGCCCGGCCATTGGAGTTCCTCGCCTGCGGTGATTTTGAAGACACAATAATAGGCTTGACTCATTGATAACTCAAATCTATTATTTTTATCTGTTCCATTCCCAATGGTAATAATAGATGGAGATCCAGAACCTCCAGGCTTTCCTGCTGGTCGCAGAGGAAGGCTCCTTCTCCCTGGCCGCCGAACGGCTCCACCTGTCCCAGCCAGCGGTCAGCAAGCGCATCGCCCTGCTGGAGCAGGGCCTGGGCAGCGAATTGTTCGATCGCATCGGCCGCCACGTCGGGCTCACGGAAGCTGGCCTCGCACTTCTGCCCCACGCCAAGGCAATCACGCAGCAGCTGTTCACAGCCGAGCAGGCAGTGCGCGATCTGTCCGGGGAGGTTGCCGGCCAGCTGCGCCTCGCCACCAGCCATCACATCGGCCTGCACCGACTGCCGCCCGTGCTCAGCGCCTTCAGCAAATCCTACCCGGGAGCCAATATTGATATCGACTTCATGGATTCGGAACAAGCCTACGACCTGATCATGCAGGGGCGCTCCGAGCTGGCCGTGGTGACTCTGGCACCGGTCGCCGACGACAGCATAATCACCCGGCCCCTGTGGCAGGATCCACTGGTATTCATGGTGGCGGCAGACCATCCCCTCGCCGGCAGCCGCGAATGCCGCCTGGCAGACCTGGCCCGGCACCCCGCGATCCTTCCCGGACTGAACACCTACACCGGCCAGATCGTCAAGCGCCTGTTCGCCGAGCACCGACTCGCGCTCCAGGTAAGCATGGCCACCAACTACCTGGAAACCATACGCATGATGGCCTCGGTGGGCCTGGGCTGGACAGTGCTGCCCCGCACCATGCTGGATCCGGGACTGGTAGCGCTACCAGTGGCGGGCACCTCGATCGAGCGCTCCCTGGGATTGGTCTATCACCGCGGCCGCAGCCTGTCGCGGGCCGCCCAGGCCTTTGTCGCAGTACTGGAGGAATTCGCCGACAGCGCCACCGGGACCTGACACCCTGCCCGGGCACGTCCCGTTCCGCGGCCAAGCGCTGGCAGGCAGAAGTCAGAAGATCCCCATTTCCAGTCCGGCGGCAAAGGCTTCGCCCAGTTCCTCCGCTTGCCGGCAATGCTCCGCTGTCACCTCACCGCGGCAGATCAGCGGCTCCAGTGCTGGCGTCAATGGGTAACCGGAAAGGATGCGCGCGGCCTGGTCGCGGGCACCGCGACCATCATTTCCGGCGCTGAACAGTAGCCCATAGGGCAGTACCCGCCCAGCCTCGGCAACCGGGTAAAAGGTGCGGTCCAGAAAATCCTTGATACCGCCACTCAGGCTCCCCGAATTTTCCGCGCCCACCAGCAGCAGTCCGTCCGCAGCCAGCAGATCGGCGCTTCCGGCATCCCAGGCCCGCGACACCCGGACCACGACACCGGATACCCGGGAAGCCGCAGTGCTGCAAGCGCGGGCCAACCTGGCGCTGGCGCCACTCTGACTGTGATAGACGATTAACAGTAACCGCATGTGCCCTCCCGTCTACAGAAGAGGATTGGAGCACAAGCCGCACTGTGGGGCCAGAAACACCCATCCAATCCGATCTCATCCACTGTTTATCCACAAATTCCCCTGTGGATAACTGTGGGGATAGCTTTCCGGAGTCGCGTCACAGAGCACCCCGGAATTGTTAACGCGCAAGCGAAAGACACCGCGAAGAATATATAAATATTCTTTATTTTTCAGCAAGTTGAAAAACATACATAGAAATTAACTTAAATTGATACCGCACCCCCACACAGGCAGGGGGGCGTGTCAAGAATTGTGGACAGCGATTTTCCGGCAGGTTGGCAGCCGCTTACCTGCGGGACCACGGGCTGCCGTGTCGTGGCGGTGTCGCAGGGGCCGTCAACCGCCAACACTGGTGGATCCGGCTGTTGCGCTGGAAGTCGGGATCAAGCGTGCTGCGGGTGATGTCCTCACACGGAAAGTCCGCCTCCAGCTTCGGGTCCAGCCGGAATCCCCGGCGATTGTTGGAAAAGTAGAGCACCCCGCCGGGGCGCAACAGAGCCATCGCCGCGCGTACGAGTGGCGGATGGTCCCGCTGCACATCAAAGGACTCCGCCAGCTTGCGGGAGTTCGAAAACGAGGGCGGATCCAGCAGGATCAGGTCGAAGTGGCGGCCGCAGGCCTGCAACCAGGCCAGGCAATCTCCCCGCTCCAGGCGGTTGCGGGTCTCGTCCAGGCCGTTGTGGGCGAGGTTCTTGCGCAGCCAGCCGAGGTAGGTATTGGACAGGTCCACGCTCGTGGTGCTGCGAGCACCTCCCAGCGCGGCGTGTATCGTCGCCGCGCCGGTATAGCAGAAGAGGTTGAGGAAGTCCTTGCCGGCCGCCTCGCGCCCGAGGCGCAGGCGAAGGGGACGATGATCCAGGAACAGACCGGTATCGAGGTAGTCACGCAGGTTGACCAGCAGTTGCGCCCCACCCTCCCGCACCGAGAGCAGTTCGCCACTGCTGTCCTGCTTGCGGTACTGCTCGTCGCCGCGCTGGCGCTGACGCACCTTGTAGACAATATGCCCCGGATCCACGCCGAGGGCGGCAGGCAGCGCCGCCTGCACTTCGGCCAGGCGAGCGGCCGCGGCTGCAGGGTCAACATCCCGGGGCGCCTGGTATTCGGCCACATGCACCTGGTCGCCGTACAGGTCCACTGCCACGGCATACTCCGGCATATCCGCGTCGTACAACCGGTAGCACTCTATTGCCTCGCGTTTCACCCAACCGGCCAGCCGGCGGCGGTTCTTGCGCAGACGATTGGCGAACATCTGTGCACCGCCGGTGAGCTCCGCGAGGGGCGTGGCGCTGGCGACAGGCTGCTCCTCGCTTGCCGGGGGCGACTGCGGCGCCTTGTCGCTCAGCCTGTTCGCACCCAGATCGAACAGCAGCAGGCTGGACTCCAGCGCTCCGTTCCACAGCTTGTACTGTTTATGGCTGCGCAGCCCGGTGGCGCGGCCCAGAGCCTTGTCAGCGGTGAAGATAGCTGCAGTCCAGCCGGGAAACTCCCGCAACATGGTTTCGCCGAGCTGGCGGTAGAGGTACAGCAGGCTGTCTTTGTCACCCAGGCGCTCGCCGTAGGGCGGGTTGCAGACCAGCAGGCCCTGGGGCAAGGAGACATGGGTTGGCCGGGTCAGCTCCGCCAGGGGTTTGCAGCTCACCCGTACCACCGCCTCCAGCCCCGCGCTGGCGATATTCTCCTGGGCCCGGCGGACCACTTTCGGGTCCGCATCGTAGCCGCGGATTTCCGGCAACCGGGCCTGCTTGCCGCGCTCCGCGCGGCCTCGGGCATCGCTGAGCAGCGCCTGCCACTGGGGCGCGCTGTGGCCCTGCCAGCGTTCGAAGCCGAAGCGTTTCCGGGCCAGGCCCGGGGCGATATCCGCTGCCATCATGGCACCCTCCAGCAGCAGGGTCCCGGAGCCGCACATCGGATCGATGAGGGCTCCGCCGCGGGCCGCCATGCCCGGCCAGTCCGCCCGCAGGAGGATGGCCGCAGCCAGGTTTTCCTTTAATGGCGCCGCACCCGCCTGCAGCCGGTAGTTACGTCGATGCAGGCTGCCACCGGACATGTCCAGAGCCAACAGAATACCGTGCCGCGAGAGTCGCACATTGAAACGCAGGTCCGGATCGGAGCGGTCCACCGAGGGCCGCTGGCCACCGCGCTGGACAAACCAGTCGACGATGGCGTCCTTGCAGCGCTGGGCCCCGAACTGGGTGTTACGGATCTGGGCGTTTTCACCGCTGAAGTCGATGCTGAAGGTCTGCTCGGGGGACAGGATCCCTGCCCAGTCAACCCGCATGAGCCCAGCATACAGGGCGTCCGCGTCCTGGGCCTCGAACCGGGCCAGGGGCAATAATATCCGATTGGCGAGGCGCGACCAGAGGCAGGCCCGATACCCGATCGCCAGGGGGCCATCGAAGTATACCCCGGCGACGGTTTCCCGACCGCCGCTGGCACCCAGCGCCAACAATTCCGCCAGCAGCAGCCCCTCGATGCCCTTGGGGCAGGTGGCGAACCATTGCCGCTCAGCGCTGGCGGGCAGCTTCGCTGGGGCAACGGAGTTTTCGGGGAGGCTGCTCATGCCGGGCGTCCTGGGGCACTGAAAAGGGCGCCCAGTGTACCGGAAAGTCGCTCTAGCTGCGCTTGCGCGGTGCCCTCTTCCGCGGCGCAGCCGCCGCCGGCTTGCGGCGGGTTGGCGCCCGCGGCGCATTGGCCTGCTTTTCCCGGGCCATGACATCAAGCACCAACTGGGCGGCACTGTCGATGTAGCCTATAAAGCGGGCGTGCTCATCATCGCTGAGTGACCGCAGGACGTCATGCTTACGGTAGAGGTTGACGAACCGGCGCTCGCGCTCGTACTGCCGCGGCAGGGCCATCACGCCCCATTGTTCCAGTGCCTGTTCCAGCTGCGGATTGTAGGTCCGCAGGAACTTGATCAGGAACGGCACCGGGTCGTGTCTGGCGAGCAGGCTGGCACTGCGCAACACCAGCTCCAGGGGCATGATTTTTTCCCCGCTTTCGATATCCTCCAACATCGACTTGTCGGAGACCCCGAGACTGTCTGCCAGCTCCTTCAGCGACAGGCCCGCTGTCTCGCGGGCATCGCGCAGGAAATGGCCGGCGTCGGCCATGGCCTCAAGACGCTCGGGTTCGAAGCTGTTGAGCAAGGTACTGCGCAACCAGCCTTCACCGAACATGGCAGTCATCGTGGCGGTATTGCGGGCGATTTCCAGAGTACCCCCGGCAACCTGACCGCTGAAACGCAGCAGGCCTGCCAGCAGGCTCTCGGTATCGTTACCCTGATTCTTCTTGTCAGCCATGGCTACAGCTTAGCCGAACATCTGGCGCTTGCCGAGGTCGGGCGTGGCCGCCAGCTCACTGGAGCCCCGACTCCAGCCGAAAGATCTCCCGCAGGATTTCCTGCCACTCCTCATACTGGCTTTCCAGGCTGCCGCTCAATCGGTAGACACTGCCGCTGACCTCCAGCACTGTCGGCAGGACCTCATTGTTGAAACCCCGCGCCAGATCCTCCAGATCCTGCTGCTGGATCTTGCTCCACTTGAAGGCGTTGTAAGTCTGCTCCATCGCAGCGTAGGTACCGCGGGCGCCAGCGCGGTCGCGCTGGGCCAGCCGCCGGGCGTAGTCCTCCCGGTACAGAGCCTGTTCTCGACCATACTGGCGCCAGAGGTCGTAGGTGGGCTGCATGGTCTGGTAGAGATCGACATACTGTTCATCGACAGTATCGATAAAGCGGAACTCCTGGGCGCGAACAAGCTCGACCCGCGCCAGCATCGGATCGTCGGCTGCCGGCAGCCGCAGCAATTGATGGCGACCCGCCGCATCCTCAGCGACGAAGCCGGTGAATGATTCCGGGGCCAGAAGGACCGCCTGCCGCAGCAGGGCGAGCTGGGGTAATTGCTGCAGTTCGGCGGGCGCCAGGTTCCGGTATTCCGCCAGCAGATCGTTCGCGACCCTGCGGTAGAGATCAATGAATGGATCCCCGCCGCCCACAACCGGGTAGTCGGCGGCCTGCGCCTCGTCAGCATACACACGGTCCAGCCAGATTCGTCCACTGGCGTCCTCGGCCCGGATCTGCAGCGCCAGGAAACGGCCGTCCGAGTGGAGGATCTTGCCCTCCACCTGCAGGACAGCAGCCGGCTGGGGCTCGGGCAACACCCGAACCGCGCCCCAGGCGTTGCTCTCCTGGAGGACCTGGCGCAGGCGCACCGGCAGATAGCGGGCCTCTGCCTTGCGGATATCCGGAAAGATACCCTGGCGACTGAGGCCTGCGGTCTGCTCAGGAATGCCCGGATCAAAACTGACCAGCGCCAGGTCCAGCTGGGGCTCGAGGGGCTGCGAAAGCACCTCCAGACTTACAGTGCCCACCGAGGGAGGCCACGTGTCTACAGCGGCCGGCAGCGGCTGACTGTTCTGAGGCGCGGGCGTGCTGCCACAGCCCGCGAGCAGCAGGAGCAGACCCAGGCAGGGGATCAGGGCGATTCGGTAGTGCACACTTTGCCTCGGGTCAGGGTCTGCTCGCAGGAAAAACCGTGGGCCTCGGGGTCCATGCGCCGGTAGACCCGGTTCAGGGAAAACGGCGACGAAACACGATCAGAGCTGACCGTGGTGGCAATATTGAGCATTTGCCCATCCGGGCCCAGGGTCAGGCGATGGCGAATCGCCAGGCCCTCAGGCAGGGAGAGCACGAACAGCAACTGGTGGCCATCCCAGCCACAGAACTCACTGCCGAGCGGCGTTTCGACCAGAGTGGGACGGCCGTCATGAAAATCGCAGTCAAGGGCGAAGTCCCCCTCCCTGCGCACACGGATCTGGCTGGCGTCCTGCTCGATATCCAGCAACTGGGAGCGAGTGACCAGATCCGCCATCTGCGCCAGGCCGATAATGGATGCGCCGCTGTCTGTGCCGGCATCACCCACCATCAGGCTCGCACCAGGACCGCGCAGCTCGCCGCCCCCGGCCTGGGCGCGGCGCTCCGCCTGCCGCTGCAGCTCCCGCACCAGGCCGTTCAAGCGCACCTGGATATTGTCACTCTGGCCATAGTCCAGGGACCAGCTGCCACTGAAGTCGACACCCACGCGGGACGCGGTGGGCTGGCGCTGCTCCTGGCTGCCGCAGGCGGCCAGCAGCAGAAGCAGGAGAGTTGACAGTAACTTGGCGGCGGGTTTCATCACGGGCCCAGTGTAACCCAGGCCCAGGTTTTTCAGCAGGGGGCTGTCAACTAAAAAGTCCTTCACCCGCGGACAGCCGGCGGCCGAGAGCCGCGACCTGTGCGCTGCTGGAACCCAGGGCCATTTCGTTGAAGCGCAGCCACAGGCAGTAGCGCCAGAGCGGGTAGTCGCGGTCGATGCCCGTCCCGCCGTGCACATGCTGGCAGGCGTAGCTGACCCGGTGGCCCACGTCTCCGGCCCAGATCTTGGCAATCTGCACTTCGGTGGTACCGGGCTGCTCGTCGCTGAGCAGCGACAGCGCCTGCCAGGTGCACAGACGCAGGCACTCGATGTCGATGTAGCAGTCGGCCATGCGATGCCCCACGGCCTGGAAGGTGGCGATCGGCACACCGAACTGCTGCCGCTCACTGGTGTAACCCGCCGCCATGCGCATGGCGTGGTCCGCGGCGCCCAACTGCTGGGCACAGAGTGCCGCCGCACAGCGTTCGCGGGTCCAGCTCAGCAGTGCCGCGCCGCCGCTGGTTACGACCACGTTCACGGACGGGACCGTGACGGCCGCGAGGTTTACCCGGCAGTGCGGTTCAAAGTGAGTCATCTGCAGATCGGTGAGGACCACCCCGGGCGCCCGCGGATCCAGGAGAACCACGGCGGTGTCGCCTCCCACCCGCACCGGCAGCACGACCCAGTCAGCCTCGCGGGCGAAGGGAACCATCGCGCACTCCCCGTCCAGAACCAGGGCATCGCCCTGCCAACGCGCCTGCACCCGGGTGGGGTCGGCGCTGCTCAACCCGCTCCAGAAGTCGCCGGTCAGCAGCAGTTCGCCGCGGGTCGCCGCGGGCAGTACACTCTCGCGCAGATCTGCCGGTGCAAATTTCTGCAGCGGCAACAGGCCGGAGACACAGTGGGCCAGCACCGGCACCGGCGCCAGACTCCTTCCCAGCTCCTCAATGAACAGGCCCAGTTCCATGAAGCCCAGGCCCATTCCACCGTATTCCTCCGCTGTTGCGATACCGGGTAGCCCGGCGGTCAACAGTGTCTGCCAGAGGTCTCGGTCGAAGCGCGGTGCACGGTACTCATCGTAGACCGCAAGACTGGCGGGGCTGACCGCGTCATCGAGAATCTTCCGGGCAAGCCCGCGCAATTCATCCTGAATTTCCGAAAATCCAAAGTCCATGACTGTGCGTCCCTCAACGGCTGGCGCGGGGCATCCACAGCCCTGCGGCGGAAATGATGTCGCGCTGGATCTCGTTCGCCCCGCCGCCAAAGGTAATGATGGAAGCGGTGCGGTACAGACGCTCGATACGGCCGGCCTGCTCCAGTGCCGCGGGTGAATGGGCCCGCAGCAGGCCTGCCTCGGCAACGATTTCGCCGAGCAGCCGGTAGACCTCGATAAAGCCTTCGGAGCCGAACACCTTGGCGGCGGAAGCGTCGGCCATACCCAGGGTCCCCGCGGTCATGGCCCAGGATTGCTTGTACACGATCAGTTTCATGCACTCGATCAGGGCGCGGCTACGGGCCAGGTTCGCCTGTACCCAGGGTTGTGCCGCGACAGGCTGGCCATCCTCCCCGGGCGCTTCCCGCGCCCAGTGCACGACCTGGTTGAACAGTTCTGAGATGGGGCCGAAATTAATCAGGCTCAGCCGCTCACGGTTGAGCTGGCTGGTGATCAGCTTCCAGCCGCCGTTCAGCTCCCCTACGCGATGGTCGTCGCTGACCCGGATATTGTCATAGAAGGTCGCGTTGGTGCGTACACCACCCAAAGTATGGACCGGTGTGCAGCTCCAGCCCGGGTCGTTGTTGGGCACGAGAAACATGGAAATGCCCTTGTGCTTCTTAGGCGCGTCAGGGTCGGTGCGCACGGCGAGCCAGGTGTAGTCGCAAAAGTGGGCCAGTGAGGTCCACATCTTCTGGCCGTTGATCACCCAGTCGTCCCCGTCGCGGACCGCGCTGGTACGCAGGGATGCCAGATCAGTGCCCGCACCGGGTTCCGAATAGCCAATGGACACCAGCAGTTCACCGCGCAGGATCGCGGGCACTATTTCCCCGCGGATCCAGGCATTGCCGTGCTCCGCCAGGGTCGGTCCCACGGACTCCGTGGTGAGGAACGGGAAGGGATAGCCCGCGCGCATGACCTCCTCGACGAACACGAACTGCTCCAGGGGCGAGAGACCGCGGCCGCCGTAGTCCCTGGGCCAGCCGAGGCCTATCCAGCCGTCGCGACCCATCTGTGCCAGAGCTGCCCGCCACAGGGGACCGCCGCCCTCGCCCATGTCGCGTTCGCACTCTGCACGCAGCTCCGGGGTCATCAACTCCCCGAAATAGGCGCGAAGCTCGTCGCGCAGCTCCATCTGGGCGGGGGTAAACTGTATTTTCATCTCAGGCTCCCGACGATTGGTGATGAAAGCATAACCGCAGGGTCCGATCGGCACAGCCGGGGTTGCGGCCAAACTTCATGGCGAAAGCGTTCAGGCTGCCCCCTGCAGACGGCGCAGATCCTGGAGGATTTCGCGCCACATGGGGTCCGGGGCCGCATAGGGTGCGTAGATTGCCAGCCGGTCGGCACAGTCGCCGTAGCGCGCCAGGAGCGCCGCGGCGATATCCCCCGGGTGGCCACTGATCGCAAAGGCGGCGACAAACTCATCGTCGATATGGGTGCCCAGGGCGTCCCATTGCCCCTGCTTGGAGAGCCGGTTCAGTTCCGGCTGCAGGTCAGCGTAGCCGATGGCCGCCATGGGCGGCAGGTAGGCGGGCGTCGAGGCATAGAAACCCAGCAAACCCCGCACGGCCGCGGTGGCGGCCTCGCGCCCTGCTGTATCCTCCCCGGTGATCACAATGGCATTGACCTGGAGAGTGAAATCGCTGCGCGACCTGTCCCCCAGCGCCAGGCCCCGCTGCACCGCGGGCAGCGCCTGCTCGCGCAGAAAACGTTCGTTGTTGAAGGGGTGCACGATCAGGCCGTCCGCAACCTCCCCCGCGATTTCCGTCATCCGCGGCCCGAGAGCGCCGAGCATAATCGGCGGCGCGCCATAGGGATTGGGGCCCGGATTGAACATGGGGGTCATCAGGGTATGGCGATAGAACTTGCCCTCGTAGGCCAGCGGCACCCCATCCTGCCAACAGGCGAAAATTGCCTTCAGCGCCTGGATGTAGTCGCGCATGCGGGTAGCCGGCGGGTCAAAATCGATACCAAAGCGCTTCTCGATATGGGCCTTGATCTGGGAACCGATGCCGAGCAGGAAGCGCCCCTCGCTGAAGCGCTGCAGGTCCCACGCCTGGTAGGCCAGGTGCAAGGGGTTGCGGGGAAACGCGACTGCAATGCCCGTCGCAATATCCAGGCCAGGCGCGTGCTCTGATGCCAGCACCAGGGGCAGGAACGGGTCCCAGCTACCCTCAAGGGTGTAGATACCGTCATAGCCAATGTCCGCGAGTCGACGCGCCTCCGCGGCGGCGCCTCCCAGCTGCGCATAGAACGGTCCATCTATTTTTATCGTCACTGTCCTGTTCTCCATCTCCCGACCAGCGGTTGCTGCTGACAACAGTTGTTATAGCGCAGAGCACCATGGCTCGGCCACGTCAACGCCGCCCCGGACAGTGCCTGGCCGGGCTGCGGCTCCACAGGTGGGGCACTGGTACAGATAGGTGTACGCCGAGACGCGCTGCAACTCGCCGTCTGGTCCATAATCGCCCCTTTGAAGTTGAGGACCCCGATGATGAAAACCGGAATCTGCCTGCCTTACATGAAAGCCGGCCTGACCCGCGAGGATTACCTGCAATGGTTCCAGCGAGTCGATGCCGGGCCGTTCCACAGCGTTTCCTGCGGCGAGCGCGTACACGGCCCGACCTTCGACATGCGCGTTCTGCTGGCAGCCGCTGCCGCCTGTACCAGCAGGGTGGAGATCACCCCTACCCTCTACGTGCTGCCCATGCACCCCGCCGTACAGGTGGCCAAGGAGATTGCCAGCCTGGACATTCTCTCCGGCGGGCGGGTGCAGCAGGTCTGCGTGGGTTATGGCGGGCGTGAGGCCGACTATGCCGCTGTAGAGGCGCCCTTCAAGGGCCGCTATGGTCGCATGGACCAGCAGGTCGCCACCCTGCGCCAGGTCTGGAACCAAAAGGAGGTGATCCCCGGCGCCGGCCCCATAGGCCCCCTGCCCAGCCGTGACGGCGGACCCCGGCTGCTTGCCGGCGTTCTGGGCCCGAAGAGCATCGCCCGCTGTGCCCAGTGGGCCGACGGCCTGTACGCCTGGTCAGGCAACGACGAGCAGGGCGAGCTGGCCAACGCTTTCCGTATGGCCGATGAAGCCTGGGACGCCGCCGGCCGGGAGCAGAAGCCCTACCGGCTGGGGGGGTTCTGGTGCACGCTTGCAGACGACGGGCCGCAGCGGCTCTATGACTACGTTTACGACTATCTGGCGATAGCCGGCCCGGAAATCGCCAAAATGATGGCGGAGTCGGTACACCGCAGCTCCGGGGACACCATCCTCGAGGCCCTGGACAACGCGGAGGCAGCAGGTTGTGAGGAAGTATTCCTGGTCCCCGCGACAGCTGATATCGCCGAGGTTGACCGCCTGGGGGACCTGCTCCTGCGGCGCGGCTGATTGACGCGCCCTTTTCCGCTATACTCGCGCGCTTCTCAAGCCAGCAACTTACAACCTGACCCGGGGGACCCATGGCCAAGCGCGTATATCTGTTCAATGAGGGCAGCAAGGACGACCGCGACCTGCTTGGCGGCAAAGGCGCCAATCTCTGTGAAATGACCGCGCTGGGGCTTCCCGTGCCCTTCGGTTTCATCATCACCACGCCGACCTGCCGCGAGTTTTTCGAGGCTGGCAACAAGCTGCCGCCCCTGCTGGAACAGGAGTACCGGGTGGCGCTGGACCTGGTAGAGAAAAAAATGGGGGCGCGCTTCGGCGACCCGGAGAACCCCCTGCTGTTCTCCGTGCGTTCAGGAGCGCCGGTGTCCATGCCAGGGATGATGAATACCATTCTGAACCTCGGCCTGAACGATGAAATAGCGGCGGGCCTGGCGCGCAAGACGGACAACCCGCGCTTCGCCTACGACAGCTATCGCCGCTTTATCCAGATGTTCGCCAACGTGGTGCTGGAGGCCGATGGCGAACAGTTTGAACACGAAATCGAGAAATACAAGACAGCCCACGGCAAGCGCGATGATGTGGAAATGAACGCCGAGGACTGGCAGGAGATCATCCGTATCTACAAAACCCTGGTGGATTTCCCGGAAGACCCCTTTGTGCAGCTGAAGCTGGCAGTAGAGGCGGTATTCCTGTCCTGGCATACACCCCGGGCCTATGTCTACCGGGAAATGAACAACATCCCCGAGACCCTGGGCACCGCGGTGAATGTGCAGGCCATGGTGTTCGGCAACTTCGGCGACACCTCCGGTTCCGGCGTGGCTTTCACCCGCAACCCCTCCAACGGTGAGCACAGTTTCTTCGGTGAGTTCCTGTTCAACGCCGCCGGTGAGGATGTGGTGGCCGGGACGCGCACCCCGCTGCCGGTGTCCTCGCTGCAGGAACGCCTGCCAGAGGTGTATGCCGAGTTGTACAGGACCCAGGCCCAGCTGGAGAAGCACTACCGCGACATGCAGGACCTTGAGTTCACCGTACAGGAAGGCAAGCTGTACATGCTGCAGACCCGCAGCGGCAAGCGCACCGGCCGGGCTTCGGTAAAGATCGCCGTGGACATGGTTCGCGAAGGGCTGATTACCGAGAGTGAAGCCCTGATGCGGGTTTCACCGGAGCACGTGGAGGCCTTCCTCCACCCGATGGTGGATCCGGAACAGAAAACCGAAATCGTCGCCACCGGCCTGCCAGCCAGCCCCGGCGGCGCCACCGGCAGCGTGGTGTTCTCTGCCGAGGAGGCGGTTGAGGTCGCGGCCAGCGGGCAAAGCGTCATTCTGGTGCGCCGGGAAACCACGCCGGAGGACATCCACGGCATGAAAGTCGCCGCCGGCATCCTCACCGAGCTGGGCGGCATGACCTCCCACGCGGCCGTTGTGGCAAGGGGTATGGGCGTGTGCGCCATCACCGGCTGCGGCGGCCTTGGTATCAACTACGCCGAGGGCACGGCGACCACGGCCTCCGGCGTTGTCATCCGCCGCGGCGATGTCATCACCCTGGACGGGACCGCCGGCGAGGTCATGCTCGGGGACGTGCCCAAGACCGAGGCCAGCAGCAGCGAGGATTTCCAGATTCTGCTCTCCTGGGCCGACCAGCACCGGCGGCTCAAGGTGCGGGCCAATGCAGAAACTCCGGAAGATGCCGCCAAGGCGCGGGAGCTGGGTGCCGAGGGTATCGGCCTCTGCCGCACCGAGCACATGTTCTTCGACGCCGAGCGTATCGACCAGATGCGCGGCATGATCCTCGCGGAGAATCGCGAGGAGCGCCAGCACTACCTGGACAAACTGTTGCGGTTCCAGGAAGAAGACATGCTGGCGCTGTTCCGGGTCATGGACGGGCTGCCGGTCACGGTGCGCCTGCTGGATCCCCCGCTGCACGAATTCCTGCCCCACAGCGAAGAGGACATGGTCGCCCTCGCCGGCCGGATCAACAAGCCCCTGGAGAAAATCCGCGCGATGACCGACAGCCTCAAGGAAGTTAACCCGATGCTGGGTTTCCGTGGCTGCCGCCTGTCCATCGTGCATCCGGAGGTCACCGAAATGCAGGTCAAGGCCATTATCAGCGCCGCGGTACGGGCGATTGACGAGGGCCTGAAGCCCCTGCCGGAAATCATGATTCCGCTGGTGGTCAACGTGCGTGAGATCCGCCTGATCAGCGAGATCATCGACCGCGGCATACAGGCCGTCATGAAAGAGAAACACGTCTCCGTTCCCTACAAGATCGGCACCATGATGGAGACCCCCCGGGCCGCCCTCGGTGCGGACCGGCTGGCGCCGGAAGTCGAGTTCATGAGCTTCGGCACCAATGACCTGACCCAGATGACCTACGGCTTCTCCCGCGATGACGTGGGCAAGTTCCTGCCCATGTACCTGGAGAAAAAGCTGGTCGAGAGTGATCCGTTCGTATCCCTGGACCAGCGCGCCGTCGGCCGCCTGCTGGAGATCGCGGTGAGCGAGAGCCGGGCGCGCAAACCGGGCATCAAGTACGGTATTTGCGGTGAGCACGGCGGCGACCCCCGCTCCATCCAGTTTTTCCACGACCTGGGCCTGGACTATGTATCCTGCAGCCCGTTCCGGGTTCCCGTCGCGCGCATCGCCGCCGCCCAGGCCAAAGTGCGCCGGGAGACCGAGGCACGCCGGAACTAACACAAGGACAGAGACATGAACCAGAGTTTTTTCCCCCCGCACCGCGTTCTCATGGGCCCCGGCCCTTCCGATGTATCCCCCCGAGTGCTGGGCGCGCTGGGGCGCCCGACCATCGGTCACCTGGACCCACTGTTCGTTGCCCTGATGGACGAGGTCAAAAGCCTGCTGCAATACGCCTTCCAGACCGAGAACGCGCTGACGCTGCCGATCTCCGCCCCGGGCTCTGCCGGCATGGAGGCCTGTTTCGTCAATCTGGTGTCGCCCGGCGACACAGTGATTGTCTGCCGCAACGGCGTCTTCGGCGGTCGCATGCAGGAGAATGTAGAACGCTGTGGCGGGACTGCCGTCATGGTGGAGGACGAGTGGGGACAGCCGGTCAACATCGACAAGGTCGCCGATGCATTCAAGGCCCATCCCGAGGCTTCCCTGCTCGCCTTCGTGCATGCGGAAACCTCCACCGGGGTGCGCAGTGACGCCAGGGCCCTGTGCGCCCTGGCGCGGGATCACGGTGCTCTCTCCATCGTCGATACTGTCACCTCCCTGGGCGGCATTGAGCTCAAGGTCGATGACTGGGCAGCGGACGCGGTGTATTCCGGCACCCAGAAATGCCTGTCCTGCATCCCCGGGCTGTCCCCAGTCACATTCAGCCCCCGCGCGGTGGAACGGATTCAGGCGCGCAGCCACCGGGTACAGAGCTGGTTTCTCGACATGCAGCTGGTGATGGGCTACTGGGGTGGTTCAAGCAAGCGCGCCTATCACCACACCGCGCCCATCAACCTGCTTTACGCCCTCCACGAATCGCTGCTGATGCTGCGGGAGGAGGGCCTGGAGGCCGCCCACGCCCGCCACCGCCGCCATCACGACGCACTGGTCGCGGGACTGGAGATGCTTGGCCTGCAGATGGCCGTCGCCCCGGAGCACCGCCTGCCACAACTGAACGCGGTACGCATTCCCGAGGGCATTGACGACGCCACCCTGCGCAGGACACTGCTCGAGGACTTTAACCTGGAGATCGGGGCCGGGCTGGGTGCGTTGGCGGGAAAAACCTGGCGCATCGGCCTGATGGGACACGCCTGCTCCGCGGCCAACGTCACCCTGTGCCTGACCGCCCTGGCCACGACCCTCGCGCAGCAGGGCCTGAGGCTGGACGCCGGGAGCGCGCTAGAGGCCGCCGATGCGATACTGGCGGCTGCCTGAAAGCGGCTGCCCCAGCAGCATGTGCCAGAGAGTCTCAATCTGCCCGTCCCGGCGGTTGCGGTGCATGGCGTAGCTGACGTGTTCCTGTGGCCCCGCCTCCGGCGTCAGCTGGATGCTCCACAGGGAATCGATTTCGTTCGGCAACAGGGAATAGCGGACATCGATCACGCGGCCGGCAATCAGCGGGTCGCTGGCCACATAGTCGTTGCTGAACCAGGCGAAGCGCTCAACATCCCGCGCCTGCTGTGATGCCGGGTCCAGCCAAGGCAGATCCCGGGCAGGATCCAGGCGAGGTATGGAACTCCCGGGATAGACCACCGGGGACGGCCAGGTGCGCACAGCATCGACATGAAAATCCGTCGCGGTTTCATAGACGACTTTCCACACCAGGATATTGGCGAAGCTGGGTTTGGCCTCCAGCCGCAACGGCACATGGCCGCGCTCGGCGGCCAGCGACTCACCCAGCACCTCCGCCCTGTCCCGCTGCCAGGCGCCCAGCGCCAGGTAGGCCAGGCCCCAGACCACGGCGACCCGGGCAAGCGCGGGCCGGCGACGCACAGCGGCAACGATAATCAGGGCCAGCACGGGAAGGGTGAACAGCGGATCAATGATGGAGATCGTGTTCCAGGCAAAACGCTGGTCGCTGAACGGCCAGAGCAGCAGCGTGCCATAGGTGGTACAGGCGTCAAGAACACCGTGGGTAGCGTAACCCAGAGTGCAGAACAGGTAACTGCGCCAGAACCCGAGGCCCGCCCCGCGTCCGATCAGGCGGTGCAGCACCAGAGCGCAGAGCAGGCCTCCCATCGGGATGAAGACCAGAGCATGGGTGAACTGGCGATGATACTCCAGGAACAGCAGCGGGTCCTCGGCAGAGCGGATCAGGACGTCGAGATCGGGGGCCATCCCGGAAAGAAACCCGAGCACACCCGCCGCCAGTACCTGCCGGCGAGTGGCCGTGGCCTGCGGCAGGGCAGCACCTATAGCGCCCTGGGTCAACGGGTCCATGGGCCAGCCTCCAGCCTGTAAAGATCCGGCCTGTCTGTTGCGCTGAATCGTTGCTGCATGAGTTTACCGCGGCTCCTCGCTTACAATTGTTAACAGGACATGCCCCCACCCTGGGGTACAATGCCCGCCTGACCCCGCATCCGGGGCTATGATCCACCCTAGTTACGTTTCCGGGCAGTAACCGGACGAGGAGACTTTACATGCGCTTCAAGCTTGCATCCATTGCCGCCGCCACCCTGTTGCTGGGAGCCTGCACCACCAATCCCTACACCGGAGAACGACAGGCGAGCAAAGCCGCCACCTATGGCGTCGGTGCCGCTGCTGTCTGTGGCATCATCGGCTCAATTGACTCCAGCAAACACGCCCGCAACGCCGCCCTGGGCTGCGGCATTGTCGGTACTGGTGTCGGCGCCTACATGGACGTGCAGGAAGCCAAGTTGCGCGAGCAGTTGCAGGGCTCTGGTGTCCAGGTCGCCCGCGAGGGTGACAACATCCGCCTGATCATGCCCGGCAACATCACTTTCCAGACCAACTCCTACAACCTGCGCGGCGACTTCTACCCAACCCTCAATGCCGTTGGCGAGGTGCTGGCCAAGTACGGGGAAACCACTCTCCGGGTAACCGGCCACACCGACAACACCGGCAGTCGCCAGCTCAATCAGGAGCTGTCCGAGCGCCGCGCAGGCAGCGTAGCCGACTATCTGGTCACCCGCAACGTCAGCCGCTCGCGGATGCTGGTGCAGGGTATGGCCTTCGACCAGCCGATCGCGGACAACAGCAGTGAACAGGGCCGCGCGCAGAATCGGCGGGTCGAGCTCTACATCCTGCCGCAAACCTGATACGCAGCCGCCTCAGTCGATGTCGAAGCTGTAGTACAGATCGACAGAACTCTCCAGGCGGCTCACCACTTCCAGCCAGAAGCGCGCCTGCAGATACAGGCGCGCGGTCAGCACATTTACCGGTTCGTAGAGGCCGACTCCGTAGGACAGGTAGATGCGCTCGCCAATATAGCCGCTGACGGTCGCCGCGGTTTCGTCCTCGGAACCCTCGGCACCAAATTCCACGTTGCGCAGGCCGGGCAGTCGGTTGAGCTCCGTCACGATTGCACTCTGGTTGACCAGCCCGGTGCCCACTGACAGCGCCATGGCGGTGCCGTCAGCGCCAGCCCCGCTGTCCATCCCGCGCCCGCGCACCAGGTAGGACAGGGTTTCGGTCTGCGACATTGCCGGGTCCGAGTACAGCGTGATCTGCGGTTCTTCCAGGGTGCCGCTGACCAGCACGCCCGCGCGCACGTCCTCGGCGGGAATCTCCCGCTCTGCCCGCAGGTTGAGGTCCGGGTTTTCGGGCAGTCCGGTAAAGGAGACCCTGCCCTGGCGCACCAGCAGCCGTTGCCCATAGGCGCGGAACTCGCCGCCGACAATATTGAGATTGCCAAACAGCTGCAGCGGCTGTCCAGACACCTGCTGCAGGGACAGGTCGCCGCCGACAGTGACATTGAGATCACGCCCCTGGACGCGGAACCGATCGCTGATCCTCACCCGGATCTCGGCATCAAAATTCAGTGCGCTCTCCGGTTTGACCACATTTCCGGCATAGTCCACCTCGACCACGTCGGGCGACAGGGAGACGCTGCCCGCAGGCAACTGCTCATAGGCGAGCACTCCGGAAGTGACCAGCACATCCCCCCCCACAACGACTCGGCCGGAACTGGCGCTCAGGCGCAGGTCCGGGCTGACCATCATCTGGGTACTGGGCGGGTAAAGCAGGCGGTTGTTGTCGCCGCGCAGGGCGAGAGTCAATTCCAGCTCGGGTCGCAGGCTGGCGTTTCCGCTGATCTCCAGTTCGCCGCCGCCAAGCACGCCGGTCCCGACGATTTCCGCGCGATCCCCGAGCAGGCTGATCGCCAGATCCACCTCGCGCAACTCGGTGGGGTTGGCGTTGGCCTGCACCGCGCCGCCGCTCCAGCGCAACTCGCCCCATATTCCGGGCTCCGCCAGCGTGCCCTCCAGGCGCAGGGCGCCATTCAGTTCACCCTCCAGGCGCGATAGCTGGGGCAGGAACGGGCGCAAGGTCGCCAGTTGCAGTTGCTCCAGCTCAATATCTCCCGCCAGTGGCGCTGCGCGATCAGCCGGCAGCCGCACCTCCAGGCCGATGACCCGCATCCCCTCCTGCTGCAAGTGGGCATCAATAACCAGGCCGTTGGCACCCTGGTTAAGGTTCACACTGAGGGAATCCCAGCTGAAGGTGGCGGATTCACCCTCCGGATAGAACTGGGTAAGCGATCCCTGCGGGCCCAGGATCTGCGCCGTCGCCCGCAGCGGGGAATCCGGCTGCCACCCGGCATTTACCGAGGCTGTCAGCGGACCCTCCACCTGCAACTGCTGCGGCAGCAGGGCCGCAAACAGGGTCATGTCACCCTCCAGGCGGGCGCTCCCACCGCCGGCGGATCCCAATATCCACTCCGAGGCGCAAAGGGAGCTATCGGCGAGCTCCCAGCAGTGGGCGCTGACGCGAGTCTCCTGCGGAGCGTAGTGAAGGGTGAATGGAGCCCGCAGTGCAAGCGGCCCCAGGGGGGTCTGCAAACCATCGGTGCTGACCAGAACCTTCCAGTCAGTGCCCTCCTGACGACCCGCAAGGCGCAACTCACCCGCCAGGCTGCCGGCGGAGCCCAGCGTCAGCCGCGGCTCTTCGCGGTTACCGCCGATTCGGGCCGTTACTGTGTCCAGAGACACCTCCCCCACCTGGACCTGTCGCAGGCTGAGGCCGGCGTCAAGCGCACCGTTCTCGGCCAGGTCCAGTGACCCGGAGAGGGTGCCTTCGTCAACCCGGATGTCTGTCCAGTGCAGGCCGGCGAGGCTACCCTGGAGGCCGAGGGTGGACGCCCCCGCGTGCCATTCGCCACGCAGCTCAGCACTACCGCGACTGCCCGACTGCCAGCGGCCCAGGTCGGTAATAGCCAGCTCGAACACGGCGGCGGTACCAGCCCCTCCCGCGGCTAGGCGCAGGCTGGCCCCATTGGCCTCTCCCAGCAACGCTCCAGAAGTAATGTAGGTATCGGCGGCCAGGGCGATATCGCCGCTCAGGGTAGCCGGCAGGCCGTTGATTTCACCCGCGACCGCGACATCCTCCAGAGTGAGCGCCCAGCGCCCGCCTGCCAGGCTGCCGGTGGTGGCCAGCCTGCCGCCGAGCTTGCCAAAGACATAGTCGCTAAGGGCCGGTAGCACCATGCCCGGCGATTGCAGGACCGCCTGCCAGTGCAGGGTCTCCCCATATGCCAGCGTGCCCTCCAGGCTGAGGCTGCCCTCGCTGCTACCACCGTCGAGACGCAATTCCTGGACCGTTAGCAGGCCCGCGGCGTGAGAGGCGCCAAGACGTACATCCAGCGCCGGGTAACCGACCTCCCGCAACCGCGCCTGCAGGGAAAAAGCCTGGGACTGCAGCGTCCCCTCCGCCGCCAGTGCCAGGGGCAGGTCCAGGACGCCGCCGGCGAGTCCCGGCGGCAATTCCGGCAGATAATCCGCAAGGGCAATGCTGCCCTGCCCCTGCAGGCGCGCATCGGCGACAAAAGGCAGCGCCGGGTCCAGCAGGTTGACCTCCCCTGTGACCTGCAACGCGGGCTCACCGGGCACGTCGAGCGCGAGATCCAGGGCATCCGCCGCCCCGTCCAGGCGCAGTGCGAAGGAGCGCCCCTGCAGGATCTCCGGCAGGACCCCGGCCGCGGGCGCCGCGTTGATTTCCAGCGCCATGGGCCAGCTGCCGGTCATGTCCAGCTCGCCCGCGGCGGCCAGGGAACCCCACTCGCCGCTCTCAACCTCCAGATCCGCCAGCAGCAGCTCCGTCCCATGCCAGCGCAGTCCCAGCGCAAGCCGCTCCAGGCCCTGCTCCCATTCTCCCGACACCAGGCGCGGAGACTGCAATTCGAGACTCTCCACTGCCAATAACAGCGGCAGGGCGACTTCCGGCAAGCGCAAGGGCCCGGGCTCCGGCGCGGCGCCGGGTTCCGTTTCCGCGTCGAGGGTCAGCACCCCGAAGGCAATGACCACCTCATCGAGATAGATGCCGGTCTCATCCAGTTCCAGCCCGAGGTGCGCCTGCTGCTGCTCCCAACTGCCGCCCGGCCAGCGCACCGTCAGGGCATTGATACCAATCCGGGGCGCGTGCGCACTCACGGGCAGGGTCAGGGGCTCCCCGGCGGGGGAACTCCCGCTCCCGTCACCCGCCAACACCTCGAGGACCAGGCTGCCCAGTTCAAGCTGAGCGAAACAGAACCTGCTCTGCCACAGACAGGCGGGCTGCAGCTCCGCATGCAGATCCGTGAGCTGCAGATCCATGTCTGCGGTGACCAGTTGCACCCGCCGCAGGCGCAACTCCCCGGCGAGGCGACCGCTGTGGTACTCCACCTGCAGGGGGCCCGTTTCAGGCAACAGCGCCAGCAGCAGCCGGGTGCCGGAGGCGGTGAACGGCGCTGCCAGCACCAGCGCCAGCAGTAACACCAGCAGCAGGAATAAACCCTGGCCGAGGCGCTTCAAAACTCTGCCCCTATATTGATATGCACGCGCCAGCCTGGATTATCCTCGCTGAGACTGCGCGCCAGCTCCAGTTTGATGGCACCCACCGGCGTCATATAGTGGACACCGAAGCCGGCTGCGTAGTTGGCGTCGAACTCACCCTCGTCGAAGGCATCGCCGCCATCGACAAACAGCGCAGCACGCCAGTCCTTGAGGAATGCATACTGGTATTCCAGGCTGGCGACTGCCAGCCGGTTACCGCCGAGGACCAGCGCGCGTTCCTCGCCATCGTCAAGGAGCACATCCACCTCATTGCCTATGGACTGGTAGCCGAATCCGCGGACACTCTGGGAGCCGCCGGCGAAGAAACTCAGGGATGGGGCCAGGTCATCCCGCTGCCCGTCCCCCAACAGCGCTGCGCCGGCTTCCGTACGGGCCACCAGCCGGTGCCGTTCCGCCAGGGGCAGCACGTAGATCCAGTTGGCGTAGAGGCGCGTCATGTCGACACTGGACCCCATGTAGCTGGAGGTGGCCTCCACCGAATAAAACTGGCTGAAGCCGCGTGTGGGGTTGACCAGGGGTCCATCGCGCCGCTTGTGGGATATGGAAACCCCGGGCAACAGGTAATCCTCGTTGCCGTTAACCGGGCCAGCATCCCACTGTTCGTTGAGCAGCCGCAGGTGATAGCTCAGGATCCAGTTGCCGTAGCGTTGTTCTCGACGTACCTGCGCTTCCTGCTGGCGACTCTCCAGGTCACCGAACTCATTCTGCTCAACGCGCAACCCGAGCTGGAGCACGTCATTGAGCGGGTGCGTCAGCGGGATGTTGTAGACAAAGCGCCCGCTGGGATTTATTGCCGAGTATTCAAGGCGCGTTTCCTGGCTGTGGCCGAAGCGATTGACCTTCGGCGTGCGCCAGGTCAGGGATACCCTCTCCTCGGTATCCGTGCTGAAGCCGATACCCACGTCTATGGTATGGCGCTTGGCGGGAAAAAGTTCCAGGT
This sequence comes from Haliea sp., assembly GCA_041583655.1. Lineage (GTDB taxonomy): Bacteria > Pseudomonadota > Gammaproteobacteria > Pseudomonadales > Halieaceae > Haliea. The sequence goes on along the minus strand of JBFHFJ010000014.1, from coordinate 2,049 downwards.
CCAGGGGCACCTCGCCGTTCGCTCGCTCCTCCAGGGCCGGGCGCAGGGTAATGGCGGAGAAATAACCGGTACGCTGCAACTGCGCCTGGAGGCCCTGCAGCGTGCCGAGCTCGTAAGGGGCGCCCACTTCAAAATTCTGCAGCTTCAGCAGCAGCTCCCGGCTCATGACCTGCTCATCCATACGCACCTCGCCGATGCGATAGCGCTCGCCACTCGAGTAATGGAGCTGCACCCGGGCCTCGCCGACGCCGGGCTCGACCTGCACTGACCGCGCCAGCAGCTCACCGTCAAAGTAGCCGCGTCGCTGGCCGAGACTCAACAGGGAATTGCGCAGGGACTCATAGTTCCCGTGGTGGAGAATGTCGCCCTCGTTCAGCGGCTTATTGGCCAGCAGTCGTGCAAAAACAGGATCCTCGGCCGCGGCCCCGGTCAATTGCAGGTCCAGCGCGCTGACGATAACGGGGGGGCCGGCATCCACCGTGATCACCATGCGCCAGGGATCCTGCTCCCGATCAAGATGGATATCGACATCTGCACGGTAGTACCCCAGGGCCTGCAGGCTGCGCTCGACGCGGTCCCGCACCGAGGTCACGAAGTTTGCCCGGGCCGACCTGGTCTCAGGCGAAGCGCCAAGCCAGGCCTCCACGTTGGCGCGCTGGGCACGCTCCAGGCCCTCCACCTTGTATTCCAGTGTCGGCGCGGCATGCCCATGGGCTGCTACCAGCACCAACGCCAGCAACAGGATCCCCTCCCGGATGCGGTGCACTGGGAACAACCGTCAATGCCCGCTGGCGAGGCGTGCGTGACCCCAGTAGTTGAATCCGGCAAAGCGCGGGGTGCCGGGCAGATACATGGTTTCCAGCGAATCCGTCGCAAACCCCCCGGCGGCCAACAACGCCGGGATATCACGGTTCAGGTTACAGCCACCCGCGAGCGCCTGCCAGAAACCATTGAGCCGATCCTGCCAGCGCGTTACTTCCGGGTCCGGTGCCCTGCCGTGTTCGCAGAACAACAACTGGCCATCGGGGCGCAACACCCTCGCCATGCCCTCCAGGGCCGCGACGGGGTCGGGGATGGTACACAGGCTGAAAGTTACCACGATGGTGTCGACACTGTTGTCCGCCAGCGGGATCTGCTCTCCCGGCAGGCCGATGAACTCGACGTCAAAGTCCACCTGCGCCACCCGCTTCCCGGCAAGCTCCCAGGACTTCTCCGAGGGATCGAGGCCGATCAGCCGCTCTATGCGCGCAGGATTGTAATACGGCAGATTGAGTCCGGTACCGATGCCTATTTCCAGAACAGTCCCCTGCGCCTTGGGCACTATTTTCTGTCGCTGCTGCATAATCGGCTTGCTGCCGCAGGCGCAATTGATGCAGTGCGGCAGGATATGCCGTTCATAAAAGCCCATGCTGACTATCTCCCTGAAGTGCGTATGATTATAACGGGGCGCGACGAACAAGCCTATGCTGTCGCGGCAGCGGATATCGAGGAGCACCTGCACAAATGTTTGAGGCGCTGGAGACCGGCAAGTTCCTGTCAACGGAGGATTATAAAGGTCGTGAACTGACCCTGCGCCAGCAATTGCTGGAGGCACAGTTTGACCAGGCCGGGCGCGACTACCCGGTCATCATCCTGGTGGCGGGCCTGCCCGGCGCTGGTAAGGGCACCCTGGTCCACCGCCTCAATGAATGGATGGATCCGCGCCGGATCGAGACCAGCGCGATCTGGATGCACTCCGACGAGGAAGAGGAACGCCCGTTTTTCTGGCGCTTCTGGCGCAAGTTGCCGCCCCGGGGAAAGACCGGAATCTTCCTCGGCTCCTGGTATACCCGCCCACTGCATGAGGCCACCGAGGGTAAACTCGGTATCCGCGACCTGCAGGTTCAGCTGGAGGAAATCAACGCCTTCGAACGCATGCTCCACGATGATGGCGCACTGCTGATAAAAATCTGGTTGCATGTGACCCGCGAGACCCAGCGCCGCCAGCTCAACGAGGAGGCGCCGCGCCTGCAGCAAAACCCCAGGGTGGGTGCCTACGCGAAGCACTGG
>JBFHFJ010000013.1:0-25922 GCA_041583655.1 Haliea sp. | reverse complement strand
GAGGACGTCCTGGCAGCGGAGGAAGAAGGCCGGCCCGACTTCCGTGACTGACAGCTTCCGTGTCGTGCGCACGAGAAGCTGTGCACCCAGTCGGGATTCCAGCAGCACAATCTGTTTGCTCACGTGTGATTTCGACACGCCCAGCGCCTCGGCCGCCCGGGAAAAGCTCCCGTGCTGGACCACGCTGACAAAGGACTCAATGCCCTCCCATTTATGCATGTTGGTTGCTCATGAGCTTGGCAGGCGCTGGCAGTATTGTTTCGACATGGAAATAGTTAATTCATATTACGCTGGTTAATCTTTGTTTGAGAACAAAATATACTGACTCCATCGATAATTGCAATTTGTGGAGACGGCATATGAAAACCCGGGCAGCGGTCGCATTCGAGGCGGGGAAGCCTCTGGAAATTGTTGAAGTGGATCTGGAGGGCCCGCGCCAGGGCGAGGTGCTGGTGGAGATCAAGGCGACCGGTGTTTGCCATACCGACGCATTCACCCTCTCGGGCGACGACCCCGAAGGCGCCTTCCCCGCGATTCTGGGGCATGAAGGCGCCGGCGTGGTTGTCGATGTAGGCCCGGGGGTGAAGAGCCTGCAGAAGGGCGACCATGTGATTCCGCTGTACACCGCCGAGTGCCGGGAGTGCGACTTCTGTCTAAATCCCAAGACCAACCTCTGCCAGGCCGTCAGGGCGACACAGGGCCAGGGCGTGATGCCGGATGGAACCAGCCGTTTCTCCCTCAATGGCAAGCCCATTCTGCACTACATGGGTTGCTCCACTTTTTCCAACTACACGGTGTTGCCGGAAATTTCCCTGGCCAAGGTGCGCAAGGACGCACCGTTCGACAAGATCTGCTACATCGGCTGCGGGGTGACCACGGGCATCGGCGCGGTCGCTTTCACCATGAAGGTCGAGGCGGGCGCCACGGTGGCGGTGTTTGGCCTCGGTGGCATCGGGCTGAATGTCATCCAGGGCGCACGGATGGTCGGGGCCAGCCGCATCATCGGCGTGGACCTGAACCCGGCCAAGGTCCCGCTGGCGAAGCAGTTCGGCATGACCGACTTCGTGAACCCCAAAGAGGTCGACAACGTGGTGGAGCACATCATCGAGTTGACTGGCGGCGGGGTGGACTACAGCTTCGAGTGTATCGGCAACGTGAAGGTGATGCGCCAGGCCCTGGAGTGCTGCCACAAGGGCTGGGGCCAGAGCTGCATCGTGGGGGTGGCGGGGGCCGGCCAGGAAATCTCCACCCGTCCCTTCCAGCTGGTAACCGGGCGCTCCTGGCGCGGTACGGCCTTCGGTGGCGCCCGGGGCCGGACCGATGTCCCCAGGATTGTCGACTGGTATATGGACGGGCGCATCAATATCGACGACCTGATCACCCACACCATGCCCCTGGACGACATCAACAAGGCCTTTGACCTGATGCACTCGGGTGAAAGCATTCGCTCCGTGGTGCTGTACTAGGCCCGATCGGATTTCCCATAGCGGTCCCTGGCCCGCCGTGCCGCCCAGCGGACGGTGGGCAGCTTTACAGGAGGGTGGCCATGAAAATAGTCAATGACCAACGGTGCTTTGGCGGCAGGCAGCTGCGCGTAGCGCACCGTGCACGGGCGCTGGCCTGTGACATGCATTTTTCCATTTACCTGCCTCCGCAGGCCGAGCAGGAGAGGGTGCCGGTAATGTACTGGCTGTCAGGCCTGACCTGCACGGACGAGAACTTCGTCACCAAGGCCGGTGCCCAACGCTACGCTGCCGAGCAGGGCGTCGCGATCGTGGCTCCCGATACCAGCCCGCGTGGCGATCAGGTGCCGGACGATCCGGACGGCGCCTACGATCTCGGGCTGGGCGCGGGTTTCTATGTCGACGCAACACAGGCGCCCTGGTCGACGCATTACCGGATGTACGAATACACTGCCGCCGAGCTCCCGGAGCTTGTCGAGCAGCATTTCCCGGTGAGTGCGGGCCAGGCGGGAATTTTCGGCCACTCCATGGGCGGCCATGGCGCGCTGACCATCGCCCTGCGCAATCCCGACAGATTCCGCTCGGTATCGGCATTTGCACCGATCGTGTCTCCCATGCGCTGCCCCTGGGGGCAGAAGGCCCTGGCGAACTACCTCGGCGACGATCGCGAGCAGTGGCGTCAGTACGACGCCACGGAGTTGCTGGCCGGGGCCAGTCCCATGCCGGTGCTGGTGGACCAGGGCGAGGCGGACCAGTTCCTGCAGGAGCAACTGAAAACGGAACTGCTGGTGGAGGCTCTGGATCGCGCCGGGTTTACCGCGGAGGTGCGTATGCAACCCGGCTACGACCACAGCTATTTTTTCATCGCCAGCTTTATGGGCGATCACATCGGCTTCCACCGCAACAACCTGGCATGACGGGGGGCATGCCTGCAGGCATTTGCCAGGTGGCCTGCCCCGGTAGGTATACTCCCTTGCACAGCGCACGATAATTCAATAATCAGAGGTGGTTTCATGCTTGAGGCGACCGCAGCGCAGACCGATGTGATCCAGGCTGCCATTGCTACGCACCGGCACCGCCCCGGTGCACTGCTGCCGATACTGCATGCGATTCAGGATGCTCTGGGTTTCATCCCGGGCGAGGCCATCGCTCCCATCGCCGAAGCGCTCAACCAGAGCCGGGCAGAGGTCGCGGGCGTGCTCAGTTTTTACCATCACTTTCGCAGCACACCTCCAGGCAGTCATGTCGTGCAGATCTGTCGGGCGGAGGCCTGTCAGGCCGTAGGCGGGAGAATGTTGGAGCGGCATGCGAAGCAGCGCCTGGGCATCGACTACCATGCGACCACACGGGATACCCGTATCAGCCTGGAACCGGTTTATTGCCTGGGCAATTGTGCCTGCGGACCGTCGGTACGTATTGGCGATGCCGTCCATGGCCGCGTTTCCCCGGCGGCTTTCGATGCGCTGGTCGATGAATTGAGCAGTGATGTGGTGGAGGTGCAGTGATGGCCACGCGGATCTTTGTGCCCTCTGACACCACCGCCCTGTCGCTGGGCGCCGATGCGGTCGCGGCGGCTCTCGAGCGGGAGGCGGCGGCGCGGAATATCGACCTCGAACTGGTGCGCAACGGCTCGCGGGGCCTGTTCTGGCTGGAACCGCTGGTCGAGGTGGAGACCGCTGCTGGACGGGTAGCCTATGGCCCCGTGCGGGCCGAGGACGTCAGTGGGCTGGTTGCTGCGGGTCTGTTCTCGGGAGCGCCTCAGCATGCGCTCTTCCAGGGCCGGCCCGAGGACATCCCCTTTCTTCGCGATCAGCAGCGACTGACCTTTGCCAGGGTGGGGCTGGGGGACCCTCTGGCGCTGGACACCTATACCCAGCAGGGCGGTTTTCGGGGGCTGGCACGGGCCCTGGCCATGACGGGGGAAGACATCGTGCGCCGGGTGACGGATTCGGGCCTCCGCGGTCGCGGTGGCGCGGCGTTTCCGACGGGCATCAAGTGGCAGACTGTGCTGGACGCGCCGTCGTCTCAGAAGTACGTGGTGTGCAATGCGGACGAGGGGGACTCGGGTACCTTTGCCGATCGCCTGGTCATGGAGTGCGACCCGTACATGCTGATCGAGGGCATGATCATCGCGGGGCTTGCTGTCGGTGCCACGCAGGGCTACATCTATCTTCGCTCTGAATATCCGCTGGCGCAGCGCATCATGAACGCGGCGATCGAGCGCGCCTATCAGGCGGGTTATCTCGGTGAGGGTATCTGCGATACGGGCTATCGGTTTGACCTTGAGGTCCGGCTTGGCGCCGGGGCCTACATCTGCGGGGAGGAAACCGCGCTGCTGGAGAGCCTGGAGGGCAGGCGGGGCATGGTCCGGGTCAAGCCGCCCCTGCCCGCGGTGAAAGGCTTGTATGGCCAGCCGACGATCGTCAACAACGTTTTGTCGCTGGCGGCCGTGCCGTTTATCCTTGACCAGGGGCCCGAGGCCTATGCTGACTGCGGTATGGGCCGCTCCCGGGGCACGCTGCCGGTGCAACTGGCGGGAAACATCGCCCGCGGCGGCCTGGTAGAGCTGGCTTTCGGCGCTACCCTGCGCGAGCTGCTGTATGACTTTGGCGGTGGCAGCCGCAGCGGCCGGCCATTGCGCGCAGCCCAGGTGGGCGGGCCGCTGGGTGCCTACCTGCCGGAGTCGCAGTGGGATACACCGCTGGACTACGAGGCCTTCGCCGCCATGGGAGCGATGCTGGGCCACGGTGGAGTCGTCGCTTTCGATGATACGGTGGACCTGCGTCAGCAGGCGCGGTTTGCCATGGAGTTCTGCGCCGTTGAGTCCTGTGGCAAGTGTACGCCCTGCCGCATTGGCAGTACCCGCGGCGTGGAGGTGATCGACCGGCTGGATGCGGACCCGGCGGGGAACCTCGCGCTGCTGGAGGAGCTCTGCGAAACCATGACCGATGGCTCTCTCTGTGCGATGGGCGGAATGACCCCCTACCCGGTACTGAGCGCCCTCCGGTATTTCCCCGAAGATTTCACTGCCCACAGGGAGTCAGGCGATTCCCGGGAGTCAGTCTGATGCTGCAGTTCTATGAACCGTCGGAGCGTGACTACGGCACGCCCGCCCCCCTGCCTGAATACAGCGCCGCTTACGCGACTCTGGAAACCGTTGAACTCACGATAGACGGTCGTGCGGTCGCGGTCCCCGAAGGGACCTCGGTCCTGCGCGCGGCGGCGCTGGCGGGGATCAACATCCCCAGGCTCTGCGCCACCGACGCCCTGGAGGCCTTCGGCTCCTGCCGCCTGTGTCTGGTGGAGATTGTCGGGCGCAAGGGCTACCCGGCCTCCTGCACCACACCGGTGGAGGCGGGCATGGCGGTCACGACCCAGACCGGCAAGCTGGCGCGCCTGCGGCGCAATGTAATGGAGCTGTACATCTCCGATCATCCGCTCGACTGCCTGACCTGCGCCGCCAATGGCAACTGTGAACTGCAGGACATGGCCGGTGCCGTGGGCCTGCGCGAGGTGCGCTATCCCGAGGGAGGGGAAAACCACCTGCAGGCGGAAAAGGACCAGTCCAATCCCTATTTCACCTTCGATCCCGCGAAGTGCATTCTCTGTTCCCGCTGTGTGCGCGCCTGTGAGGATGTGCAGGGGACCTTCGCCCTGACCATCGCCGGACGCGGCTTTGCGTCACGGGTGGCGGCGGGCGTGGAGCAGCCCTTCATGGACTCGGACTGCGTCTCCTGCGGTGCCTGCGTCCAGCACTGTCCCACCGCGACCCTGATGGAGAACAGTGTTATCGAGCAGGGCCAGCCCGAGCACTCGGTGGTGACGACCTGCGCCTACTGCGGGGTCGGCTGCGGCTTCAGGGCGGAAATGAAAGGCGAGCGGGTGGTGAACATGCTGCCCTGGAAGGACGGCGGGGCGAATCGCGGCCATGCCTGCGTGAAGGGGCGCTTTGCTTTCGGTTACGCCACCCACCCGGATCGCGTTACCACGCCGATGATCCGCGATGCCATCGACCAGCCCTGGCGGGTGGTGTCCTGGGAAGAGGCCGTGGCCTTTGCCGCCAGGCGCCTGCGCGAAGTCCAGCAGCAGTACGGGCGCAACAGCATCGGCGGGATTACCTCGTCGCGCTGCACCAACGAAGAGACCTACCTGGTGCAAAAGATGGTGCGCGTGGCTTTTGGCAACAACAATGTCGACACCTGCGCGCGGGTTTGTCACTCCCCGACCGGGTATGGCTTGAAGATGACCCTGGGAGAATCTGCCGGCACCCAGAACTTCGACTCCGTTGACCAGGCCGATGTGGTGATGGTGATCGGCGCCAACCCGACGGATGGCCACCCGGTGTTTGCCTCGCGTCTCAAGCGCCGCCTGCGCAATGGCGCGCGGTTGATCGTGGTCGATCCGCGGCGTATCGATCTGGTGCAATCACCCCATATCCGTGCCGACCACCATTTGCCATTGCGCCCGGGTACCAACGTGGCCTTTATCAATGCCATGGCTCATGTCATTGTCAGCGAAGGCCTGGAAGACAGGGAGTTTATCGAGCAGCGCTGTGACCCGGCGGCCTTCCGGGAGTGGCTGGATTTCATCCGTGACCCCAGCCATGCACCCGAGCAGGTGGCTGCGGTAACCGGCGTAGAGGCGGGGGCCCTGCGGGCCGCAGCGCGGCTGTATGCCACAGGCGGCAACGCCGCCATCTATTACGGGCTCGGCGTTACCGAGCACAGCCAGGGCTCCACCATGGTTATGGGCATTGCCAACCTGGCGATGCTGACCGGCAATATCGGCCGCGAGGGGGTGGGGGTGAACCCCCTGCGTGGGCAGAACAACGTCCAGGGATCCTGCGACATGGGTTCCTTCCCCCACGAGCTGCCTGGCTATCAACCCCTGGGTGACGACGCCGTGCGCAACCGGTTCGATGCCGCCTGGCAGGTGCAGCTGGACCCGGTGCCCGGCTTCCGCATTCCCAATATGTTCGACGAGGCGCTGGCGGGCAATTTCCGCGCGCTGTACTGCCAGGGCGAGGACATCGCCCAGTCGGACCCGAACACCCAGCACGTCGAGGCGGCCCTGCGCAATCTCGAGTGCCTGATCGTGCAGGACATCTTCCTCAACGAAACCGCCAAGTTTGCCCACGTGTTCCTGCCTGGCGCCTCCTTCCTGGAGAAGGACGGGACCTTCACCAACGCCGAGCGCCGCATCTCCCGGGTGCGCCGGGTTATGGCTCCCCTGGCGGGCAAGGCGGACTGGGAAGCCACCATGGCGCTGTCCAATGCCCTTGGCTACGCCATGGACTACTGCCATCCTGCGGAAATCATGGACGAGATCGCCCGACTCACGCCCTCGTTCAGGGGCGTGAGCTATGCGCGCCTGGACCAGCAGGGTTCCATCCAGTGGCCCTGCAATGACGCGGCATACGACGGCACACCGGTAATGCACGTGGATGAATTCGTGCGCGGCAAGGGGCAGTTTGTGGTAACCGAGTATGTTCCCACGGAGGAAAAGGTCACCCGTCGCTTCCCGTTGCTGCTGACCACGGGGAGGATATTGTCCCAGTACAATGTTGGCGCCCAGACCAGGCGTACCCCCAACAGCAGCTGGCATGCCGAGGATATTCTGGAAATCCATCCCCACGATGCCGAGGACCGGGGTATCAGCGAGGGCGACCAGGTGAGCATTGCCAGCCGGGTAGGTGAGACTTCCCTGCGTGCCAGGCTCAGTGAGCGGGTGCAGCCGGGTGTGGTCTACACGACATTCCACCACCCCGTCAGCGGGGCCAACGTGATTACTACCGACAATTCGGACTGGGCCACCAACTGCCCCGAGTACAAGGTAACGGCGGTTGAGGTGCGCAGGGCCAGCGGCATGTCCGCGTGGCAAAGGGGGCACCACGCGTTCCATCGCGAACAACAGCGTCTGGTCGAGGGAGAGGCGGTGGAGGGCAGTCAGAGTGCGGCCGGAGAAGCCTGAGCTGCCAACGGCGGCCGGCAACCAATTGCCCGCGCGCCCGGTCCAGACCTGGCGAGGCGGGACGCTGGGTGCCAGTACGGACACCCTGGCGGACGAGACGCCAGTGGCGCTGGTTTATAACTGTGTGTCCCACGCTGTGATGATGGCCTCGGCGGTGGATCTGGAGGACTTTGCCCTGGGGTTCAGCCTGGGCGAGGGGATAATCGATCGCCCCGCGCAGATCTATGACACCGAGGTTCGGCACGGCGAGCAGGGCATAGAGCTGCGGATTACCCTGGCGTCTGACCGGCTTGCGGCCCTGAAGCAGCGGCGCCGGTTTCTTGCCGGGCAATCGGGCTGCGGGCTGTGTGGCGTAGAGTCACTGGCGTATTTTGCGACGCCGCTGCCGACGGTGTCGGCGGGCGTCCGAATCAGTCACCGCGCGATCCAGCGCGCCCTGGCGGCACTGCCCGGTCGGCAGCAGCTGGGGGGACTGACCGGCGGCATGCATGCCGCGGCATGGTGCGACTCCGATGGGGAAATCCTGTTGTTGCGGGAAGATGTTGGCCGCCACAACGCACTCGACAAGCTGGTGGGCGCCCTGGCCCGGAGTGGACCGCGTTCGCCGGGGTTTACCGTGGTGTCCAGCCGCGCCAGCTATGAGCTCGTGCAAAAGGCCGTGCGGGCGGATATGCCGGTTCTGGTCGCCGTGTCCGCGGCCACTGCGCGGGCTGTGGACACCGCAGTGCAGTGCGACCTGACCCTGGTTGGCTTTGCGCGCCATGGGCGGCAGGTGGTTTATGCGGGGGGACAGCGGCTCGACCAGTAGCCCCTTCCAGTGCTTGCTCCAATGGAGGGAAGGCCCGGGCCTTTTGTGTAACTTTGCCCAAGAAGGGCGATTTGTCACTAATGCAGCTTTCTCCGCCGGCAGCAACCGTGGTACTAATAATGCAGTAGCGTATCCGGTCCATTCAGGTCCCACCATGACACCTTCCAGATCAGGCACATCTCTTACCCGGCTGGGGCTGTGCCTGCTGCTGATCGGCAATCTGCTGGTCTGGTCTGCCTCCTGGAACGGCCCCGTGTTCCATGGCGGCCAGTTCGAGCAATTGGGGGATGGGTCCCCGCCTTTTCTGCCGGGTAACGGGGAGGGCTTTTCCGGGGATGACACGGGTAGCATTCCGGATGCCGGATGGCCCGCCATCGGGTGGCTCAGCGTGCCTGTCCCCGTCGCCCTCGCTATTGCCGCCCCGGCCCGCATCCGCATCAGCCATTACCCCGTCCTGCCACAGGCGCCTCCGCTGAACACCTGAGTCCTTATCCCTGTAGCGCACCTGGCACCTGTAAGGCGCCCGTTGCCTGGCCTTGTGCCGGCACCGGGACATCGGTTCCGGGTGCTCGGTAACCTCAATTTTCTCAGGTGAAATGTCCATGAAGACCATGAACTTTATGGGTTGGCGCAAGCTGGCCCTTGCTTTCTCAATACTGATGCTGCTGGTGTCGATCGGCTCTTTTGCCACCCGCCAGCTCAACTGGGGGCTGGATTTTACCGGCGGAACGCTGGTGGAAGTGCATTATGGTGAGAGCGCTGATTTACCCCGGATCCGTTCCTACCTGGAGGCGGAGGGGTACTCCGGCGCCGTTGTGGTCGCTTTCGGCACTGATCGCGATGTCCTGATTCGCTTGCCCCAGGGCTACGCAGAGACCGCGGGCCAGGCACTGGTGGAGACCTTGCAGAAGCAGGTCGAAACCACGGTGGAACTGCGTCGAGTCGAGTTTGTCGGGCCTCAGGTGGGCGATGAATTGCGGGAGCAGGGTGGGCTGGCCATGTTGTTGGCACTGGGCCTGATCATGCTCTACATCGCGTTCCGCTTCCAGTTCAAGTTCGCGGCAAGTGCGGTTATAGCGTTGATTCACGACGTGATTATCACCCTGGGTTTTTTCTCCATTACCGGCATGGAGTTTGACCTGACCGTGCTCGCCGCGGTACTGGCGGTTATCGGTTACTCGCTCAATGACACGATAGTCGTCTACGACCGTATTCGCGAGAATTTCCGCAAGCTGCGGGGCGCGACGCCGCTGGACGTCGTCAACATCTCCCTGACCGAAACGCTGGGGCGAACCACAATCACCTCGCTGACCACCGTCATGGTGCTTGTCGCCCTGGCAATTTTTGGTGGTGACATGATCCTTGGTTTCGCCGTTGCCCTTTTGGTTGGTATTGGCGTAGGTACCTATTCGTCGATCTATATGGCATCGAATATCCTGCTGCTGCTTGGTGTCACCAAGGAAGACCTGATGGCGCCCGTGCGGGAAGGCGCGGACCAGGACAACCTGGCGCCTTGAGGCGCTTCTTGTAGATCGGGAAAGACAGGCTGCTCCGAAAGCTCGGCAACTGCCGTTGGCTTGCTGGCAGGGGTGGCCATGTCGTTACGGACAACGGCATTCAGAGCGGGCAGGAGCGCGCTTGCGCAAAGGCCTGTCTGTGTGTAGTCTTTTTTTACCTACGCAGGTGGGGTAACAATAAATCTTGCACGGCAGCTGAGGGCCAGAGCAGGTGGCGGGCAATGACGATCCGATATTGATTCTTTCGATAGATGGCGGCGGCGCTCGCGGTGTTATTCCCGTGAACGTTCTGTACCTTATCGAACATGAAGCCAACGTCGATATCCGTGGTACCTTTGATTTCTTTGCCGGTGTCAGCACTGGTGCCCTGATCGCGTCTTATTGCGCCATGGGAGAGGGTTCGGTCGAGGTGCTCGCCAAGACCAGTTACTCCTCCGACAACATGTCCCGGATATTCGACAAGTCTGTCTGGGACAAGATGCTGGGACGCGTACAGAATCAGCCAAAATACGACGGTATCAACAAGCGCCTGTATCTGGACGAAGTTCTGGGCACGGTGCGTATTAACGATATTGTCGACAAACAGCTGATGGTGATTGCCTACGACTTCATCAACCGCGAGCTGATCACTTTCAAGAACCGCCGCGGACACGATGCCAGCTATAATCCGCTGCTTGCCGAGATATGCGATGCCGCAACGGCGGCTCCCACTCTTTATCCACCGGTTCCCACAACTGACAGCTTCAGTCGCTGGCTTATCGACGGTGCGGTTGCCATCAACGATCCCAGTCTCTGTGCCATCTCCGAAGCACTGGCCATGGGCTACACCATTGACCAGATCTGGATGATCTCCATGGGTACGGGCCGTCCTGTCCACGATATGTCGCAGAAGCAGCAGGACAAGATTGGCATTGCGTCCCGGGACTGGGGAATTATCGGCTGGCTCTCCAATGGTCTGCTCGATCACATGCTCAGTGCCAGCTCTGCGGTGAGCGCGCACCAGTGCCAGCAGCTGTTGGGCGACCGCTATCTCCGGGTTGACGGGGCGCTGCCGCGAGCTTTGATGAAGCTTGATGAAACCACGCCGGGCTATGTACGCAACCTGCGGGCACACGCTGAAATCTGGTACGAAGCGAACCTCAAACAGATCCTGGCGTTACTGGATAACTTCAAGGCCAGAAAGGCAAACGCGGTAACCCTGCACAGCCATTCCGGCTAGGTGGAAGGGAAGTATCGGCGAATAAAGAGATACAACGTATCAAGGGGCGCAGCTGTGACAAGAAATTTTCTGGGAACACTTTGTATTGCATTGCTGGCGACTGCAGCGGCTTCTGCCAGTGAGCGGGGAGTATCCAGCCTGGGCAGGCTGGAGCCCCAGAACGGTGTCATTCGCCTGTCTGGTCCTTCCGGCGTCGGTATGTCCGGCTCGGTCATCAAGAAGCTCTCGGTCAAGGAGGGGGATTGGGTAGAAGAGGCGCAGATCGTTGCCTACCTCGACAGCTATGACCTGCGCCGTGCGGAAGTCGCCCGGCTGGAGGCCATCCTCGACAATGCCCAGCGGGAGATGAAGCGGCAGCAGGACCTCGCCAGGACCTCCGCCACCAGCCGGACCCAGCTGGACGCGGCGACCATGGAACTGAATATCGCAAGGGCCGACCTCGCCGCCGCCCAGGCACGTCTTGAGCTGTCGGTGGTGCGTTCGCCGCTGCGGGCCCAGGTGCTGGAGATCCACAGCTATCCTGGGGAAAGTGTCGGACCGGACGGTATTCTGGAACTGGCCCAGACGGATCGCATGTACGCTGTCGCCGAGGTGTACGAAACCGATATCAGCCTTGTGCGGGTTGGCCAGTCGGCGGTGGTCAGGGCCCCGGCCCTGGGCGAGGGGGTTACAGGCAAGGTGGAGCGTATCGCCTTGAAGGTGGGGCGAATGGACGTGCTGGGCACGGACCCGATTGCCAAGACAGACGCCCGCGTCGTCGAGGTTTTCATCCTGCTGGACAGTAGCGACAAGGTGTCGGGGCTGACCAATATGCAGGTCGAGGTGGAGATAGATAGTTGATGTCCCGTCTGCTCCCGCTCGGCTGGTTGCAGCTGAAGCACCAGAAGCTGCGGTTACTGGCCGCCATCATTGGTATAGCCTTCGCGGTAATCCTCATTACCGTGCAACTCGAGTTCAGCCAGGCGCTGTCGGTCAGCGCGGTGCGCTATCACAGCGCGATGGACTATGAACTGGTAATGGTCAGCCCAAAGACCACCTACCTGGTGTCGACAAAACAGTTTCCCCGCGGTCGGCTGTACCAGGCCACCGGATTCAAGGGGGTATCTGGCGTTACACCGGTATACACCCAGCAGGGCAGCTGGCGCAATCCGGCCGACAGAACCAGCGCCCGGAATATCTTTGTGGTTGGGTTCAACCCCTCGGACCGCGGATTTACCCGTTTGCTGACACCGGAACAGCACGACCTGATCAAGCTGCCCGACCGCATCATTTTCGACCAGCGCGGCAGACCTGAATACGGGCCGGTCGCGGCTCTGTTCGAGAGCAACGGTCCCTATGAGGTGGATATCAACGACCGGATGCCGATTTTGGCTGCCCTGTATTCGCTGGGTACGTCTTTCGGCCTGGATGGCGGCGTGATCACTTCCGATCTGAACTTCCTGCGCGCGTTTCCGAAGCGCGACAAGTCGGCGATCGATATCGGCCTGATTCACCTTGAGCCCGGAGCCGACCCGCGGCAGCTCCAGCGAGAGATTATCGCAGGTGTCCCCGGGGATGTACGGGTACTGACGCGGGATGAATTCAAGGCCCAGGAAATCAACCACTGGAGCAAGACGACGCCTGTTGGCTATATGTTTACGTTCGGCGCAATCATGGGTTTGGTGGTGGGCTTCATCATTGTCTATCAGATACTGTTTGCCGATGTGCAGGACCACGTTGGCGAATACGCGACCTTGAAGGCCATGGGCTACACCCACGGCTACCTGAGGGGTGTCGTGTTGCAGCAATCGGTAGTGCTGGCCGTGCTGGGTTTCATTCCCGGGATCACGATCTCCATCCTGGTGTTTGGCAAGGCGGCGGGAGCCACCGGGTTACCCCTGTCAATGGACGTTCGCTCGGCGGGGTACCTCTTTCTGCTGACACTGTTCATGTGCGCTGGCTCGGGCATCCTGGCTCTGCGCAAGCTGCGCTCCATCGACCCGGCGGAGGTATTCTGATGTCTGAAGATATTCCGGTGGAATTGGAGGGGGTGTCCTACATCTACGGCAAGGGTGCACTGAAAAAACAGATACTGTACGACATAAACGCCACTGTCCGCGCCGGTGAGGTAGTAATCCTTACCGGGCCGTCAGGCTCGGGCAAGACCACGCTGCTGACTCTGATGGGTGCCCTGCGCTCAGCGCAACAGGGCAGCGTGAAGGTATTGGGCCACGAGTTGAATCGTGCGCGTGAGCGCACCCTGGTCAAGGTGCGAAGGCAGATTGGCTATATTTTCCAGTCCCACAACCTGCTTGAGAGCCTGACCATAGGCCAGAACGTGCAGATGGGCTTGAAGCTGGACCCGGCCGGGGGCCGCAACGCGAAGGAACGTATTGTCGCAGTGCTGGAACGCGTCGGTCTGGCCGAGCACATCAACAAGCACCCCGCGGCACTGTCCGGTGGGCAAAAGCAGCGGGCGGGAATCGCGCGTGCCCTGGTGAACCGGCCGCGGGTTATCCTGGCGGATGAACCCACGGCCTCCCTGGACAAGCAGTCCGGTCGCGATGTCGTGGAACTGATACAGGAGCTGGCCCGGGAAGACGGCGCCGCAGTGGTTCTGGTGACCCACGACAATCGTATTCTGGATATTGCGGATCGCATTTTGCATCTGGAGGACGGTCATATGAAGCCCCTTGGCGAGGCGGTGTCGGAAGGGGCAAGTCGTATGCTGAACCTCCTTGGCAAGCATGAACCCGGGACCGCCAGTTATCTCGCGGCATTTTCTTTTGCCCTGGCGCGCGTGGCCTATGCCGATAATGTGGTGGATGACAGTGAGCGCGCTGAAATGCGCCGAATCCTTCACGATGTCGCGCAGCTGGAGCCCTCCGAGGTGGAATTCATCATGGAGCTCTCCATGATGCAAAGCCGCAACCTGAACTTTGCGCAGGACAGCGACGAACATATTGGCCTGATCGCAGAACGCAAGACACATTTTCTGGAGTCGCTCTACGCTATTGCCGGGGCTGATGGTGCGGTGAGCGAAGAGGAGGTGGAGGAGATCAGGACGATCGCGGCTGAGTTTGGTATCAAGCAGGGCCGAACCGCCGGAGGATGAGTACACACTGTTTTTACCCACATCCGTAGCAGATTATCGCGTAAATCCCAGAGGTTCTGGACAACAGGTCGACACAAGGCGGTGTCAACCCTGAATTTTGTGATGCCATTGCGTTAAGATAGGCGGTTTGGTATTCGCACGGTTGAGGGAGAACGGTTATGGAGGTGTTTGAACAACACGAATCGGAAGTTCGCGGCTACATTCGCTCCTTTCCAGTGGTTTTTGACAAGGCTGTTGGCGCGGAGTTGTTCGATGAAAATGGTAACCGCTACATCGACTTTTTCGCTGGCGCGGGCACCCTGAACTACGGCCACAATCCGGAAGCGGCTGTCGAGGCCAGTATCAAGTACCTGCAGGACCGCCGCATTGCACACGGCCTCGACAAGGCCACGGTCGCCAAGCAGAAATTCATCGAGGTGTTCGTCAAGTATATCCTGGAACCCCGCGGTTACGATTACAAAATGCAGTTTACCGGCCCTACCGGCACCAACTGTACCGAGGCTGCGATGAAGCTTGCGCGGCAGGTCAAGGGCCGCTCCAACATCGTCGCCTTCACCAACGCCTATCACGGACACACCATGGGGGCCCTGGCAGTGACAGGCAACGAAGCCTATCGCGACGCATCCTATGGCTCCCGGGGTGCGGTGTCTTTCATGCCCTTCGATGGCTTCCTCGGCGATGACATCGACACCATTCACGTCTTCCGCCGCTATCTCGAGGATCACGGCTCCGGCATGGAGACGCCAGCCGCGGTAATCGTGGAGACGGTACAGGGAGAGGGCGGGATCAATGTCGCCTCCACGGAGTGGTTACAGAAGCTCGCCGCCCTGTGCAGGGAATTCGATATTTTGCTCATCATTGACGACATCCAGGTCGGCAATGGCCGTACCGGAAAGTTTTTCAGTTTTGAGGAAGCCGGCATAGAACCGGATATGGTCTGTCTCTCCAAGTCGATTGGCGGCGGTAACCCGATGGCAGTGCTGCTGATAAAGCCGGAGGCGGATGTCTGGTCGCCGGGCGAGCATACCGGGACCTTCCGCGGTAATTCGCTGGCATTTGTGGCGGCCACCGAACTCATCCAGCAGTACTGGGCTGATGACAAGCTCACCGGGGAGGTGGCACGCAAGTCCGGCATTATCATGGAAGCCCTCAACGGGCTGCGGGACGAGTTTCCCGCACTGAACTGCAAGGTTCGCGGGCGCGGCCTGGTGCTGGGCATCGAAACGCCGGTAGCCGGCTTTGCGGACAAAGTGGCCGCCAGCGCGTTTGAAAAAGGGCTGGTGTGCGAGACCTGCGGCGCGGACAGCCAGGTCAACAAGCTCTTTGTCGCGCTCACTATCGAAGATGAGTTGCTGCGCGAAGGGTTGGATGTATTCCGCGAGGCATTCAGGGAAGTGGCGCAGGAAACCGTGTAGTCCGGCGCAACTACCTGCCGGCGGCGCAAACCTGCGGCGGGTCAGCCCTGCCGGTTGAGGAGTCTGCGCACGGTGGGCGAGCATGCGATCTCGCCGCGGTTGAGGAATGCCTCGTGATGCTCTTCGACTTCATCCAGGTCGTATTCGTAGTTCACCAGCAGGCCTGCAGACTGCTGCAGGCCTTTCGGGGAGATGTCGCCGAGCCAGTTGAGCCGCGCGATGCTGGCGCCGTTGCCCAGGTGGAATCGTGCCACCGGGTCGAGCGGGGCACTGCCGCGCTTTTCCTGGACGAGATAGTGGGCGCAGAGCCACATGAGCAGCGGCTGCAGCCTGGCAGTCAGGCTGCTGTCCTGATGCCAGTGGGGTGAGTCGAGCGCGGTGAGCAACGCGGTGTCGCGTGCAGCGAGCAGGCTTTGCTGTTCGTCGGCCAGTACCCTGTTAAGCCAGGTCCTGAAGCCCGGTATGGGCGACAGGGTGGCAAACTCGCTCAATTGCGGCATTTCCTCTTTCAGGCGCATGACAACCTGCTTGATCAGGAAGTTGCCAAAGCTGATGCCCCTGAGGCCGGGCTGGCAGTTACTGATGGAGTAGAAGATAGCTGTCTTCAGCCGGTCCTGGGCAACTGCGCCGTCCTGGGGAGCCAGGATGCTCTGTACCGAGCTGGACACGGATGCCACCAGCGCGACCTCGACGAAGATCAGCGGTTCATCCGGCAGCGCGGGGTGGAAGAAGCCGAAACAGCGCCGGTCCTGGGCGTCCAGGCGTCGGCGCAGATCGTCCCAGCCCTGCATCTCGTGCACGGCCTCGTATTCGATCAGTTTTTCCAGGACCGCGGCCGGTGACTCCCAGTCCAGGGTCCGCAGCTTGAGGAAACCGGGGTTGAACCACGAACTCAGCAGGTGCTGGAGGTCGTCGTCTACGGCCCGCAGTGAGTCGTCTTCGGGCAACAGCGCCAGCAGGTCCTCGCGCATGTTCACCATGGTCCGGGTCCCCTTCGGCGCCATGTTTATCCGCCGGAACAGGGTCTGGCGCGGGCTCTCCACCGCCCGCGCCAGTGCCCGGTAGGCTTCCAGGCTCTGGGTTGCGCCGTAGTCAGCAGCACAGCGGTTGATCAGGTCCGGGTCCGGGCTGTAGTCCGTGGCCAGGGTGCGGAAGAAGTCGGCTTTCCGGGCCTGGTCGAGTCCGGCATAGGCGACCGCCACCTCATCCGCCAGGGCGATACCCAGCGCTTCACCCTTGTTCGAGTAGAGCTGGGTGCAGAGGGCGGTGATCGTGTTCTTGTCGCGCGCAGTGCGGCGCAACAGGTTCTTGCCGGCGTTGGCTACGGAGTTGAGCCAGCGATTGATGACCATGGGTTACCTGCCTGGATAAACGAGCCCTGCATACTACTTGGGCCGGGGGCTCATGGCCATACCACTCTTGGGGGGCGTGGCCACCCAGGGCGTGGTCATGGGCCTGGCAAACTAGCGGCGGCGGCCCGCAGGAAAGGCTCTGTCAAGACGTCAGCAGTGGTGCCTGGCAGTGGCGATTGCGCCCCTCCTGCTTGGCGCGGTACATCGCATTGTCGGCGAGTTTCATCAGCTCGTCTGCTGCGGGTATGCGGGTAGATCCCATGCCAGGCATGAGTGTTGCCCCTCCGGTACTCACGGTGATGGCCGCCTGCAAACCTTCCAGTCCGGTGACCAATTGCGCGAGCCGCCTGGCCACGGCACAGCAGCCGGACTCGTCGGTATGTGGCAGCAACAGCACGAATTCTTCTCCGCCCATGCGTGCGACAGTGTCATTGATCCGCGCCACCTGCTTGAGTGCCGCAGCCAGCCGGCGCAGGGCGATATCTCCCTCGGGATGGCCGTAGGTATCGTTGTATCGCTTGAAGTGGTCCACGTCCACCATCAGCAGCGACATCGGCTCCCCGGTGCGTCTGCTGCGGGACAACTCTTCCTGCATTCGCGCCTCCAGGGCGCGTCGGTTGTTGAGCTGGGTCAGGGGGTCTGTCGTGGATAGCTGTTCGAGTTTGTCATTCAACGACTCCAACTGCTTCTGCCTGTGCAGCAACTCGGCCTCGGCACGCTTTTGCGCAGTGATATCCTGGATCTGGGAAACGAAATATTCCGGCCTGTCGTTTTCGTCACGCACCATGGAAACGCTCAGGAGAGCCCAGATTTCGTGCCCGTTCTTGTGAAAGTAGCGCTTCTCCATCCGGTAGGTATCCCGCACCCCCGCGAGCATTTCACGCAGGAACTCCAGGTCTTTGTCGAGATCATCCGGGTGGGTAAGTGTCTGGAAGTCACTGGCCAGCAGTTCGGGTTCGCTGTATCCCAACAGTTCAATGGCCGCCTGGTTGACCCGGAGCCAGCGGCCTTCCGGATTGACCAGGGCCATGGCGATGGCGGCGTGCTCGAACGCGCTCTCGAACAGCGCCGTGTTTTCACGCAACTGGCTGATGGCTCTCTGCCGCTCACGATCCAGCTGGTCCTGCTCAATGATCTGGCCTATCCGGCCGGCCATGAGTTCGATGAGTTCCACATCTGTGTCGTCGAAGGGGCGTTTGCGGGCCTCGGGCGAGGTGAAATTCAGAGTCCCGAAAATCTCGCCGTTGACCCGGATCGGCGTGGCCAGGTAAGCCTCCAGACGCATCTCCCGATAGGCTGGATGCCCGCACAATGCGGCATCCTCCCGGGCATGAGCGACCGCCACGGTTACGTCCTTGTCCACCACCACCGAGCAATAGGTATCGCCCAGGGACATGGTATCCCCGGAAGCAAGGCCCATGGAGTCAGGTTCGACAGCGAGGACGATGTACTGCCCATCGCTGATGCGGCTGACGATGCCGGCGGCCATGTTGAAAAAGCGCAGCCCTGTTTGCAGGTAGTCGGAGTAAAGTCGGGTGTAGGACTCATATTGGCTCAGGCTGAGCCGGTGGAACTCGCGAAAGCGCTCGGTCAGGTCGGCGAGCCTGTGGGTCGGAGTAGTTGTCATTGCTTGGCGGCTGATCGTGCCTCGAGGACAGAAGCGAGCCTCAAGGGTTACACAAGACCCAGACGCTGCACAAGGGCCTCACGCAGCCGGAATTTCTGTACCTTGGTTGCCGACATCGGCCATTCGGTAACGAATTCGACGTGGCGGGGCACCTTGAAAGAGGCTACCTGGCCGCTGCAGAAGCGGATGATGTCCTCGCTGTCGCACTGCGCACCGGGGTTGAGTTCTATGAAGGCGGCGACAACTTCCTGCAGGCGCGGGTCCGGGATGCCGACCACCTGGACAAACTTGACCGCCGGATGGGTCGACAGGAAAGACTCTATTTCCAGGGCCGACACATTCTCCCCGCCCACTTTGAGAGTATCCTTGAGGCGGCCGTGGTAGCTGACCCGACCCCGCTCGTCCATGGAACAGATGTCGCCCGTGCGGAACCAGCCATCCCGGGTGAAGGCTGCCGCGGTCGCCTGCGGGTCCTTGTAGTAGCCGGAAAACACCGAGTAGCCAGCGATCAGCATCTCGCCCCGCTCACCCGCGGGTAGCGGCGCCCCGGAGGCGGGGTCCACCACCTGCAACAGCGTGCCGTCCAGGGGCGGCCCGATAGTCCGGGCGCGGGCCTGGTCGTCATCGTCGAGGTCGCTGTAGCAGGACAGTCCGGTGGCCTCGGTAAGGCCGTAGGCGCTGATGTGCAGCGTGTGGGGGAGCAGTTTCATGTTCTCCCGCAGCCGTTCCGGGGGGGCCACGTTGTTGATCAGGCGGATCTGGCGCTTGTCCAGTTCGCTGAACAGGGGGTGGGTGACCAGATCCGACATGATGGTCGGGAAGGCGGGATAGAGTACCGTCGCGCCCTCGTCCATGATCTGCCGCAGGGCCTGTTCCGGCGCAAAGTGGGGCGCTGTCATGTAGCTGCCGCCGGTGCTCATCGTTGCCAGCATGGGCATGATGGACGCCAGGTGGAAAAACGGCAGTGGGTTCCACTGGCGGTCAGTCGCACTGAGGCGAAGTCGAGTGGCGATCGAAAATGCCTTGCGGGTGACCATCTCGTGGCTCAGCGGGCAGCCCTTGGGGTGGCTGGTGGTCCCCGAGGTGTACATCATCATGCAGGGGCTGGCGAGCGAGATGCTGGCCCGCAAGCGCTGGGCCTGCGGCTCCGTGCTGCCCCCCTGGTGCGTGTTGGTGGCCAACTGTGCGGCGTCCAGATACAGCGCATGCTGCGGGGGGCTGCGGTCGCCCGTTGTCAGTATCCGCCGCAGCAGGGGCGCCGCCGCCACGCTGTCCGCTGCCGGAGCGCCAGGACGAAGCTCCGGAAAAATATCCGCCAGCAGCTGTGCGTAGTCGGTGGGTTGATCGCTGTGGAGCCTGGTAACCAGGAGCCGCAGGTCGGCGTTGTCGATGACATAGGCCAGCTCGCTGGCCCGGTAGCGCGCGTTGATCGCCACAGCCACCGCCCCGGTGAGCGCGATGGCAAACAGCCATTCCAGATACTCGGGGCAGTTTGGCATCAGTATCCCGACATGGTCGCCCGGAGCGACGCCGTTGCCCTGCAGCAGTCTCGCCTTGTCGAAAGCGCTGTCGTATAGCTGTCGATAGGTGAAGGTAGCGCCCGGGAAGATCACGGCCGTGTTGTCGGGCCACTGGTCCGCGCTGCGCAGCAGGAGGTCGCCCAGCGACGTGGCGATGATGCGGTCAGGACGCATGACCGGCTTCCACAGTCCCTGCTGCCAGCGCGTTGATTCTCTGGGTGTCGTGGTAGAACGGCATGATCTCGGTGATCAGGCCGTCCCGCAGGCGCCAGATTTCGCTGATCGGCATGCTGAACGCTTCGCCGCTGGCTTTGCTTTGCCCGGTCATGGTCGCCAGGACCACGACGGTATCGCCCTCGGCAATGTACTCGTCAATGGTCACGGCGGTGTTGGCAAACGTCGTGAATACCTGGCGCACCAGCCGGGTAAAGCCGTCGAAGCCGGAAACCACACCGCCGAAGGGGAGTGAATCAGCCTCGATGACTCTGGCCTCGGGATGGAGCAGTCTCTCCACGGTAGCCATATCACCCCGCTGTGCGGCGCCCAGGAAGTTGCGAACAATATCCTTGCTGCTGTCAGTCATGCCGGACCCCGTTGCCTGTGTGAAAGGTCAGAATGACCGTGGCATGCCGTAGCTTTCGGCGATCATGTTCTTGGCCATCTCATTGCTGATCGGGCCCAGGCGCAGCAGCCTGGAATCGCGCCAGTAGCGCTGCATGTCGGTCTCTGCGGAGTAGCCCATGCCGCCGAGTATCTGTATTCCCAGGTCGGCGGCTTTGCCCACGTAGTCCGAGCACAGTACCTTGGCCATGCCCGACTCGATGGCGCTCGGCTTGTCCGCGGCCTGCAGCTGGGCTGTATGCAGGACTATCAGCTCACCCTGCTTTTGCCACATGGCCATATCGGCGAGATAGTGCTGCAGAATCTGGAACTGGCCAATGGGCTGGCCGAAGGCATGCCGTGACTTCATGTGTTCCACGGCGTCCTCGATCACGCCGTCCAGCATGCCCAGGCAGGTCGCGGCATTGACCAGGCGTTCGTTGTTCAGGGTCTTGGTCGACTGGTACCAGCCGCGATTGGGTTCGCCCAGCAGCAGCTCGTCAGGAACAAATACGTCTTCCATCATCACCGAACAGGAACTCATCGCGCGCATGCCGAGCTTGGGCAGGGGGGTCACTGTGATCCCCTTGCTGGTGCGCGGGACAAAAAATATGGAGATGCCGTCGCTGCGCTTGGCGGCATTCATGTCAGTGCGGGCCATGACCAGCAGGTAGTCGGCGACATCGGCGCCGGTGCTCCAGATTTTCTCTCCGTTCAGGAGCCAGCCGCCGTCAACCTTGTCGCCACGGGTGCGCATGCCGCCGAGCAGGTCGGTGCCGCCACCGGCTTCAGTAAAGCTCATGGCGGTTTTCAGTTCGCCGCTGGCGATGCGGGGCAGGAACTCCTGTTTCTGGGCCTCGGAGCCGCAGAAGTTGAGGGCCTTGGTCCCTGAAAAGGAGGTGACACCCCAGACCCAGCTCAGGCCCGCGGCGGTGCGGGAAAATTCCCGGGCAAACAGTGTCTGGTTGAGGATGGTACCGCCCTGGCCGCCGTATTCCTCGGGGACGCCGATACCGTGCGCGCCAAACTCCACCAGCTTGTCCCAGAGCTCGTGTGGGAAGACGTGTTCCTGCTGCTCAAGCTGGCGGCACCAGTCCTTGGGACATTCCTTGTCGACCCATTTGCGGGTGACGTCGACAAACAACTGGTCTTCTTCAGACAGTTCCATGCTCATGAGTATGTTTTCCGTTTTTACTTATTCACGAGCGCCAATCTTATTTGAACAAAATTCAAAAATCTACCCTTTGCTGCCCTCCGCAGCTGCCACATGGACGCTGGCGCGGGCCACCGAATCGGGGTTCAGGGATATGGAGTCGATGCCGCAGTGGACCAGGAATTCGGCGAACTCAGGATGGTCCGAGGGCGCCTGGCCACAGATGCCCACCTTGCAGCCCTGCTCGTGGGCCACCCGTATGACCTGGTCGATCATGCGCTTGACCGCCTCGTCGCGCGCGTCGAACAGGCTCTTGAGTACTGCGGAGTCGCGGTCTATCCCCAGTACCAGTTGGGTCAGGTCGTTGCTGCCGATGGAAAAGCCGTCAAAACGCTGCGCGAACTGGTCGGCCAGGATCACGTTGGAGGGAATCTCGCACATCACGTAGACCTTGAGGCCACCGGCGCCGCGCTGCAGACCCGCTTCGGCCATGGTCTCCAGCACCTGGTCCGCCTCGCCCGGTGTGCGACAGAAGGGAATCATGACGATGATGTTGTCGAAGCCCATGGACTCCCGGGCGCGGCGAATCGCCTGGCACTCCAGCTGGAAGCCCTCCCGGTACAGTGGGTGGTAATAGCGGGAGGCGCCGCGGAAGCCGAGCATGGGGTTTTCCTCCTCCAGCTCGAAATCCTCGCCACCCAGCAGGCCGCGGTACTCGTTGGACTTGAAGTCCGACATGCGCACGATCACCGGCCGCGGGTACTGGGACGCGGCGATCTTGGCGACCGAGCGGGCGAGGGTGTCAACGAAGTAGTCGGTTGGCTGCTCGAAGCGACTATGGAGGTCGGCAATCTGTTGCGCCACCTGCGGGTCGGTCACTTTGTCCGGGTGGACCAGGGCCATGGGATGAACCCGGATCTGGCTGGAGATGATGAATTCGATCCGGGTCAGGCCGATCCCGGCCACGGGCAGCTGCCACCACTGCAGGGCGCCGTCCGGCAGGGCGGCATTGATCATGAGCGCGGTTCTGGTCGCCGGCAGGTCCGCGAGGCTGATCGTCTCGCGCTCGAAGGCGAGTATCCCCTCGTAAACCTTGCCGGTGGCGCCGTCGGCGCCGCTGATGGTGATATCCATACCCTCGTGCAGCAGCCCGGTGGCATTGCCGCAGCCGACGATGGCCGGCTTCTTCAGTTCGCGGCTGACGATGGCCGCATGGCTGGTGGTGCCGCCGCTGTTGGTCACGATGCCCGCCGCCTTGCGCATGATCGGCACCCAGTCCGGGTCGGTGCGCTCGGTGACGAGGATAGCGCCTTCGGGAAAATGTTCGACGTCGTCCGGGCTCCCGACCACGCAGACGGGCCCGCAGGCAATCGCGCTGCCCACGCTTGACCCCTCCAGCAGTACCCGGCCCTGTTCCGTCAGTTTGTAGCTCACCAGCACACTGCGGTCCTTCTGCGACTCGATGGTTTCCGGGCGGGCCTGGACGATATACAGCTGGCCATTGCTATCCTGGGCCCATTCGATATCCATTGGCCGCTGGTAGTGCTGCTCGATAAGCTGCGCCCAGCGCGCGAGCTGCATGACATCACTGTCCGACAGCACCCGGCTGCGCTGTTCGGCGGCGCTGGTGGGTACGGTGACCGTTGCCTCCGCGCGTCCGTGCTCGCCCACGCCCTCGTCAGCCGGCAGCGCGTAGCGCATCTTGCAGAGCTTGCTGCCGACGGTGCTTTCGATGACGGGCATCAGGTCCGGCCGCTTCAGGAAGGGCTTGTAGGCCATATAGCGGTCGGGATTCACAGCGCCTTTCACCACGGTTTCACCCAGGCCCCAGGCGGCACTGATCAGCACGATGTCCGGAAAGCCGCTCTCGGTGTCCAGGGTGAACATCACCCCGGCGGCGGCCGATTCCACCATCTGCTGGACCCCGACCGACAGCGCCACCTGGTCGTGGGCGAAGCCCTGCTCCTCGCGGTAGGCAATGGCGCGGTCGGTATACAGCGACGCGTAGCACTCCCGGCAGGCGTCGAGCAGGGCCTCGGGGCCGCGGACATTGAGAAAGCTTTCCTGCTGGCCGGCAAAGCTGGCCTGGGGCAGGTCCTCGGCGGTGGCGGAGCTGCGCACCGCGACCGGCATATCCGAGGTCTGCTGTTGCTCGCAGAGGCTGAGGTAGGCGCTGCTGATCTGCTCCTTCTGTGCAAGGGAAAAGTTGCCAGCGCGGATCAGCTCGCGGATCCCATGCCCCGTAGCGGCCAGCGACCGGCGGCCCGCGGCCAGCTCCGCGAGGGCATCGCTGATGGGTTGCTGCAGGCTGTTGGCAGCGAGATAGTCGCGGAAGGCCTGGGCCGTGGTCGCAAAACCATAGGGAACAGCCACGCCTTGCCCCGCCAGCTGCTGGTACATCTCGCCGAGGCTGGCATTCTTGCCCCCGACCTCGGCCAGATGCTGCAGGCCGACCTCGTTGAACCACAGGATACAGTTGCTGGATGCCACGGCTTACCTCCGGCATTGCGCGCTGAAAACCCCAGCATAGTCCAACCTGCAACAGTGGCATTGTCCGGGATCAATTGATTGTCAGTCTGCGATGCTGTTGCAGCTGCGGGCCACGGTGCCAGCGGGGTGTCGGTGCCCGACGGCAAGGGACCGGGGCCCGCCGATCGCACAGGGCTAGGTGATATGGGGGCGCGGTTCAAGGATTCAGTCCCGGGCCGGTTGGACCGCGACCTGGGTGGGAGTATGTTCCGGTGATTCGACAAGAGGTATGGCTTGTGTCCTATTCCCGCAGCTCCCGAAGCCGCGCGGCGGCAACCGTGTTTGGCCTTCTCCTGCTGGTGGGGTGTGGGCAGCCGGGCTCCCCGGCGTCGGAGCCGGTCGCAGAAGCGCTCCCCGCACCCGAAGTGCAGCCCGCGAATGTGATTGCCGACGTGCCCCGCTACCCTGAACACACAGCGCTGTTTGGCGAACTGCACATACACACCATGAATTCTCCGGACGCCTTCATGCTCAACGTGCGCGCCCGCCCGGAGGATGCCTATCGCTTCGCCCGCGGTGAAGCGATAGCCCATGCCGGCGGTGGCAAGGTCCAGCTGGGCCAGCCGCTGGACTTTATCGCCGTCACCGATCACTCCGAGTACATGGGTATCCTGCCGCAGCTGTTTGATCCGGACAGCGAGCTGTCAACGCTGGAAGTGGCGCGCGCCATAACCGCCGGGGATGGCGCGCAGCGCCAGGAGGCCCTGCTGGGCGTCTTGATGACCATGGGCGCCGGGACGCCGCTGCCCAGTCTGGTGGAGCCCGAACTGCGCTATGGGATCTGGCAGGAGTACGTGCGCCTGGCGGACCGCTTTTATCGCCCCGGCGAGTTCACCACCCTGGTCGGCTATGAGTGGACGTCCTCCGGGGCGATGGAGGAAGTCAACCTGCATCGCAATGTGATTTTTCGCACCAGCAAGGTGTCCGACAAACCCTTTTCCAGCTTTGACAGTGTCGACCCCCGGGACCTGTGGCAGTGGCTGGAGCAGCAGCGTGAACTCGGGATCGAGGCGCTGGCGATCTCGCACAATTCGAATCTCAGCAACGGCCTCATGTTTCCGGACACGGTGGCCTTTGACGGTGTGCCGCTGGACGCTGAATATGCGCAGTTGCGCCAGCGCAACGAACCGCTGGCGGAGATTTCCCAGATCAAGGGAAGCTCCGAGACGCATCCGCTCCTGTCACCCAATGATGAGTGGGCCGGCTTCGAAATCCTCGGCGACCTGCTCGGTGGCCGCGGCACGGAGGGTGAGGTGCGCGGCAGTTACATACGCGACGCCTGGCTCACCGGGTTGCAGCTGGAGGCCGCAGGCGGATTCAACCCCTACCGCTTCGGTGTCATCGCCGCCAGCGACGGCCACAACGCGACGTCGCCCGTCGAGGAAAACAACTACCACGGCAAGATCGGCGTAGCCGATGGTACTCCGGAGCAGCGTCGGGGCGGCAGTTTCATCAACGTCGAGCACGTCAAATATGGCGCCTCCGGGCTCGCCGGCGTCTGGGCCGAAAGCAACACGCGGGAGGCGATCTTTGATGCGCTTGCGCGGCGGGAGGTCTTCGGCACCAGTGGCCCGCGAATCAAGGTCCGGTTCTTCGGCGGTTGGGAGTGGCCAGCGGACATTCTGCAGCGCCATGACGCTGTGCAGCTGGCCTAT
>JBFHFJ010000012.1:0-26040 GCA_041583655.1 Haliea sp. | reverse complement strand
CCCCCCAGATTCCAGCCGCTTCGGGGGGTTCGACCGACGGGTCTGCGAGCCAGCGCTGCAGGCGCTGCAGCTGGTACAGCCAGCGCCCCAGTAGCGCCAGCAGCACCAGGGCCAGCACCAGCCACGGAAATCCAAGCAACCACCCTGCTCCGAGGGCGACAACAGAAAGCAACACCAGCCGGCGCAACTCCACCAGCCAGGCCCCGGCCGCATTCACCGGGCGGGTGCCCCGCGGGCGGAAAAGCGGTAGCCCGTGCCGCGGACCGTCTGTACCAGGTCGCTGTAATCCGCAACCGCGGTCTGCAGGGCCTTGCGCAGGCGGCGGATATGCACATCCACCGTGCGCTCCTCGACATACACGTTGGCCCCCCAGACCTGGTCCAGCAACTGGCTGCGGGTATAGGCGCGCTCGGGGTGGGACATGAAGAAATGCAGGAGATTGAATTCTGTTGGCCCCATATCCACGGTTTGCTCGCCGAGAAACACTCGCCTGCTCTCGCCGTCCAGCACCAGGTCCCCTACCTGGATCCGGTCCAGCTCGTCGCCGCCGCTGGCACGGCGCAAAAGGGCCTTGATCCGTGCGATCAGCTCGCGGGGAGCAAAGGGCTTGGTGATGTAGTCGTCGGCGCCCACGTCCAGACCCTGGATGACGTTGTCTTCGGCCGTCTTCGCGGTGAGCATGATCACCGGCAGGTCGCGGGTGGTATCGGTACGCTTGAGCCTGCGCAACAGCTCGAGCCCGCTGCCGCCGGGCAGCATCCAGTCCAGCAGAACGATATCGGGGCGCTCATCGACTATCAGGGTAAATGCATCCTGGATGTTTTCGGCCTCGATGCAGCGAAACTCGGCGATTTCCAGCGCCATGCGCAACATATCCCGTATGGCAAACTCGTCGTCGACGATCAGCACCTTGCGTTCATTCATCGGTCACATTTCCCTCATTGGCGATCCACTGCGACGTATTAGATGAGGAAAGTGTGACAATAAAATGACAACTGGCCTTTTGCACCGTGTTTTGTGTCCCCGATGGGCAGTCCCGGACGCGCATTTCCCGGCGGGCCGCGCTGAACAGGCAAGCCCGAACGGGCCTTTCCAGACAGACGGCCACGAACAGCCCATACAGGCAAGTTCCCGCCGGGCCACCGCCGGCGGCAGCCCGGCTCCGGCTCCGCGGACGAGGCTCAGCGGAGGCTGGCGTTGATATTCACCAGCACCTTGTTGCCCGGGCAGAGGTCCTCTTCGGTCAAGCTGTTCAGCGGCCGGCGCGAGGTCTCGAGAACATCGTGGAGATCCCGGGAGTCCTTGTCGATGTAGATCAACCCGGTCAGGATCTGTCCCGCGCTACGGCTTTGCTCCAGGGCAATCATGGCCGAAACGCGGTCAAAGGGATCCAGGTCCTCGGACAGTTTTTCCAGGTGCAGAACGGAGCCATCGTGCAGAGTGACCTCCTGGGTATGCCCTGCGACATAGCTCGCCGTGATCTCGTCGCGCATGGGCACGAAATCCACCGTGCCGGTGGCCTCGGAGTGCTCGCGTACAAAGTCGTAACTCTTGGTCGAGCCCGGATTGTTGTTGAACGTTACACAGGGCGAAACCACGTCAATCAGGGCGAAACCCCGGTGGGCGATCGCCGCCTTGATCAGCGGCACCAGCTGGCCCTTGTCGCCGGAGAAACTGCGGGCCACGAACGTGGCGCCCAGCTGCAGGGCGAGGCCTGGCAGGTCGATGGCGGAAAACGGGTTCGGGTCCCCCTTCTTGCTGGCGGAGCCTTCATCGGCTGTTGCGGAGTCCTGGCCCTTGGTCAGCCCGTAGCAACCATTGTTCATGACAATGTAGACCATATTCAGGTTGCGACGAACCGCATGGGCGAACTGGCCCATGCCAATGGAGGCGGTATCGCCGTCGCCCGAGACCCCGAGGTACAGCAGGTCGCGGTTGGCCATGTTGGCACCGGTGACCACGGAGGGCATGCGCCCGTGTACCGAGTTGAAGCCGTGGGACTTGCCCAGGAAGTAGGTGGGCGCCTTGGACGAACAGCCGATACCGGACAGCTTGGCGATCCGGTGCGGCTCCAGGGCCAGCTCGTGGCAGGCGCGGACGATGGCACCGGAAATGGAATCGTGGCCACAGCCCGCGCAGAGGGTGGAAATCGCTCCCTCGTAGTCGGCCTTGGTATAGCCGAGGGCGTTGACCGGCAGATCGGGGTGCCTGAACTTGGGCAGCTGGTAGCTCATGAGTTCATCTCCGCGCCGGCGACCACTCGCTCGCGACGCAAGGGGGTAACGTTGTAACCCGGCATCTGCAGGAGAATCTGCTTGCGGATGTTGCGGGCGCTGATCGGGTTGCCATCGAAACAGAGGACGGACTTGAGTTTGTCCGGCCCCAGCTCGAACTCCGCCATGAGCAGCGTGCGCAACTGTGCATCGCGGTTTTGCTCGATGACAAACACGCGCTCGTGGCGGGCGATGAATTCCTCCACCTCGTGGTTGAAGGGGAAAGCCCGCACGCGCATGGCGGCCAGCGGGATACCCTCTTCCGCCAGGTAGTCGCGGGCCTCCATGGCGGATTCCTCGCTGGTGCCGAAGAACAGGATCGCTGTGTCTGTCTCCCTGTCGGCCGGTGTCTCGATCGGCGCCGGCACCCACTGCTTGATGGTTTCCCACTTGGCCATGAGGCGGTGCATGTTCTTCTCGTACTCTTCGCCCTTCTCGGTATAGATCGCGTACTCGTCCCGGGATGTTCCGCGGGTAAAGAACGCACCCTTTTCCGGGTGGGTACCGGGGATGGTGCGGTAGCAGATGGCGTCACCATCCACGTCCAGATAGCGCCCGAAGCGCTCCATCTCGTCCAGTTGCTCGGCGGTCAGCACCTTGCCGCGGTCATAGCGGCGGTCGTCTTCCCAGACCAGGGGCGGTGACATATTGTCGTTCATGCCCAGGTCCAGATCCGTCATGAGGATGATCGGGGTCTGCAGCCGCTCGGCCAGGTCGAAAGACAGGGCGCCAAAATCAAAGCACTCCTTGGGCGTGGACGGGAACAACAGCACCTGCTTGGTATCGCCATGGGAGGCGTAGGCCGCGGACAGCACGTCTGATTGCTGGGTCCGGGTGGGCATGCCGGTGGAGGGGCCAGCCCGCTGCACATCGAACAGCACCGTCGGGATCTCGGCAAAATACGCCAGGCCCAGGAACTCGCTCATCAGTGACAGGCCGGGGCCGCTGGTAGCGGTAAAGGCGCGGGCGCCATTCCAGCTCGCCCCCACCACCATGCCAATGGCCGCCAACTCGTCCTCTGCCTGCACAATAGCGTAATTCCTGCGCCCCGTACCCGGGTCGATGCGCAGGCGTTTGGCGTATTTTTCAAACGCGTCCACCACGGAGGTGGAGGGCGTAATCGGATACCACGCCGCAACCGTGGCACCGCCGTAGATTGCGCCCAGGCCCAGCGCAGTATTGCCGTCCAGCAGGATGTTGTCGCCGACCTTGTCCGACTTGCGCAGGCGGATACCGATCGGGCAGTCGAAGTTTTCCGTCGCATACTGGTAGCCCAGCTCCAGGGCCTGGATGTTGGGCAGGATCAGCTTGTCCTTGCCCTTGAACTGGTCTTCCACCAGCCCCGTCAGGACTGCGAAATCCATGTCCAGCAATGCCGCGAGGGCGCCGACGTAGATCACGTTGCGGAACAGCTGGCGCTGGCGCGGATCCTGGTACTGCTCGTTGCATATCCGGGTAAGCGGAATACCCATGATATTGACATCGTTGCGGATCAGGCGCAGGTCCAGGGGCTTGGTACTGTCATAAATAAAGTAACCGCCTGGCTCCAGCTCCTGGATGTCCTGGGGCATGCTCTGCGGGTTTACCGAGAGCATGATGTCCACCCCGCCACGGCGCCCGAGGTAACCGCGCTCACTGACCCGCACCTCGTACCAGGTGGGAAGCCCCTGGATATTGGAGGGGAAAATGTTCTTGGGGCAGACCGGCAGGCCCATGCGAAACACCGCCTTGGCGAACAGGTTGTTGGCACTGGCACTGCCTGTGCCATTGACGTTGGCAAACTTGATGACGAACTCGTTGACGGCTTGCAGCGCTTGCATGGTTTATTGCCCCGCTTTGGTAACGCTGTAAAGAAACTTCTGCATATCCCAGGCCGTGGTCGGGCAGCGCTCGGCGCAGAGCCCGCAGTGCAGACAGACGTTTTCGTCCTTGACCATGACCCGCTGCGTCGGCAGGTACTCGGAAACATACAGATCCTGGGCCAGGTTGCCGGCCGGGGCACTCAGCTGCAGGCGCAGCTCGGGCTCCTCCGCATTGGCGGTAAAGGTGATGCAGTCGGTGGGACAGACATCCACGCAGGCATCGCACTCAATGCAGCGCGGCGCGTCGAACACCGTCTGCACGTCGCAGTTGAGGCAGCGCTCCGCTTCCTTGAACCCGGTGAGCGGATCGAAGCCCAGCTCCACCTCCAGCTTGCGGTCGCGGAGGGTCTTCTCCAGCGGCGCCAGGGGCACAACATAGCGCTTGTCGTTTTCCACCGCGTTGTCGTAGCTCCACTCGTGAATGCCCATTTTCTGGCTCACCAGGTTGGCGAACGGCGGCGGCCGGTCAGCCACGGACTCACCGCGGCAGAACAGGTCGATGCTGACCGCGGCCTGGTGGCCGTGGGCAACCGCGGTGATCACATTCTCGGGGCCAAAGGCGGCGTCGCCACCGAAAAACACCCTGGGGTTGGTGGACTGGAAAGTCACTTTGTCAACCACCGGCATGTCCCACTTGTCGAACTCGATATCCAGGTCGCGCTCGATCCAGGGAAAGGCATTCTCCTGGCCGATGGCCATCAGCACATCGTCGGCCTCCATGAATACCAGGTCCTCGCCGGTGGGAACCAGGCTGCGCTTGCCATCGGCGTCGTACTGCGCCTCCACCTTTTCAAACCGCATTCCCCTGAGCTTGCCGTCCTCAATCACGAATTCCTTCGGCACATGGTTGTCGTAGATGGGGATGCCCTCGTGCATGGCATCCTCCTTCTCCCAGGGCGAGGCTTTCATGTCGGCGAACGGGCTGCGTACGACAACCCGCACATCCTCGCCGCCGAGCCGGCGCGAGGTGCGGCAGCAGTCCATGGCGGTATTGCCGCCGCCGAGGACGAGCACCCGCTTGCCGATACTGTGGGTATGCTCAAAGGCGACACTGGAGAGCCAGTCTATGCCGATGTGGACGTTCTTGCCCGCCTCCTCCAGGCCCGGCAGGTTCAGGCCCTTGCCCCGGGGCGCACCTGTGCCGACAAAAACAGCGTCGTAATCCTTCTCCAGCACGCTCTTCAGGCTGGTTACCTCGGTATTGAAATGGGTGACTGCACCCATATCGAGGATGTACCCCACCTCTTCGTCGAGCACCGAGACGGGCAGGCGGAAAGAGGGGATCTGGCTGCGCATCATACCGCCGCCGGCGAACTGGTTGTCGAAGATATCGATGCTGTAACCCAGCGGCATCAGGTCGCGCGCAACGGTCAGCGATGCGGGACCGGCGCCAATCAGGGCGATGCGCTTGCCGTTCTTTTTCTTCGGGATCGCGGGCAAACGGGCCTTGATGTCCGTCTTGTTGTCCGCAGCCACCCGCTTCAGCCGGCAGATCGCTACCGGCTCCTCACCCTTGGCGATACGGCCACGGCGGCAGGCGGGCTCACAGGGGCGATCACAGGTACGGCCGAGTATCCCGGGGAATACGTTGGACTCCCAGTTGATCATGTAGGCGTCATCGTAGCGGCCGGCGGCAATCAGCCGGATGTACTCCGGCACCGGCGTGTGCGCCGGGCAGGCGTACTGGCAATCGACAACCTTGTGGAAGTATTCGGGGTTCTTGATATCGGTTGGGTTCACGGCAAAGGCCTGTTTTACATCGTTATAAAGTGAATTCGCGACCGGGGCGAGCTGAGCTGAAGTTTGTCACAAACAAGACCCTTTTTCATCCACCCGCGTCCACAATCGGCCCCTGATTGACGTCGATCGCGGGAATTAGCCCCCACCGACAGCATTCTTGAACCATGCCGGCGATCGACTAGAACAGGCCAAAAAGGCCACGACGACGCGGCAGGGAACTCTCGCAGGCTGCAAGCTGCGACTGGTACTGGCTGGCGCGGACGCGCACCTTGCCGGCAACGCGCTGCAGCCAGGCCTTGTCGCGATAGGTGCCCCGGTTGTAGCCCCCATGCCCCTCATGGTAGGCAAGATACAGGCGGTAGGCATCGTCCCGGGCAATGCCGCTGCGGTGCAGGGACTGGTTGTTGTACCAGCCGATGAAATGAATGGAATCGGCGAAGTTCTTGCGACTGGCTCCGTGCCGACCGGTGCTGCGCTGGTAGCTTTCCCAGGTCGAATCCAGGGCCTGGCTGTAGCCAAAGGCGTCTGAGGGTCGCGGCCCGGGAATGATGCCGAGGATGCGACGCCGGGGCGGCTTGGCCTTGGCCACAAAGCGCGATTCCTGGTGCATGATCGCCAGCATGACCGGAATCGGGCTCTGCCAGTCATCGCGCGCCTTGACCGCATCGTCATACCAGCCTTTCTTCTCCCGGAAGATACTGCAGGCATTGTCAACATTTGCCGGCGGCAGTGTGGTGCAGGCGGGCAGCAGGGCCACGAGTATCAGGGCAAACGGGATTCTCACAGCTGAACTCCGTGTTCGGCCAACAGTGCCAGCAGCGCAGCCTCGTCGATCACCGGGATTCCCAACTCGGTGGCCTTGCCCAGCTTGGAGCCGGCCCCGGGACCGGCGACCACCTTATGGGTTTTCGCGGAGACACTGCCCGCGACCCGAGCCCCGAGCGCCTCCAGGTGGGCCTTGGCCTCGTTGCGCCCGAGCGATTCCAGGGTGCCGGTAACCACCCAGGTCTGCCCGTCGAGCGGCAGCTCCTGTGCTGCTACTGGCGCGACATCCGGCCAGTGCACCCCGGCATCGCGCAGGGCCTGCACCACCGCCAGGCTGTCCGCGGAATCAAAAAACTGGCGCAGGTGATCGGCGACCACCGGACCGACGTCGGGCACGCCCAGCAGCGCTTCCTCGTCAGCCGCGACGAGGGCCTCCCAGCTGCCAAAATGACGGGCGAGATTGCCGGCAGTGGCCTCCCCCACCTCGCGAATACCCAGTGCGAAGATAAACCGCTGCAAGCTGGTCTCCTTGCTCTTCTCCAGCGCACCCAGGAGCCTGTCGACAGACTTCTCCCCCATTCTCTCCAATCCCAGCCACTGCTCTCGCGGCAGGGTGAAAATGTCAGCAACGCTGCTCACCAGCCCCCGATCAACCAGCTGCTCCACCAGTTTGTCGCCCAGCCCCTCCACATCCAGCGCCCGGCGCGAGACGAAGTGCCGTATGGCCGCTTTCTGCTGGGCCTGGCATATGAGCCCGCCCATGCAGCGCAGCACCGCTTCGTCAGCAGCCCGCTCCACCACCGAGCCGCAGACCGGACAGGCGTCGGGAAAGACTACCGGGGTTGCGGACTCAGGGCGCCGCTCGGGTACAACCGCCACCACCTGCGGAATCACGTCGCCAGCCCGGCGCACGATTACGGTGTCGCCGATACGCAGGCCGAGGCGCTCGATTTCATCGCTGTTGTGCAGCGTGGCGTTGCTGACCGTGACTCCGCCGACGAATACAGGCTCCAGACGGGCCACGGGCGTAATGGCGCCCGTGCGGCCAACCTGGAACTCGACGGCCAGCAACCGTGTCATTTCTTCCTGGGCGGGGAACTTGCGGGCAATGGCCCAGCGCGGCGCGCGGGAGACGAAACCGAGGCGCTGTTGCAGGGCGAGGTCGTTGACCTTGAACACAATGCCGTCGATGTCATAGGGCAGGTCCGCGCGGCGCGCGGCCAGTTCCTCATAGTAGGCATCGCAGGCATCAATACCGGTGACCACACGGGACTCACTGTTGATGCGCAGGCCCCAGGCCTGCAAGCGGTCCAGCACTTCCGAATGCCGCGTCGGCAATTCGCCTCCCTCAAACAGGCCGACACTGTAACAGCACATCTGCAGCGGCCGGCGCGCGGTGACACGTGCGTCCAGCTGGCGCAGGCTGCCCGCCGCCGCGTTGCGTGGATTGACGAAGGTTTTCTCGCCGCGCCCGCGGGCCTCGGCATTAATCTGCTCGAACCCGGCCCGCGGCAGATAGATTTCGCCGCGCACTTCCAGCAACGGAGGGTAACCCTCGCCGCGCAGGCGCAGGGGCACCGAAGCGACAGTGCGCACGTTGTGGGTGATATCTTCACCGGTAGCCCCGTCGCCGCGGGTGGCGCCGCGCTGCAGGCAACCGTCCCGGTACAGCAGGCTGACAGCAATGCCGTCCAGCTTGGGCTCGCAGGCAAATTCCAGGGCGTCTGCCGGGTCCCTGCCCAACCGTTCAAGCAGCCGCCGGTTGAAGGCGTGCATATCGTCGGCGTTGAAGGCATTGTCCAGGGACAGCATGGGCAGCTCATGCTGCACCTGCTGGAACTGGGCGAGGGGCCCGGCCCCGACCCGCTGGGTCGGCGATTCGGGACTCAATAGTTCGGGATGCTGGGCCTCGAGAACGCGCAGGCGCTGCAGGCTGCGGTCGTACTCGGCGTCCGGGACACTGGGATCGTCCAGCACGTAGTACCGGTAATTCCAGTCCTCCAACTGTTCCCGCAGGCGGGCAACCTCATCCGCCGCGGAGAGCTCCGATCCCACCGCTACCACCTCCTGGCTGCGTCAGCGCGAGCGGGCCAGCAGCCGCCGTTCGAGGTCGCGGATCTGCTGCCGAGTGTGCTCCAGAGTCTGCCGGGTGAGAGCGCTGCGGGTTTCGTCGAGGACATCGCCATCGAGATTGCGCGCCACGGCCTGGGCGGTCTCCAGCATATAGTCAAAGGCTTTCATCATGTCATCCGGCCCCGGCAGGGTGACGAAAAACACCAGCCCCGGCGTGGTGAAATCCGCCATGTTGTCGATATCAAAGACGCCGGGCTGCATCATGTTGGCAACGCTGAACTGGATCGCCCCGCGGCCGGCCTCGAACTCGTGGCGGTGAAAGAAACTCATGTCGCCAAAGCGCAGGTCACAGGCCAGCAGAATGTGCAGAATATCGTCACCGCGGAAACCCTCCGGCTTCCGCGCCACTACATTGAGCATGAAGACCTCGGGCTGGACATCACGCGGCAGACGCCCGGGCTCGGGTTCCTCAGAAGCCGGGCGCGAGCGTTCCTCCGCCTCCAGCGCGTCCAGCCAGTCGAGGTTTTCCGGCTCATCCCGGGTATTCATGCCGTGCAGCAGGCCGTCGTCCTGGCTGGGAGCCGGGGGCGGCTCCGGCGCGGCTTTCGCAGGCGCGGGTCCAGGTGTCGCGGTTGGGGCGGGCCCGCCGTTCCGGGGGGATGTTCGGGGGGTTACCGGGTTCGCGGCGACCGCGGACCGGGCTGCGCGCTCGGCCCTGGCTGTCTGCTCCGCCCGCTCAGCCTTGTCGGCCTTGTTCTGGGCGGTGGCGTCCAGCAGGTCGCTGCGCTCAACGACCCGAGCGCCACCATTGGGCAACTCCTTGAGCAGGGAAATGTCATCGTCGGCGGCGGCCGCGCCAGTGTCGCTACTGGCCAGCTTGATCCGGACCGGAGAGCGGCGCTCATTGCGAACCCGGCGCCAGGCATCCAGCAGCACTGCCAGGATCAGCAGCACTCCGACTATCACCATCCAATCGCGTATCGTCAAGTCCATCACAGCTGCACCCGCTTCCTCCGGTTGTTCTAACTTGCCGCCAGTTCCGCCGCCTCGTCGACATCCACCGTCACCAGCCGCGACACGCCCGGCTCGTGCATGGTGACACCCATCAGCTGATCCGCCAACTCCATGGAGATCTTGTTGTGGGTAATGTAGATAAACTGCACCTTGGCGGACATCTCCTTGACCATACGCGCGTAGCGACCAACGTTGGCATCATCCAGCGGTGCGTCCACCTCGTCCAGCATACAGAAAGGCGCCGGGTTGAGCTGGAAAATCGAAAACACCAGGGCAATGGCGGTGAGCGCCTTTTCGCCGCCGGAGAGCAGGTGAATGGTGCTGTTTTTCTTTCCCGGGGGCCGCGCCATGATGGTGATGCCGGTATCCAGCAGGTCATCGCCGGTCATTTCAAGGTAGGCATTGCCGCCACCAAACACCCGCGGGAACAGCTCCTGCAGGCCCGCGTTGACCTTGTCAAAGGTGTCACGGAAGCGGCTGCGAGTCTCCTTGTCGATCTTGCGAATGGCCGAGGCAAGCGTCTCGAGGGCTGTTTCCAGATCCTCGTTCTGGGCATCCAGGTAATTCTTGCGCTCGGACTGCAGGGCATATTCATCGATGGCGGCGAGGTTGATCGGACCCAGGCGGGCAATACGCGCAGCTACCTTCTCCAGCGCCACCTGCCAGTCCGGCTCATTGGCGCCTTCCGGCATGCTGGCCAGCACCTGCTCGAGATCCTGGCCGCCTTCGCGCAGCTGGCGCAGTACGTTTTCGCGCTGCACCTGCAGGCCCTGGTATTGCAGGCGCTGCTGTTCCAGCTCCCCGCGCACGCCCTGGGCTCGCTGCTCGATCGCCGCGCGCTGCTGTTCGGCCTGGCGCATGGCGTGTTCCACTTCCGCCACCGCCTGCCGGGCGCGGGTCAGCTCACCCTCGGAGACCAGGCGCAGCTCCAGCTGGGCTTCCAGTTCCTCCTGCAGGCCGGCCGCGGGATCGTCCGCCTCTACAAGACTCGCCTGGAGAGCTTCGCGACGCTCCTCCAGCTGGGCCACCTGGGAGCGGGTCCGCTCCATGGTGTCGCGAACGGACCGCAGCTGTGTCTCCAGGGACTGGTGGCGCATGGCGGCCTGGTGTGCCAGGTCCTTGTCGTGGCGGGCCTTCTGGCGCACGCTGTCGAGCTGGCTGCGGGCCTCGTCGCGGCGGGTCAGGAGGTCTTCGCGCTGGCGCGAGTCCACCTCCATCTGCTCGATGGCAGACGACAGCAACAGGCGCGCCTCGGACACCGCTTCCTGTTCCACGCCGAACTGTTCCCGGGTGTCGGTGATTTCCGCCGCCAGACGATCCCGGCGGGCACTGATCTGTTCCAGCCGGGCCTGCTGCGCCGACAGCTTCGCGCTCATTTCCGAATGCTGACGCGTCACCTGCTGCAGTTCACGCTGCGTGTCCTGGCGCTGGGATTCCAGGGTCTGCTGCCTTTCCCGCGCCTGCAGCTGCCCCGCCTCCAGCTCGGCCACCCGCGCCGCAGTGGATTCGATTTCTGCAGCAAGCCGTTCCAGCTCCTGCTGGCGCTGGATCACGCCGCCCTCCTGGTCGCCCGGCCGCATGACCCGCAGCCAGTCCGCACCCAGCCATATGCCTTCGGGCGTAATGACCGACTCACCGGCCGCGAGCGCCGGCCGCACAGCCAGGGCAGCGGGCAGGTCGTCGGCCACCCGAACACCCGCGAGCAGGCTGGTAGTCGCCGCGGGGCCTTGTACCCGCGCTGCCAGGTAGTCGGGGCCGGCGGCCACTGCGACACCCGGCTCCAACAGGCTGAGCTGGCCCTGCTGCAACTCCCCGAGCAAACCGGCGAGGCTGCCCAGCTGCTCCACGCAGACCGCCTGCAGGTAGTCGCCGAGCACGGTTTCCACCGCCAGCTGCCAGCCGTCATCAACCTGAAGTCGCTCCAGCATGCGCGGCTGTTCCTGCAGTTCGCGTGCCGTCAGCCAGGCACTGACGCCCTGGTCGCGATCCTCGGTGGCCGCCTGCTGCAGAGCTTCCAGTGACGCCTGGCGCCCGCGCAGCTGTTGCAGCCGTGAGCGGCTGTCGTTGAGCTGGCCTGACAGGCTGCTCTCTTCCTCGCGGGCCGCAGCCAGTTGTTGCACGAGCTCATCGCTGCGCGACTCGAAGGCGGCCATCTGCTCTTCGAGCAGGGCAAGTTCCTCCGCCAGCATTTCCTGGCCTGGGTCGTCATCATCCCGGACCAGACCCGCGCGCTCCTCTTCCAGCTGCAGGATGCGCCGCTGCAGGCGCTGCTGGGCCTGCTCCAGATGCTGAATACGCGACTGCTGGACTTCGGCCTGCTGCCGCGGTGCGGCTGCGTGCTGGTTGAATTCGTCCCACTGTTGCTGCCAGTGCAGCATGGCGTCCTCGGCCTGCAGCAGTGACGAGGCAGACTCCTCCTCCACCGCCTGCAGCATCTCCAGCTCGGGGGCCAGGGTTTCCAGCTCCGCCTCCCAGGTTTCCAGTTTCTCCTGGTCCTGGCGCAGGTGCTTTCCGGACTCCTCCAGGCTGGACAGGGCCTGGCGCAGGTCATCATTGAGCTGACGGGCCCGTTCCTGCTGGTACTTGATGGCCTGCTCGATCCGCGCCACCTCCGCACCGAGGGTGTAGTAGGTCGCCTGGACCTGGTTGAACACATCCGTGCATTCGCTGTAATCCTGGCGGCGCTGCTCTATGGCGGTATCAACCTGCTGGTGCTCGGCGTTGACCGCCTCCAGCTTCACCTCCAGCTCGGCGATTGCCTGGCCACAGGCCGATGCCTGTCCATCCAGTTGCTGCCACTGCAGGGCCTGCAACTGGGCCTTCAGGGCACGCTCCTCGCTTTTGTATTCGGTGTACTTTTCCGCCGCCTGGGCCTGCCGCTGCAGGTGCTGCAACTGGCGCTGCAGCTCGTCGCGCAGATCAGTCAACCGCTCCAGGTTCTCCATGGTGCGGCGCATGCGGTTCTCGGTCTCGCGACGCCGCTCCTTGTACTTGGAGATACCGGCAGCTTCCTCAATGAACACCCGCAGTTCTTCCGGCTTGGACTCGATCAGGCGGGAAATCATGCCCTGCTCGATGATGGCATAGCTGCGCGGCCCGAGGCCGGTACCCAGGAAGATATCGGTGATGTCGCGGCGACGGCAGCGGCTGCCGTTCAGGAAGTATTCCGACTGGGCTTCGCGGGTCACCAGGCGGCGGATGGAGATCTCGGCATAGCTGGCATACTCGCCGCCAACCCCGCCATCGGTGTTGTCGAACACCAGTTCGATGGAAGCCTGGCCCACGGGCTGCCGGTTAACCGAGCCATTGAAGATGACGTCGGTCATGGACTCGCCGCGGAGGTTTTTCGCGGAGCTCTCGCCCATCACCCAGCGCACCGCGTCGATCACGTTGGATTTGCCACAGCCGTTGGGTCCCACCACCGCGGACATGTTGCTGGGGAAGTGCACGGTTGTCGGGTCGACAAAGGACTTGAAGCCGGCGAGCTTGATGGACTTTAATCGCATATAACTTTAATTAACTTATATAACACGCTGTTTTTAAACGAAAATGGCGCCCTATTCGAGCGCCGATCGCCGACCCCTGACCACAATATGTAGTGTATCCAACTTCCCGGGGCAACACTATGCCTGTCGCCGGTTAAAGCCGCTCTCAGCTCTGCCTGGGCTGCAGGGTAATCGCCAGGGGTTCAGTAGACAGGGAGGGCAGCAGAGGCCCTGCACGCCCGAGCCAGCTCGCCTTGTCCTCGCCCGGGGTGCCGTCGGGGGACACCTGGACCACCACCACCACCTCGCCAGCCTCGGACAGCTTCTGCCCCGCCATGGAGTTGCTGTCATCCAGGCGCAGGGTCGCCGGCAGCTGACTGGCCTGCAATCGCTGTACCGCGATGGGCATGCGGCTGTCGCTGGACGCAGAACGGGCGAGGACAAACACCGTATCGGTAGGGTTGAGGGCCACACCCTCCGGCGCGGCTACCCGCAGGCTGACACCAACGCCGCCGGCAACCGGTGGCGCTTCGCCCGTAGCGGGCTCCGGCTCCCCGAGCCGCTCCCGGGCCTCGGCGATAACCCCGGCGATCATCTGGGCCCCCTCGCTGCCGTCGGCTTCCATGGCCAGAAGCCGCTCCCAGTACTGGATGGCCGCGCGGAACTGTTCGCGCTCGAACGCCGCCATGCCCAGCAGACCCAGCGCCGTGCGCTGATGCGGGTTGATGGCAAGGGCCTGCTCGGCCCGGGCCTGGGATTCCGCATCCAGGGTGCGGTCCGAGGCCAGGTAGCGGGCCTGGGCCGCGTACGCCAGGGCCTGGGCGTCCTCGGGTGCCGCCTCCGCCAGCCTGTTGTAGGTTTCCGCGGCCATGACGAAATCGCCCTGCCCCATATAGAAGCGACCCAGCAGGGCCAGGTAATGCAGGTTGCCCGGACGCTGGCCGGAGCGTTTCTCGATCGCCGTCATCAGCGCCCGCATGTCTTCCTCGCCGGATTGCTCATCCAGCGCGGCCAGCTGCCCGCCAATCCTGACATCCGCGATCGAACCCATCTGGTAATAGAGGGCACCGGCCATCACGGCTACCAGCGGCAGCAGCACCCAGACCGGGAACGGAGCCCGCGGATCGGGCACGGGTGTTTCCGCTGGTTGCTGCTGGTCTTCCAGCAACCGCAGCTGGGCATCGGTCTCCAGACCGGTATCGCCCTCCTCCGCCAGTTCTCGCCGGCGCAGGCGGTACCACTCCAGATTGGCCTGGGCACCATCGTCCAGTGGGCGGCGCATGGCCCAACCGGGAAACAGGTAAAACAATCCACTGAGCAGGACAAGGCCGGCACAGGCGAGCAGGAACAGGATCAAGCGTCTTTCTCCGCTGATTGCAACAGGGCAGTGAGCCGGGCCTGCTCATCGCTGTCGAGGGACGACGGCGATTGCTTGCGACCCCGCAGCAAAAGCAGCAATCCCATGCCGCCGGCGAGCAGCAAAAGCACCGGCGCCAGCCAGAGAACTGCCGTGGCGGCGTTGAACGCCGGTCTATAGCGGACGAATTCGCCATAGCGCGCGACCATGAACGCGAGGATTTCCTGGTCGCTGGCGCCGGCCTCCAGCTGCTGGTGCAGCAGGCGCCTCAGGTCCTGGGAAATCGGCGCATTGGAATCGGCGATGTTCTGGTTCTGGCACTTGGGGCAGCGCAGCTCCTGGCTAAGCTCCCGGTAGCGCTGTTCGAGCTCCGGCTCGCTGAACTCGTAGGTCTCGATGACGGCCGCCACGGGCAGGGCCAGCAACAGCATCCAGAACGCCAGGGTGGCGGTGAGCAGTCTGTTCATGGCGAGTTCTCCAGGGCGAGAATTTCCCGCCAGAGGGGCTCCAGGGTGTCGCGCCAGACCCGCTCGTCAATGACCCCGACATGACGGTAGCGAATCACGCCGGCGGCATCCACCAGGTAGGTCTCGGGGGCGCCGTAGACGCCGAGGTCAACACCGAGGGTGCCCTCCCGGTCGACGATATTGGCGCGATAGGGATTGCCAAGGTCGCGCAGCCAGCGACGCGCCGCAGCGTCCTCGTCCTTGTAGTTGATGCCGTAGATGGGCACCCCGCGGTCAGCCAGCTGTTGCAGGTAGGGATGCTCGACGCGGCAGGAAATGCACCAGGTGGCCCAGACATTGAACAGGGCCGCCTCACCGATCACATCAGCGCGGGTCAGGGGCCGGTCATCGGCAAGCTCGGTGAGCTGGAAGTCCGGCAAC
This sequence comes from Haliea sp., assembly GCA_041583655.1. GTDB lineage: Bacteria > Pseudomonadota > Gammaproteobacteria > Pseudomonadales > Halieaceae > Haliea. The sequence goes on along the minus strand of JBFHFJ010000012.1, from coordinate 10,584 downwards.
GGCCGGTCGATCAGCGCCGATGGCAGCGCCGTGGGGTCCAGCGACAAGCCCCGGAACAGGAAGGCCGCCAGCACCACAAACAGGACCAGCGGCAGGAATAGTTTAAGCCTGGGCGCCACTGACTCCTCCCTGGCGCAGGGCATCGCGCGCGGCACTGCGCTGGCGCCGGTAGCGCTTGTCGGCGACGGTCACGAAGGCGCCCAGCGCCATCAGCACCGAACCTGCCCACATCCAGCGAACGAAGGGCTTGTAGTGGAGGCGGATGGCCCAGGCCCCGTCGCTGCCCACCGGCTCACCCATGGCGATGAACAGGTCGCGGAACAGCCCGTCATCAATCGCGGCCTCGGTCATGACATCGCCGCTGGCCAGGTAGCGTCGTTTCTGCGGCGCCAGGCGAACGACCTCGCGGCCGTCGCGATAGACAATAAAGCGCGCTTCGTCTGCGACGTAGTTGGGGCCGCGAACACCGCGCACATCGAGGAAGCGGAACTCGTAGCCGGCGAGCGTATCGCTGGTGCCGGGGGTCATCTTGAGATCGTGCTCAATGTTGAACTGGCTGGTGACCACAACGCCGATCACTGTCACCGCGAAGCCCACGTGGGCCACGAACATGCCCCAGTAGCTGGGCGCCAGGCGGCGCAGGCCGGCGGCGAGGGAGCTGGCGTTGCGCACCCGGTTGGCCAGGTCCCGCAACATCCCGAAAACCACCCAGCCCGCCAGCAGGATAGCCAGCGCCACCCAGAGGTTGTAGTCGCCGTCATGCAGCAGCGGCAGGGTCAGGGCGCACACGGCAGTGGCAATGGCGGGGAGCAGCAGCTCCGCCCGCCAGCGGCTGGCGCTGTCCTGCTTCCAGCGGGACAGCGGGCCGATTCCCATGAATGGCATCAACAGGGCCATCAGGGGCACGAATACGGCGTTGAAATAGGGTGGCCCCACGGAGTACTTGCCCTGCCCGAGGGCATCCATCAGCAGCGGAAACAGGGTGCCGAACAGCACCGTCAGGGTCGCCACCAGGAACACCACGTTGTTGACCAGCAGCAGGGATTCCCGGGACAGCCAGGCAAAGCCCACCCGACTGCTCACCGCCGGAGCCCGCAGGGCGTAGAGGATCAGGGAACCGCCCACCACGATACCGAGGAACACCAGAATGAACAGGCCGCGGGCGGGATCGGTAGCGAAGGCGTGGACCGAGGTCAGCACCCCCGAGCGCACCAGGAATGTCCCCAGCAGGCTGAGAGAGAAGGCGAATATCGCCAGCAGCACGGTCCAGCTCTTGAACAGGCCGCGCTTTTCCGTCGCCGCCAGGGAGTGGACCAGCGCGGTACCCGCCAGCCATGGCATAAAGGACGCGTTTTCCACCGGATCCCAGAACCACCAGCCGCCCCAGCCAAGTTCATAGTAGGCCCACCAGCTGCCGAGCATGATCCCCAGGGTGAGGAACGCCCAGGCGACATTGGTCCAGGGACGCGACCAGCGGGCCCAGGCGGCGTCCAGGCGCCCGCCGAGCAGGGCCGCGATGGCGAAGGCGAAAGCCACCGAAAAGCCGACATAGCCCATGTACAACAACGGCGGGTGGATGATCAGGCCAAAATCCTGCAGCAGCGGGTTGAGGTCCTGGCCGTCCAGCGGCGTTCCCGGCAACAGGCGGGCAAAGGGATTGGAGGTGAACAGGGAGAAGGCCATGAAGCCGACCCCGACGAAGCCCATCACGGCCAGCACCCGGGACAGCATCAGCAGCGGCAACTGGGGGCTGAATATGGCGACAGCGCACGTCCACAGGGCGAGCACGAGAATCCAGAGCAGCAGGGATCCCTCGTGATTGCCCCACACCGCGGAGAACTTGTAGTACCAGGGCAGCAGGCTGTTGCTGTTGTTGGCCACGACCTCCACCGAGAAGTCGTCCTGCATGAACGCCCAGGTAAGGCAGGCAAAACTGATCGCCGAGAACACCAGGATGCCGATGGCCAGGTTCGGAGCCAGCGCCATGGCGGTGGCGTTGCCACGCCAGGCGCCCCACAGGGGCACAGTACACAGCAGGACCGACAGGCAAAGGGCGAGAATCAGGGCGAAGTGGCCAAACTCGGGGATCATTGCGCATACTCCTGCTTGGCGGCCTGGCCGGCCATTCTCGCTTTCGATGCTTCCAGCGCCTCCGCCACTTCCGGGGGCATGTAGTTCTCATCGTGTTTGGCCAGGACCTCCGAGGCCTGCAGGACCCCGTTCTCGTCCAGCTTGCCTGCGGCTACCGCGCCCTGCCCCTCGTCGAAAAGATCGGGGAGGATGCCGGTATACACCACGGGCACCACGGCTTCGAAGTCCGTGACCTCGAAACGCACTTCAAGGCTGTCGCTGCTGCGCTGGATACTGCCGTCCACCACCATTCCGCCCACCCGGATATTCTGCCCTACCGGCGCCAGGCCCGCGGCGACTTCCACCGGCGGATAGAACAGGTTGATATTGCCGCGCAGGGCATAGGTGACCAGGCCGATGGCGGCACTGGAGAAAAACACGAGGAACAGGACGAGATACAGGCGCTGCTTGCGAACGGGGTGCATCAAACCTCCTTGACGGCGCCGGGGGCCTTGCCACCGCTGCGCCTGATTTGCCCTTCCAGTTGACGCAGGAAGCGCTTTTCACGGCGCCTCGGTGCGTACAGGATCAGAACGATAGCCCCAAGTGTAATCAGGTAGGCGGACCAGACAAAGGCGCCGTGACCATCCATCTGCAGGGCCGCGGCCATGGACTCGAAATACATCAGTCAGGCTCTCCTGAACCGGCGAGCCGCCTCACCCAGGCCGTCCGCTGCTCGCGCTGCAGGATTTCCGCGCGCATGTTTAGCAGTAGCGCGCAGGTAAACAGCGCGTAGAAGGCCACAATCATCAACAGCAGCGGGTAGAGCATGCTCGGGTCTATCGTCGTACCCCCGGTAAACTTGATCGAGGCCGGCTGGTGCAGGCTGTACCACCAGTCTACGGACTTGTAGATGATGGGAATGTTCACGGTTCCCACCAGGCTCAGCACCGCGCAGGCCTTGGCCGCCAGCTCCTTGTTCTCGTAGGCCTCGTACAGGGCGACCACCCCGAGATACAGGAAGAAGAGGATCAACATGGACGTAATACGGGCATCCCAAACCCACCAGGTACCCCAGGTGGGCTTGCCCCAGATGCTGCCGGTTACCAGGGCGATGAAGGTCAGGGTAGCGCCAATCGGGGCACAGGCGCGCATGGCGACGTCGGCCATTTTCATCCGCCAGATCAGGCTGACGGCACCGGCTATGGCCATCACGTAGTAGCCCGCCAGGGCGACCACGGCGGCCGGCACGTGGATGTAGATGATGCGATAGCTGTTGCCCTGGCGGAAATCCGGCGGCGTGAACAGCACACCCCACACCGCGCCAGCCACCAGGGCGATAATGGTGATGGGCAACAGCCAACGCAGGATGGACCCGGAGAGGCGATACAGCCAGGGAGGAGATCCAAACTTATGGAAGAGAGACCACATAGGCGCGCAATTATACAAGGACCCGGGCCCCGAACAATGTGAATCGGAGGAAATCGCTCAGGAGTCGACGCTGATGCGCAGGCCGGCAGCGATGGCCAGCGGGGCCAGCGCCACGGCCATGCACAGCATTCCACCCAGTAACGCGAGGTAAGGCGCCGCCGGAGCGCCTGCCAGGGCCGCCTGCACCGCCCCGCTGCCGAAGATCAGCACCGGCATGTAGAACGGCAGGATAAGCAGGGAGATCAGCATGCCGCCGCGCCGGAGACCCACGGTCAGGGCCGCGCCGATGCCACCGACCAGGCTCAGCACCGCCGTGCCCAACAGCAGGCTGCCCGCCAGCGCCGGAATCGCGCCGGCCTCAAGTCCCAGCATCAGCGCAAACAGAGGTGACAACAGCCCGAGCAGAAAACCTGTCAGCAGCCACTGCGCCAGTACGTACGCCAGCACTGAAAAGTACAGGGGCTGCGGCGCAAGCAGGAGCTGTTCCAGGCTGCCGTCCTCGAAGTCGCTGCGGAATACACCCTCGGAGGTGAGCAGGTTGGACAGCAGCGCCACGATCCAGAGGATGCCGGGGGCGAACATCGCCAGAGTATCCGGCGCGGGGCCCAGCCCCAGGGGAAACAGGGCGATCACCATGGCAAAGAACAACAGCGGATTGCCGATCTCCACCGGCCGGCGCAGGCCGAGCACCAGCTGGCGCCGCAGCAGGCGGGCGCAAAAGGCGGCATTCCCGGCGACCCTCACTGCAGCAACCCCGTGGCAAGGTCGAGACGGAGTAGCGGGTGCGGCACCGCCACGAGTTGATGGGAGGTCAGCAACACCGACCCACCGCCAGCCAGATGCAGGGCCAGGCGTGTCTCCAGTTCGGCGACGCCGCTGCGGTCTATCGCGGTAAAGGGCTCGTCAAGCAGCCACAGCGGAGCCCGGGACAGGTACAACCGGGCCAGGTTGACCCGCCTGTGTTGACCGGCGGAGAGCGCGTGACTGGGCACATCCTCGTAGCCGTACAGCCCCACCGCCGCCAGCGCCTGGTCAATCTCCCCGACACTGAATTCATCCTCGCCGGCGATATGCCAGGCCAGGTTCTCCCGCGGGGTCAGCAGGCCCTTGACCGCACTGTGATGCCCCAGGAACAGCAGGGGCACATGGCGCCTGACGCTGCCATTGAAGCCGTAACGGGAGAGCCCGGCGAGAATCCGCAGCAGGCTGGTCTTGCCGGCGCCGTTGGCACCTTCAATCTGTACCAGCTCGCCCGGCCCCACCCGCAGGTCGATTCCGCTGAACAATTGCCGGCCACCGCGCTCAAGGCCCAGGCCCTCCGCTTCCAGGAGCAGACCGCCCGGGGTCGCCGTGGCGTCCACCTAGAGATTGACTACGCGGATAGCGGGCAAGTGCAGGTCCCGGTCGACCTCCGCGCGCAGGTTGCCGAAATCGAACAGCGCGGTATCCGCAAGCTGCGAGGGCGCGACATTGCAAATACTGCGGAAGATAGTCTCCGTGCGCCCGGGATACTGGCGCTCCCAGTCTCGCAGCATCTGCTTGATCTGCACGCGCTGCAGGTTCTCCTGGGAACCGCACAGGTTGCAGGGAATGATGGGGAACGCCTTGTAGTCGGCATAGGCCACCAGGTCCTTCTCCTTGCAATAGGCCATGGGCCGGATCACTACATTGCGGCCGTCATCGGACAACAACTTCGGCGGCATGGCCTTCAGGCTGCCGCCGAAAAACATGTTCAGGAACAGGGTTTCGACGATGTCATCGCGGTGATGCCCGAGGGCGATCCGGGTAGCGCCGATATCCTGGGCGAAGCCATACAGGCTGCCGCGGCGCAGGCGCGAGCACAGGCCACAGGTCGTCTTGCCTTCGGGGATAACCTCGCGAACAATACTGTAGGTATCCCTCTCCAGGATGTAGTAGGGAATGTCCAGCTGCTCCAGGTAGGCCGGCAACACCTCCTCGGGAAAGCCCGGCTGCTTCTGGTCGAGGTTCACCGCGACCAGCTCGAAGTCGATCGGCGCACTGACCCGCAGCGCCATCAACACGTCCAGCATGGCATAGGAATCCTTGCCTCCGGACAGGCACACCATGACCCGGTCACCGGCTTCGATCATGTTGTAGTCGGCGATGGCATTGCCCACATTGCGCCGCAAGCGCTTCTGTAACTTGTTGAATTCCAGCCGTTCTTTCCGGGAAAGTTCGCGCACACCCTGCCTGCTTCGGATACCTGTAGGAGCGCGCATTTTACAGGCAGCGGGTTGTTTTTTCACCCGTTTCACTCGACAATGTCGCCCCCGAAACACCCGACCATCCGACCTTTGAGGATTCTTTCCCGATGAAAGCACCTGTTCGAGTGACCGTCACCGGAGCCGCTGGCCAGATCGGCTACGCGCTGTTGTTCCGTATTGCCGCCGGCAACATGCTGGGCGAAGACCAGCCCGTTATCCTGCAACTGCTGGACATCACCCCCGCCATGGAAGCCCTCAACGGCGTGAAGATGGAGCTCGACGACTGTGCCTTCCCGTTGCTGGCCGACATTATCTGCACCGATGACCCGAACGTTGCCTTCAAGGACGCCAACTATGCCCTGCTGGTTGGCGCGCGTCCCCGCGGCCCCGGCATGGAGCGCAAGGACCTGCTGGAAGCGAATGCCGCCATCTTCTCGGTGCAGGGCAAGGCGATTGACGCCCATGCCAGCCGCAACATCAAGGTCCTCGTCGTGGGCAACCCGGCCAACACCAACGCCCTGATCACCCAGCGCAACGCGCCGGATATCAACCCCCGCAATTTCACGGCCATGACGCGCCTGGATCACAACCGCGCCATGAGCCAGATCGCCCAGAAGACCGGCAAGACAGTCAACGATGTGACCAACATGACCATCTGGGGCAACCACTCCGCCACCCAGTACCCGGACCTGTTCAACGCCGAAGTGAGCGGCAAGCGCGCCATCTCCCTGGTTGACCAGAGCTGGTACGAGAACGATTTCATCCCCACCGTGCAGCAGCGTGGCGCGGCCATCATCAAGGCCCGCGGCGCTTCCTCCGCCGCCTCAGCCGCAAATGCCGCCATCGACCACATGCGCTCCTGGGCACTGGGTACCGAGGGTGACGACTGGGTCTCCATGGGCGTCTATTCCGACGGTTCCTACGGCATTGCCGAGGGCCTGATCTACTCCTTCCCCTGCCGCTGCAAAAACGGCGAATGGGAGATCGTCCAGGGCGTCGATGTCGGCGATTTCAGCCGCCAGAAGATGAAGGCCACCGAACAGGAGCTGGCCGAGGAGCGGGACGCCGTCCAGCACCTGCTGCCCTAGGCGAAACCCGGCGTGCGGCCAGAGGCCCGGCAAAAGAGCTATCACCACGGCAATCTCCGGGCGGAGTTGCTGGACACTGCCGTGGAGCAGCTGGAAACGCTGGGCGTTGACGCCCTGAGCCTGCGCGCCCTGGCCCGCGGCATAGGGGTGTCACAGACCGCACCTTACCGCCACTTCAGCGACAAGGGCGACCTGCTGGCGGCGATGGCCACCATCGGCTACCGCCGCCTCCTGGCCAGCCTGCGCGAGGCAGCGGACACCACCCCGGATTGTCCGCGAGAGCAACTGAAAGCCCTGGCCCACGCCTATGTGGCCTACGCAGGCCGCTACCCGCAGATGTTCAAACTGATGTTCGGCCCTTCCGTGCACCCGGACTCCCAGCCGGAATTGCGCGAAGCCAGCCGCGACACCTTCCAGCAGGTGCAGTCCATTCTCCGCCGGGGCATCGAGCAGGGCATGTTCCGCCAGCAGGACCTGGCCTATCTCACCAACGCCGCCTGGGCCGGTATCCACGGCCTGGCCACCCTGCTGGTCGACGCGCCGGAGCTGTTCCAGCGCCATATCGACCTGCCGCGCCAGGTTGAGCTCGGGGTGCAGACCTTCATCAACGGTATCAGCAACCACTGACCCGCCGGGCGCCGGGAGACCTACAGTTCGCGAAGCACGGCCAGTGGCGGGCTGGATACCACCCTGCGGCAGCTGAACACACCGAGGCCCGCGATCAGCACCGTGCCCACCACGATCCCCACCGGCCACACCCAGGGTGACGGCGCGTATTGCATGCCCATCACCTGCGACTGCAGGATAAACACCGACAGCTCCGCCGCGATGGTGGCCAGCAGTCCGGCAAAGAGCCCCATGGCCGCGAATTCGATCAACAGACCGCCGAGGACCAGCCGCCGGCGCGCACCCAGCGCGCGGAGGATGGAGCTTTCGTGCATCCGGGTATCCACGCTGGCCTGCACGCCGGCCACCAGGACCAGCGCGCCGGCGGCCATGATCACCACCAGCACCAACTCCACTGCCGCCGAGACCTGGCTGATGATCCCGCGGACCTGGGCCACCACCACATCCATCTCGATGACTGTCACCGTCGGGAAGCTGCGAATGAACCGGTTCAGGAACGGCTTCTCCTCGGGCTCCAGGAAGAAGCTGGTCATGAACGTCGCCGGATAGGGTGCCAGCAGGCGCGGCGGGAACACCATCCAGAAGTTGGGGTTGAAGGACTGCCAGTCCAGCTCACGGATACTGGTCACCGTGGCCTCAAACGGCTCGGCGCCGACCTGGAAACCGATGCGGTCTCCGAGACCAACACCAAAACGTTCGGCGAAGTCACGCTCCAGCGACACCTCCGCGGCATCGCTGTGTGGCGCCCACCATTGCCCCTGCACCAGGCTGTTGCCTGCCGGCAGCTCGTCGGACCAGGTGAAGTTGGCCTCGCGCCGGCGCCGGCTCTCCTCCCCCTCCTCCGCCTCGTCCCGGCGCGGCAGGGCTTGGCCATTCACAGTGAGAATCCGGCCGCGGATCATCGGGGACAACGCGGCGCCGGGCACCTCTTGCGCGCGCAGCATCTGCTCCACACCCTGAACATCCCCGGGCGCGATATTGAGCGCGAAATGGTTGGGGGTGTTTTCCGGCAGCTGGGTCTGCCAGGCATCGATCAGGGAGGTTCGCACCAGCAACAGCACCAGCAGCAACATGATCGCCATGGCGAATATCACCACCTGGAGGGCATTGGCGGTACCGCGGCGCTGCAGGCCGGCGAAGGCCAGGCGCCAGATACTGCCCGCGCTCATGCCCACCAGGCGGCCACCGCGCAGCAGGGTCAGGGCCAGCAGCAGCCCCAGCATGACCGTCGCCGCCAGCCCGGCCAACACCGCAGCAGTCAACCTCCAGTCGCCGCTGTACCACCACATCAGGGCGCTGACTGCCGCCAGGCCGATAGCGTAATCGACCAGCGTCTGCCGCTGTTCCAGCGGCATGTCCCGGCGCAGCACCCGCAGGGGGCTGGCCAGGCTCAGGCGGCGCAGGGGTGGCCAGGCGAAGCACAGCAGGCAGACCAGGGCCGTTGCCGCCCCGATGCTGTAGGGACGCAGTCCGGCTGGGCCAGGCTGCACCGGCAGCTGGTCACCGAACAGCGTAAAGAAGCTTTGTTGCAGGCCCCAGCCCAGGCCGCACCCCACCAGGGTGGCAACCAGACCAAGCAGGAGCAGGCTGCTGGCGTAGAGGCGGGTGATGTCAGAGGATGTCGCACCCAGGCTTTTCATGATGGCCACGTAGTCGTTGTGACGCTCACTGAAGCGTCGCGCCGCCAGGGCGATTGCGACCCCGGCCAGGACGACCCCGAGGCTCCCGGCCAGCAGCAGGAAACTTTCCGCCCGCCCCAGTGCATCGCCGAGCCCGGGCTGCCCCTCGCGCACGTCCAGCAGCCGCTGCCCCGCCACCAGCTGCGGCCGCAACCAGGCCACGAAGCTGTCCAGCAGGGCGCCGCTGTCGCTGGCATAGAGCTGGCGGTACTCCACCCGGCTGCCTGGTTGCACCACGGCAGTAGCGGCAATATCGTCATAGTGCATCAGCACCCTGGGCCCCAGGCCGAGGAAGGAGCCGCCCTGGTCCGGCTCGGTGCGGGCGGCGGCAACCACAGTGAATTCCGCCTCGCCCACCGCTACCCGGTCGCCGATGTCCACGTCCAGTAGCGGAAACAGCCGCGAATCCAGCCAGACGGTGCCCGGTTCCGGGCCGCTGGTAGCTGTGAGCACGGCACCGAAGGGTTGTTCGCTGTAGCGCAGCTCGCCGCGGAGGGGATAGCCGGCGCTGACCGCCTTGACCGATGCCAGCACCATGTCTTCCTCCCCGGCGTAGACCATGGAGGGAAACGTCAGGGTTCGCGCGGTTCGCAGGCCCAGCCGCCCGGCCTCGACAGTCCACTCGGCGGGCATTTCGCTGCCGCTGCGCACCACCCGGTCTGCGGCCAGGAAGCGATGGCTCTCCTGCTCAAGGGCAGTCTGCAGGCGCGTGGTGAAGGCGCTGATTCCCGACACCACCGCCACGGCCAGCACCAGGGCCGCAACCAGGACACCGAGCTCGCCACCGCGCCAGTCCCGGGCCAACATGCGGGCCGCCGTCATGGACATGGGCTAGTCCGCCTCAATCAGGGCGCCGGCGTCGAGCCGGAAGCGGTGCTGGCAGCGCGCCGCCAGGGCGTTGTCGTGGGTCACCAGCACCAGCGTGGTCCCCTGCTCCCGATTGAGCTCGAACAGGAGGTCGATAACATGCCCGCCGGTGGTGGTGTCCAGGTTACCGGTGGGCTCGTCGGCAAAAAGAATGGCCGGACTGTTGGCAAACGCGCGGGCAATCGCCACCCGCTGCTGCTCCCCGCCGGACATCTGCCTGGGGTAGTGGTGCAGCCGCGGCCCAAGCCCTACGCGCTCAAGGAAGTGTTCAGCCTGCTTGCGTGCATCCCCATCCCCCTGCAGCTCCAGCGGCAACATCACGTTTTCCAGCGCGGTCAGCGCCGGCAGCAGCTGGAAGGACTGGAACACGAAACCCACCGCCCGACCGCGAAACAGGGCGCGCTGGTCTTCGTCGAGAGCGCTGATGTCGGTGTCGTTGATCACCACCCTGCCGCCGCTGGACTCGTCCAGGCCGGCCAGCAGGCCGAGCAGGGTCGATTTGCCGGAGCCCGAGGCGCCGATGATGGCGACGGAGTCCCCCGACTTGATTTCCAAAGTGATCCCTTTCAGTATCTCCAGCTCGCCCCCTGCCATGGG
>JBFHFJ010000011.1:0-26769 GCA_041583655.1 Haliea sp. | reverse complement strand
CCTGCTCCACCGTGGTCAGTGAGGGCATGAGGGTCATCACCCGGAACCTGGAGGAGGCATGGGCCAAGCTGAGCTAGAATCCGCTGCGCCAACGCCCCCCAGAGTCGTGGTCGTGGGAGCGGGGCCTGCCGGAGTACGCTGTGCAGAAGCACTGGTCAAGGCCGGTATCCGCCCGGTAGTGGTTGATGAGGGTCGGCGTGCCGGGGGGCAGATATACCGTCGCCAGCCCGATAACTTTACCCGGCCTTATGCAGCACTCTACGGTACGGAGGCGGCCAAGGCAGAGTCTGTCCACCGAACGTTTGACGGTCTGCTGGGGCATATCGATTATTTACCTGAAACCCTGATCTGGAATGTCGCCGACAACCACCTGTACACGGTCTGTGGCAATCGCCAGAAAGCCATCGGCTACGACGCTCTTATCCTCTGCACGGGCGCCACTGACCGGCTGATGCCGGTGGAAGGTTGGCAGCTGGCTGGCACCTTCAGTCTGGGCGGCGCTCAGGTGGCGCTGAAGTCACAGGCCTGTGCCGTCGGCAGCAGGGTGGTGTTCATGGGCACCGGGGCGCTGCTCTACCTGGTCGCAGCTCAGTACGTCGCTGCCGGCGCCACCGTTGCCGCGGTGCTCGATACGTCGCCGCTGTGGCGCCGGGTGGCCGCGTTGCCCAGGCTGCTGGCCCAGCCGCGCGCCCTTTGGAAAGGGATGCTGTTGACGGCGTCCCTGTACCGCGCCCGGGTGCCGGTTCGCAATGGTATTACGCCGGTGGCCATAGAGGGCAGCGACGACGCCGGCGTCAGCGGGGTGAGCTTTCGCGACGCGTTTGGAAAAGTTCGCACCATTGCCGCGGACGCGGTGGCCGTGGGCTATCACCTGCGTCCTGAGACCCAGCTCGCGGATCTGGCGCGCTGCGAGTTCCGGTTTGACCAGCCCACCCGGCAATGGTTGCCGCGCATTGACCTCGATGGCCGCAGCAGCGTCAATGATGTTTACCTGGCGGGCGATGGCGCCCGGGTGCTGGGAGCCGATGCCGCTGAAGCGAGCGGGGAGTTGGCGGCGCTGGCTGCGCTGCAGGATGCCGGCTTCGGCGTCGATATTTCCAGGATGCATGTGCTGCGCCGCAAACTCGAGCAACTGCAGCGCTTTGCGCGCGGTCTCAACCAGGCCTTTCCCTGGCCCTGGCAGTTTGCCGGCGAGCTGACTGACGACACCATAGTATGCCGCTGCGAAGCCATCCGCGTGGGTGAGCTGCGCGCTACCCTGGCGGCAACGGGTAGCCGTGAAGTCAATCGCGCCAAGGCCTTCAGCCGGGTTGGCATGGGGCGCTGCCAGGGCCGTTTTTGCGGCAATGCCTCTGCCGAGATCATCGCCAGTGCGAGCGAGGCGCAGATTCAGGAAGCTGGTCGGCTGCGCGGTCAGGCACCGGTGAAACCGCTGCCCATAACCCTCGAGGACGCGTCATGAGAGCCCGGTGCAGCGACGTGATTGTGGTGGGTGGCGGTATCATGGGGGCGTCCACTGCTTTCTTTCTGGCCCAGCGCGGACTATCTGTCACGCTGCTTGAGCGCGACCTGATGGGGCAGCATGCCAGCGGGACAAACTACGGTGGCGTGCGCCGCCAGGGCCGCCCTCTGTATCAGCTGCCACTGGCGAATCGGTCCAGTGCTGTCTGGCGACGTGCCAGGTCACTGCTGGAGTCGGATGTCGAGTATCTGCAGTCCGGCCATATCCGCGTGTGCTACCGCGGCAGTGAGGAGGACGCGGCGCGGATGGAGCAGTACGCCGTGGAAGCGAGGGAGTACGGACTGCATCTGGAGTACCTCGAGGCACCTGAGCTGCAGGCGAGGTTTCCGTTCCTCGGGCCGGAGGTGATGGCTGGTTCAGTGTCGGTCGAGGACGGCCACGCCAATCCTCGTCTCGCAGCACCGGCCTTTGCCCGGGCTGCGCGACGCCACGGGGCGCTCGTGGAGGAAGGCACCCGCATCATCGCGGTCGAGAAATCAGGGGAGGATTTTCGGGTGGAGAGCGCCAATCAGCGCCTCTACAAAGCACCCGTGCTGGTGCTGGCGACCGGTGCCTGGGCGAGCGAGCTCAGTTCCCAGCTTGGTGAGCCCGTGCCCATGGTCAGTTGGGGGCCGACCATGTCAGTGACCGAGCCGGTCACCTACGGTATCGCGCCTTCCCTGGGCGTCTACACTGCAGTGGCCAAAGAGTCTGTGTACTGTCGGCAGATTCCCCGCGGGAACATTATTGTCGGTGGAGGCAATAAGGCTCCGGGCTACTCCACGACCGGGCACACCCATGTTCGGCCGCAGAATACCCTTGCCCAAATTGAAGAAATCCGCCGGCTGGTGCCGGCCATCGGCCAGCTGAACATCATCCGTGTCTGGAGTGGTACCGAGGGATACCTGCCTGACGGCCAGCCGGTGCTCGGACCCAGCGAAAAGGTCAGTGGCCTGTTTTACGGGTTCGGGTTTTCCGGTTCCGGTTTCCAGATCGGTCCCGGCGTGGGCGAGACCCTGGCGGAACTGATTGCCACCGGGGCAACCCCCATTGACCTTTCCCATTACAAATTGTCGCGCTTCACTTTCGCATAATACTGTTGCCCCTGGTGGATATTGCCCATGAGTGAGACCGAGGTCACCCCCGCCTTGCAGGCCCGCGTTGATCTGCGCAAGCTCTGCGAGGACGGGCAAACCCCCGTGCGCGAAGAACATGATCTTCTGGGTAGCCGCGACGTGCCTGCGTCCGCCTGGTATGGCATTCACACGGTGCGCGCTGTGGAGAATTTTCCGATCAGCGGGATCCCGGTTTCGGTCTATCCGGATCTGGTTGTTGCCCTGGCCTGCATAAAGCAGGCGGCCGCGGCTGCCAACCACGAGCTTGGACTACTCGATACAGGTCGCGCCAACGCCATAGCTGCGGCCTGCGAGACCCTGCGCCGCGGGGAATACCTGGATCAGTTTGTTGTGGATGTCATTCAGGGCGGGGCAGGCACGTCGACCAATATGAATGCGAACGAAGTGATTGCCAACCTCGCGCTGGCGGAGCTCGGTCGCTCCAGGGGCGATTACGATCACCTGAACCCGAACGAGCACGTAAACTTGAGCCAGAGCACCAACGACGTGTATCCCACAGCGATCAAGCTGGCCGCATGTTTCGGCATACTCCGCCTCATCTCCGCCATGGACGATCTGCGCGCCTCGTTTGCGGCAAGGGCCAGGGACTTTCAGTCGGTACTGAAAATGGGTCGCACGCAGTTGCAGGATGCGGTGCCCATGACCCTGGGTCAGGAATTCAGCTGCTACAGCGACATGCTTGAAGAGGATATTGAACGCCTGCGGGAAGCCATGGCGCTGTGTTGCGAGATCAATCTCGGCGGGACCGCCATTGGTACCGGGATCAACACCCATCCCGAATACGCCCGGGCAGTGTGCAGGCATCTGGTTGATATTACCGCGCTGCCGCTGAAGACCGCTCCCAACCTGATTGAGGCGACCCAGGATTGCGGCGTCTTCGTGCAGCTGTCCGGGGTGCTGAAGAGGGTGGCGGTAAAGCTGTCGAAAACCTGCAATGACCTGCGCCTGTTGTCCAGCGGCCCCCGCGCGGGTTTCAATGAGATCAATCTGCCGCCTGTGCAGGCGGGTTCCAGCATCATGCCGGGCAAGGTGAATCCGGTGATTCCCGAGGTGGTGAATCAGGTGGCGTTCGAGGTGATCGGCAATGATGTCACGATCAGCTTTGCCGCTGAAGCCGGTCAGCTACAGCTCAATGCCTTCGAGCCGATTATTGCGCACAGCCTGTTCAAGAGTATCAGTCATCTGCAGAGCGCTTGCGCAACACTCAATGAGCGCTGCGTGAAGGGAATTACCGCCAATGCGGAGCGCTTGCGTTCGCAGGTGGAAAACTCCATCGGTCTGGTGACGGCCCTGAACCCCCACATCGGCTACCGCAATGCCGGCGCCATCGCCACCGCCGCACTGGTCCAGAACCGTTCGGTGGCGGAACTGGTGATTGAGCAGGGGCTACTGACCCGGGAGCAGCTGGAAGACATTCTCCAGCCGCATATTCTGACTATGCCCAGAGATTGGCGCAAAACCCGAGTCGAGTGAAGTGAACACTTTTCAAGCCGGATATCCGTACAGCGGAGTGTCGGACTTCAGCAGCTTTGACTGCACTCCAGCCCGATTTTGCAACATTAAGCTGAAAATCCTGTGCTACCGTCAATGCAGCTAATCCACTGCCTGGAGTTATATGCCATGAAGTCATTCCCTGTCGCCGCAATCCTCAGTATCGCTCTGCTGTCGTTTAACAACGCTTACGCTCACGGTCTGTCAGATCCCCAACACGGGGGCGTACTGACGGTCTCGGGAGACTGGACCTTCGAACTGGTTGAGACCGCTGAAGGTGTAACTGTGTATGTATATGACGACACGATTCCCTACGAAACCGAGGGTATGACTGGCAAGCTCACAGTGAACAATAATGGAGAAAAGTCCGAAGTCGCACTCAAGCCAGCAGGCGCAATGACCCTGGCGGCCTCAGACATTGATCTCCCCGCTGGTGCCAGTGTGCTGGTAGTGGTGACGCTGTCAGATGGCTACACCAAAGTCGGTAGCAGGTTCAGCATCGAATAGAAGCGCTCGATAACAACCACACCAAGGTGACTCATGTTTAGTTATTGTCATTGCGCCTGGGCGCCGAAGTTACACCAACTACTTGCCTGTGTAATGCTTGTTCTGCTCACCCTGTTGGGTGCCGACGCCATGGCCCACGGTGTCGCTGAGGGTGACGGTGCCTTTATGGAACAGAGTGCGGGCTGGAACCTGATTCCCTTCACCTATCTCGGCGCGAAGCATATGGTGACTGGTTACGATCACCTGCTATTTCTATTTGGTGTTATTTTCTTTTTGTATCGCGTCAAGGACATCGGCATCTATGTAACTCTTTTTGCAGTTGGTCACAGCGTGACTCTGCTCTACGGTGTGCTGAGTGGAACACACGTCAACCCCTATATAGTCGACGCCATTATCGGCCTGTCAGTAGTTTACAAGGCGCTCGACAACATGGGCGCCTTTCGACGCATACTCGGCTATCAGCCCAATACCAAGGCCGCCGTACTGATATTTGGTTTTTTCCATGGCTTCGGCCTGGCGACCAAGCTGCAAGACTATACGCTGTCCGAGGATGGCCTGGTGCCGAATATTCTGGCATTCAATGTTGGCGTCGAGATCGGCCAATTATTGGCGCTGTCAGCCATATTGATTGCCATGAGCGTTTGGCGTACCAGCGAGGGCTTCATCAAACATGCGTTCCTCACCAATGCGGTGGTGATGACTGCGGGCTTTGTGTTAATGGGCTACCAGGCCACCGGATACTTCATTAATTGACAAAAGGTAATAGCAAATGCAGCAGTTGACTGATCAACCCATACCAAGCGCCAGGCAGCTGACCAAGGCCACGCTGATCGCAATCGCGGTTGCCATTGTTATTCTCGTGGTTGCGGTTCTGCCGGCGGAGTACGGCGTCGATCCAACCGGCATCGGCGGCGCCCTGGGTTTGACCGTTCTCAATGGAAGTGAGTCGGAACCCGATATAACACCTGAAGACGCGGGCGCTACAGGTTCTGCAGAGGGTCCAGCAGTCGCACGCGTCAGCGGTGCGTTTGCGACCCATGAGCGCACCATTGTGTTGCCGGCCTATGAAGGTGTCGAGCTGAAAGCGGATATGAAGACAGGGCAGGCATTGGTGTTTTCCTGGTCAACTGATGCGGGTCAGAATCTGTTTGTCGACATGCATGGTGAAGAGCACGGTGCTGCGGCCGACGAGTTCACCAGCTACTGGAAGGAAAAACAGCAGAGCTCCGGTCAGGGAGCTTTTACCGCGCACTTCGATGGCACCCATGGCTGGTACTGGCAGAACACCGGGGAAGAGGAGGTGAGTATTCACGTTCAGGTAAGCGGTTTCTACAACAAGATCTATCAACCGGAGTAGTCGATGCCCAGGCATGGTTAACAGCAGTAAACTCCATGCCGATTCCAGCAAAAATTGAGACAGGGATATAGCACTGCCTCAACGTCTAAAAAACCTCACGAACGATTGGAGTCACTATGAAACATTTACCAAAATTACTGGCAGTTACTGCCGTCATGTTGAGCACGCTTGCCGCGACATCAGTTCAGGCACACGGTATCTGGTTTGCGCAGCGTGCCAACCAGCTGGCCATGGTCTACGGTGTTGGCGCCGATGATCTTGATATGGTCAAGCGTCTACCCAAGATTGAGAGCTTTACCGGCTATGACCAAAGCTGGAACAAGGTTGATGCCGAATTGATAACAGCCGGCCCTATGGTGCTTGTTGGCGGCGATGATTTTCCGGTCGCCGTATCGGCTGTCATGAACAACGGCATCTGGAGCAAGACAGCGGACGGGAAATGGCATGCCAAGGGCAAGGATGAGGTTCCTGATGCGATAATTTCGCAGAAGACCTACAAGTATGCTGTTCACTACCGCGGCATGCTGCCGAAAGACATTCCGAGCCTGCCTACGCAGAAACTTCAAATCATCCCTGTGGCAGAGGGCACGCCGGCTTTGCGTGACGGCAAGTACGATTTGCACGGCGACGGTATGCCAGTACAGATCGGCGACCACCTGAAGATTCGGGTGCTATTTGAAGGCAAGCCTGTTTCAGGGGCATACATCAAGAACGACTTTGTCAATGATCCCGATCAGCAGCCCTGGACTACCGGTGAAGATGGCACCGTTACCATTCGTGTGCGTAATCAGGGGCTGAACGTAATTGGTGCTACCTACGTCGGCCCGCCCGATGAGCCGCAGCGCATAAATGAGATCGAGCACTTTGCTACTTTGTCATTTGTGCTGCCCATCCTGCCGGAGTAATTGGTTTTTCTTTGCAAGGGGCCCAGCGGGCCCCTTTTTTTGTGCTTCAGAACTCGAAGGAAAAGCCGAAGATGATGGATGATTCACTGCCGCCTTCGCCCTCGGCCCGGGCGATATCCTGGGTGTTGCCCAGCGGCTGGGCCCAGACTGCACCGACATACACCGTGGCAAAATCAGCTGCGGTATAGAACAGTCGGGTAGCAATTTCGATGTCGGCGATACCCGAGCCGACGCCTGTTTCCAGGTCTGTCTGGCCAAAAGCGTTCGTTTCAAGCTCCGGCACAAGGGTCCATGCTGGCGCCAATGAGAATTCGCGCCCCAGCTTGAAGCGCAGGGCGGTGTCACCGCCGCGCCCGAAATAGGTTGCCAGAGAGGTCTCGATGTCGAAGGCCCAGGTGTTCTCCAAGCCCAGCATACCCCAGTCCCGGTCGGGTTCGGGCTTGAGATCTCCGCGCCAGCCCACGGTCAGCGTAGTTGCCTCGCCAATACTCTGGGCGACAAAGGCATGTACTTCGTGTTCCTCCAGTGAGCCCCGGTTATGGCCGCCCTCGGAGACCAGCCACAACTGGCGCTCGCTGGTGCCCACAGCCAGAGCCGCACTCCAGGCGACAGGATCCGCACCGTCATCAACAATATATTCCAGCTCATCCAGCATGAAGCTGAAACCGATGTCATCTTCTGCTGCTCCCTGAAACGACATGGTGGCCAGGGCGGTAAACAAAGTGAAAAAAGATAGGCGTTGCATGGTGCTGTACTCCTCTTGATATGTCATCCACAAGCCGGATGCGCCCTTCTGGGCTTGCTCCGGATGCGATCTCGGATTCTCGATGGCAGGGAAAGCTCTGGTGCCTGGCAGGCAGGCGGGCCGCGAGCTCCGCTGGGGTCAGGCCAGTGAGGGTGCTGTGCCTATGGGGGGTCTGAGCAGGGCGTGGCGGTATCCTTGGCGTACGGTTACCGGCGCGCGCTGGATGGCGATCTGTTGTTGCAGGCCGCCCCTCAACAGCAGGGTGCTTGGGCACATGTCGTGCACGGAATGGCCGCAGCCGAAACAGTTGATGTCGCAGGATTGATGGGAATGAGTGCCATGGTGTTCGGTGCCAGGGTCGCTGGCAAAGAGTTCCATCGCCGACGGAGAGGGGGGGGGTGTAGTGGGTGCGTTGGCGAGTATCCAGCCGGCGGAGAGAACGCACAACACCAAGAGCACTCGAAACATGTTAGCCAAGCGCCTGTGATGCCAGTGCGTAGCAGTGTAACGGTACCGCCGGTGCCATGCGCAGCGCTCCGTTTTGCATCAAGGTACCCTCGTCGACCTCGATCAGGCCGCCTTTCTGCAGCCAGCTGATCAGCGCACCGGCTTCCCGGGGGATATCGATGCGGTGCAAGCCGGCTGCGCCTGCCAGCAATTCCGAGATCAAAACCTGTGCATCTGCCTGGTCGCGGGCGACAACCGGGCCGACGATAGTGCCCTGGCCGCCCCGTCGTTGCAGGGCAAAACCGACCGGGTGGCCGTCGCGCTCAAGAAGATATCCTCCTCCGCGTTGTACTAGCGAATGCAGCAAAGGGCCGCGATGCATCCGCGTGGCAGCGGCGTCCAGATTCTCCAGGGTAGGAACGTCGGCTCCGGTGACGGTTTTAAGTGTCAGTCGGGGCGCGACAGGGTGCTGCAGCGCACCCGGTTGACCCCGCAGTTGAACGATCTGGCGAAGAGGCTGGAACCCTGCGCGCAGGTACTGAGCCATGCCGGCCCGGGTTGCCACCAGTTGCACATTGCGCTGTCCCAGGCTAGCCAGCGCACTGGACAGCAGGCGTTGCCCTATACCGCGCCCCTGAAAATCGGGGTCGACGATGACCAGACCCAGCGCACCCGCACTGTGGCCATATTTCCACCAGAGGGCGGTGCCAACAATGCTGCCGTCGCGGAGTGTGGCAACACAGCCACTGCCCAGTGCGAGGTGCATTGCCCAGTCTTCCTCAGTGTGCGGCCATCCCTGCTGCTTTGAGAGTGACCTCGCCGCAGCAACGTCGGCCACGTGCATCTCCCGCACGGAGATCGGATGGGCGAAATCTGTCTTTGTCCTGGCGTTCAAAAGTACTTCACCCAGGCCATATCAGTAGTGTGCTTGAATTTCGCGAATACCCTGGTCGGGTAGTAGAGCGCCACCGTCATCAGTGCCGACGTGATCCAGACCCAGTAGAAGTTATCGACACCGAATAGTTCTCCCTGGGTGGGCCCGTAAATGGCCAGTAGGATCTGGTAGCCAATCAACAAGACGTAAAGGTGGACGATGTAGAAGAACATCGGCGCGGAACCAAAGGTTTCCAGGGCATCCACGATGACGTTTTTCTTCGTTTCGAACCAGGCCAGCAGCAGGAATGCAATCCCCAGGGTCAGCAGCAGGAAGTTCAGCGACGGGGGGTACTTGGTGAAGTTGACAAAGGACATGACCGTCTGCACAGCGGTATCGCCCTGCACCCAGGGCAGTGTTTCGCCGTAGATGTTGAACCCGCGCAGGATAGCCAGCAGGCCGAGACAGGCCGCGGCCAGCGCCAGCAGACCTTTGCGCCTGGCTACCATATCGGTGGCGCGGGAGTACAGGGGGCCGGCGAAATAGCCCAGCAATATGACCCCAATCCACGGCAATACCGGGTAGCTGACCTTGACGACTACCGGCCCATCGGCGACCAGAATGCCCCGATCATGGAGAATCGTCCACAGGCTGTAGCCGAACTCACCGGGCGCAAATTGGATAGGGGACAGGAAATTGTGCCCGAACACTATCAGTGCCCCCAGCCCGCCAATTGCCCAGTAGGGCAATCTGACCAGCACGGACAGGGCAATCATGCTGAGCCCTATCGCCCAGATCACCTGCAGGTAGAGAGTATTGTAGGTCCCGAACCAGGCGAAATTGATCAGGGTGAGTTCGATAAAGACCAGGAACAGTCCGCGTTTGAACAGAAACCCACTGGGCGATCTGGTACCCATGGCCGGGTGGGAGTAGAGCCAGGCGGACAGGCCGGTGAGAAAGACGAAGGTCGGCGCACAGAGATGCGCGGTCATGCGGGTAAAAAACAGCTCTGCGGATGTGTTCTGCACGTCCATGGGATCCCCTACCTGCACATGCAGATAGAGTTTCTCCCGGACGTGATCTACCAGCATGAGCACGATAACGAGACCCCGCATAACATCGATAGACGCAATTCGTGATTTGATGACGGCGGCTGTCGTCGTGTTCGCTGTACTTGGCGTCGCGGTTGTGGCTGCAAGGCTCATAGGAGTATTTCCCCACTGGTTCGTTATATTGGCACACTTTTCACTGTCCTAAGGTTACCTCTCATGAAGGCAAATAATATGCCGTTTTTCTGGTCTACTGGCTGTGTTTGCTGCTGAAGCCTCGAAAGCGCTGGAATTTTGTTCTGTGGTCGTTTCCGGTCGGGCGCAACTTTTTGCTGCGCCGGGACGGGGAATAGGCAGAAGACGTCAGTGCAGCACTGAAACTCGGCATCCGGCGCCGGTATTACAGCGTTATCCTGATGCCAATCACAAGCGGGAGACAGACAAATGAGCCAAGCCATGTCGGAACTGCGAGCCGGAGTAGCGCTGCTGTTGTTGCTATGTGCACTGGGAGCCTCGGCGCACACGGGTCTCTCCGGTTCTTCGCCCGCGGATGGTGCAGCACTGCTCGACAGTCCTGAGGTGCTGGTGCTCGAGTTTCCCATGCCCGTGCACCTGGTAAAGCTGGCGCTGAGCCCAGTTGACGGTGCCGCCATAGACCTTGGGAAGTATCGCACGGCCGGTGCTGCCACCAGCTTCAGGGTGCCTCTGCCGATACTGGCGCCGGCCAGTTACCGGGTCGAGTGGACAGTGATGGGGGGCGATAGTCACAAGATGAGTGGTACGCTGGGGTTCACTGTCGGCAGCGACTGACGCTAACGGCTCAGGAGCGACAATGAATACCTGGGATCTCGCGCTGGTGGCCGCCAGATGGCTGATGTACATCGGCCAGGCGGCAGCCAGCGGCGGCATCATCATGTTGGTGGCAATTGCAGCCCGACACCCCCACGAAGCGGTGCTTGCCGGCTTTTTGCGCAAGCGACTTATGGCGCTTGGCAGCGTTGGCGTGGCGGCAGTGGTAGCCGGCTTTTTCCTGCACACGGGTGCTTTCGCCGATGCCGGACTGAAGGGAATGCTCGATCGCGACCTGCTGGGCTTTCTGTGGAGTAGTCCAATAGGCACCTCCAGCGCACTGAGGGTGCTGGGCATCGCCTTGCCCCTGGCGGCTCTGTGGCTTGCGTCTAGCCCGGGCAAGACGGCGGGCGGTCTGTCGGTGTATCTGGTTCTGTGCCCTGCGGGATTGTTGCTGACGGGCTGGTCATTTACCCAGGTGGGCCACACCGCGGAAATGGATGGCTTGCGCCGGGCAGTCCTCGCCCTGCACGTTGTACTGGCTCTGTGCTGGGCGGGGGCACTGTACCCGCTGTGGCTTGCCTGCGGCAGGCTCCCGCCCGGGCCACTCAGAATCATGCTGCACGGATTCGGTTCGGTGGCGCTATGGTTGGTACCCGCACTTTTGGCAGCGGGTTTCACGTTGCTGCTGGTGCTGCTGGATTCGCCACGAGAGCTTGTTACCTCGGCTTACGGGATGGGCTTTACTGTCAAGCTGCTATTGGTGTTGGGGATTCTGTTCCTGGCGGCGCTGCATCGCTGGCGCCTGGTGCCCGCCCTGGCAGATGCCCGCTCCTGCGGCAAGCTGCGCCTTTCCATTGCTGTCGAAACCCTGTTGGTGGCGAGCGTTCTGCTGATTACCGCGTTGTTGACATCCGTCTTGGGCCCGGAGTGAGCTTCTGTCATCTCCTCCGGCAGAAAATGCCAGCTCGCCCGGAAAAACGGTATTTCCCCGTTATCAGCCCGGCCCCTACGACATCACTCGCGGCTCTCGGTTGGCTAACATACTTTGCAGAAAACCCACGCTGACTCAGGGTTTGCACGCAGTGCGTTGGTTGATGCCGACGCCACCATGAACCAAGCAACTCGGATTTCGATGATGACAAAATCACATCTGGCGGATCTGGACAGGCGGCACCTGATTCATCCGGTTACCAACTTTCGGGCCCATGAAAGCAAGGGCGTCACCATACTCCAGTCAGGCAAAGGGTCCTGGCTTGAGGATATCCACGGCAATCGGTTGCTCGATGCGTTTGCCGGATTGTGGTGTGTCAACGTCGGCTATGGGCAGCAGAGCATCGTCGATGCCGCGATGGAACAGATGCAGCGACTGCCCTACGCCACGGGCTACTTCAGTTTTGGATCCCAGCCCGCCGTTGAACTGGCGGCCCGGTTGGTGGAGCTGAGCCCGAACTCACTGCAGCGTGTCTACTTCAGTTTGGGTGGGTCTGATGCGATAGATGGGGCGATCCGCTACATCACACACTACTACAACAGTCTCGGGCAGCCGCAGCGCAAGCACTTCATTGCCCTTGAGCGTGGCTATCACGGCTCCAGCGCGGTAGGCTCGGGCATGACCGGGTTGCCTGCCTTCCACTACAATTTCGATGTGCCGCGGGACAACCAGCACCACATTCCCTGTCCCTATGCCTATCGCAATCCGCTGGGTGATGATCCCGCGGCGCTAATCGCCGAGTCTGTCCGGCACTTGCGCGATAAGGTCGAGTCCCTGGGTGCGGACAAAGTGGCCGCCTTCTTCTGCGAGCCGATCATGGGTTCCGGTGGGGTAGTCGTGCCACCCAAGGGGTGGCTGCGGGCAATGCAGGACACGTGCCGGGACCTGGGCATTCTTATGCTGGCGGACGAGGTCATTACCGGCTTTGGCCGCACCGGGCCGCTGTTCGCCTGCGAAGCCGAAGGTGTCGAACCCGACATGATGACGGTGGCCAAGGGGCTGACGGCGGGCTACGCCCCAATGGGCGCACTGCTGATGTCGGAAGAGATATACGCCACCATCGCCGACGGCCCGGCTGGCGACAGGCTGGTGGGGCACGGGCAGACCTACTCTGCACACCCGGTAAGTGCGGCGGTAGGACTTGAAGTGCTGCGCCTCTACCTGGAGGGCGGGCTCCTGGCCCGGGGCCAGGCTGTAGCTCCATACTTTGAAGCGCACCTGCAGCGCATGCTTGATCATCCGCTGGTCGGTGATGCACGCAGCCGCGGTCTTCTGGGTGCGCTGGAACTGGTGGCCGACAAGCATACCCGCAAGCCATTCGACCCCGCCCTCAAGCTGAGCGAGCGACTGAGCAGTATTGCCTATGAGAACGGGATCATCTTCCGGGCCTTTGGTGACAATATCCTGGGTTTTGCGCCCGCACTGTGCTTTACCGAGAGTGAGTTCGACTTTCTGTTTGAGCGCCTCACCCGCAGCCTGGATGCACTGCTTGGTCAGGCGGATATCGTCAGGGCGGTGGCATGACTCAGGGTGGCGAGCGCTTTGCGATAGCGGTCATTGCCGGCGATGGTATCGGCAAGGAAGTCATGCCAGAGGGCCTGCGCGTGCTGGACGCCGCTGCGGCCAGGTTCGGCCTGCAGCTTGACTACCGGCACATCGATTGGGGCAACTGCGATTATTTCAGCCGCACCGGCAAAATGATGCCAGATGACTGGAAGCAGCAACTGGAAGGCATCGACGCCATCTATTTCGGCGCGGTCGGCTGGCCGGATACCGTGCCCGACCATGTGTCACTCTGGGGTTCAATCCTGCGTTTTCGTCGGGAGTTTGACCAGTACATCAACCTCCGCCCGGTGCGTACTTTCGCAGGTGTGCCCGCTGCGCTGGCAAGTGACGCCAACATCGATTTTCTCGTGGTGCGTGAAAATACCGAGGGAGAATACTCTGCGATTGGCGGCATCATGTTCGAGGGTACCGAGCGTGAAGTGGTCCTGCAGCAGTCCGTCTTCACCCGCATCGGCACTGACCGCGTGCTGCGTTATGCGTTTGAGCTGGCCTCGCGGCGCACGCGTCAGCAACTCACGGTCGCCACCAAGAGCAACGGCATGGCCATCAGCATGCCCTGGTGGGACGACCGGGCAGCAGCCATGGCGGCGGAGTATCCGGACATTACCTGGGACAAGCAGCACATCGACATTCTCTGTGCCCGCTTTGTACTGCAGCCTGAGCGTTTTGATGTCGTGGTTGCCTCCAACCTGTTCGGCGACATCCTCTCGGACCTGGGACCGGCCTGTACCGGCACCATTGGGCTTGCGGCATCGGCGAATCTCAATCCGGAGCGCAGGTTTCCGTCACTGTTCGAACCGGTGCACGGTTCGGCACCCGACATCAGCGGGCGCAATATAGCGAATCCGGTGGCGATGATCTGGTCGGGTGCCCTCATGCTCGACTTTCTCGGTCGCGGCTCCGGGCCCGCGCGCGAAGCCCACGATGCCATTGTCGCAGCCATCGCCAAAGTCCTGGCGAACGGGCCGCGCACCGGTGACTTGAAAGGCAACGCTACAACTTCTGAAATGGGCGCGGCGATCGCCGCTCTGGTAAGCAAGGAAACCTGATCAATGAACCCGGTAACAAGTATCGCCCAAGCGCAGGATCTGCTTTGTCTCGATCTGCAACGCCAGGACCTGGTCTGTCGTCAGAACTACATCAACGGCGCCTGGGTGGATCCGCGGACAGAACGCTGGTTTGAAGTCAGGAACCCGGCCACGGACAGCGTTTTTACCGAAGTGGCGGACAGTGGCAGCGAAGACGCCCTCGCCGCAACCGACGCAGCGGCAGCGGCCTTTCCGGCGTGGCGTGCCCGTACCGCCCGTGAGCGTTCACAGTTGCTGCAGCGCTGGCACGGCAAGATTCTCGAGCATGCCGAGGATCTCGCCCGTTTGATTTCCCTCGAACAGGGCAAGCCACTGGTCGAGGCTCGGGGAGAAGTTGCCTACGGCGCGTCCTATGTCGAATGGTTTGCCGCAGAGGCGGTGCGCAGCAATGGCGATATCCTGCCTTTGCTGATGCCCGGTCGCCGGCAGATGGCGGTGCGTGAACCCGTGGGAGTTGTAGCTGCCATTACGCCCTGGAACTTTCCGCTGGCCATGATCGCCCGGAAGATCGCTCCAGCGCTGGCTGCAGGCTGTACGGTGGTCGCCAAGCCCTCCGAGGACACGCCATTGACGGCGCTCGCGCTGGTCAAGCTGGCGGCGGAAGCGGGTGTCCCGGCGGGTGTTATCAATATCATTTCTGCCTCCCGCGAGCAGACTCCGGAGGCAGTGTCGAGCTGGTTGCACGACGCACGGGTACGCAAGATCACCTTCACCGGTTCCACCGCGGTGGGCAAGCACCTGGCCCGGGAGTCGTCCGATACCCTGAAACGCCTGTCGCTGGAGCTCGGTGGAAACGCGCCCTTCATTGTGTTTGATGATGCGGACATCGATGCGGCGGTGGAAGGGTTGATGCGGGGCAAGTTCCGCAACAGCGGCCAGACCTGCGTCTGTCCTAACCGCGTCTATGTACAATCGGCAATCTACGAGCGTTTTACCGAAAAGCTGAAAAGCGCGGTGGAGGCCTTGCACATTGGTCCGGCCTCTCTCCCCGCCGCAGAAGTCGGCCCGCTGATCAATGCCAGAGCGGTAGCGAAAGTGGACGCCCATGTTCGCGATGCTGTCGCCCGAGGCGCCACTCTGGTAACCGGTGGCGATGCGGTGCGCAATGCTGTTGCCTCCGGGCCATTTTATTACGCGCCAACCGTGCTCGCTGAGGCCAGCGAAGACATGTTGCTGTGCCACGAGGAAACGTTTGGGCCGGTGATTCCCCTGTTCCGCTTTGACAGTGAAGACGAGGTCGTGGCTCGCGCCAATGCCACCGCGTTCGGCCTCGCGGCGTATTTCTATACCCGAGATCCGGCCAGGATCTGGCGCGTGGCAGGATTGCTTGAGGTGGGGGTCCTGGGTATCAACGCGTCTGTCGTGGCCAGTGAAGCAGCTCCCTTTGGGGGCATCAAGGATTCCGGCTACGGACGCGAGGGCTCGCAACAGGGACTGGATGACTACCTGCAAACCAAGTATATGTGCCAGGGTGAGCTGGGTTGATGCCCAGCTCCTGCTAGCCTTTACGGTAGTCAGTACCCGCTGAGTCGGTCCACCTCACCCGGTATGGCCAGGCCCGCCTGGTGCAGGCGGACATTTTCAAGCAGTACAGAGCAGCCAGTCTCTACCCGGGTCGTAGCGGCAATATGTGGCGTCAGCAAGATCTGCGGATGATGCCAGAAAGGATGATCCCCGGGCGGCGGCTCGTCGTTGAGCACATCCAGGACGGCAGCGCTGAGCTGCCCACTGTCCAGCGCCGCCAGCAGATCCGCTTCGACCATGTGCCCGCCTCGACCGGCGCCGACAAGGCTCGCGCCCCGGGGCAGTTGAGCGAAGGTTTTGGTGCAAAGGATACCGGTGGTGGCCTGGGTCAGCGGTAGCATGCACACCAGGATGTCACAGCCCGGGAGAAATTCTTCCAGTCCATCCTGGCCAGCGTAGCAGCGAACGCCGTCGATCTGGTGTTCGGAGCGACTCCAGCCGCGCAGGGAAAAACCCAGGCTGTGTAACTGCGCGAGGACCGCACAGCCGAGATTGCCAAGGCCCATAATGCCCACTGTGCGCTCCTGGGCCGGCCTGGACGGCAGCGCCTGCCAGCGCCGCTCGCGCTGCGCATGCAGGTAAGCCGGAAGGTCCCGATGCAGGGCCAGCGTGGCCATGACAACGTACTCCACCATGCTCTGGGTAATGCCGGGGTCCAGCATCCTGACCAGCTTTACGTCGGGGGGAAAGTCGCCCAGCGAAAACTGGTCGACACCCGCGCCGATGGAAAACACCACGCGCAGGTTGGGGAAGCGCTGGAACAGGTCCTCCGGCGGTTGCCACGCAACCAGGTATTCCACGGCCTCAGGATCGCCGATATCTGGCCAGATCCTGAACGGCACATCTGGCGCCGCCTCGGCAAAGCGATCACGCCACGCTTCGCCGCGTGCTGTATCTGATTTGTACACTATCGACACATGTTACTCCCGGCCTACCTTGAATAGAGTGCTCAGCGGATAATGCAGCTTCACCACCGGCGATTTCAGTACGACGTAGCTGAAGTACTTCGCGATACCAAAGTCTTTTTCCAGGATCTCCTCCATAAGCTCCTGGTAGTGCACAATGCCTCGAGTGACGAACTTGAGAAGGTAATCATAGCCGCCACTGATGAGGTGGGCCTCAATGACTTCGTCCACGGTGAGGATCTGTCGCTCAAATTTCTGGAAATCTTCCCGATGATGGTCGCCAAGCGTCACCTCGGTGAAGACTGTGGAAGTTTCCCCAAGCTTTTCCAGTGCTATCTGGGCGTTGTAACCGACAATGTACCCATGCTTCTCCAGACGTTTGACCCGTGCGAGACAGGGGCTGGGAGACAGTGCAACGGCTTCGGACAAATCGGTGTTGGTGATCCTGCCGTTACGCTGAAGCTCAGCGAGGATGTTGATATCAATGCGATCCAGTTTGAAGTCTGGCATGTGTACTGGCCTCCGTAGCCCGGTCGGTTGACTGCCAGCGAGCTGGCGCCGGCGATAGCCGGCTGTCGGAAATTTAGCATAGGTCGCCGGACCCTGCAGGAGAGATCCGGCGGGGAGAGGCGGCCGGCGGCACGAAGGCGCGTATAAACTGCTTCATGTCTTCCGCTCCGGTAGCCAGAGCCATGCGCCAAGACTACCGATAACAAGGAGACAGAAACCGGCACCGAGAACAATCCAGTGGCCCCAGGGGCGCAGTATGTCGCCGCTGTGAATCGGCAGCAGGGTAACCCACCAAGCCGTGTTTTCCTCTGCGGGCACGTACTTCAGCACGCGCAGCGGATTGCCTCCCAACAGTACCGAGTGCACCGCTCGCTGGTTCTTCTCGGGGGCATGGAACTGCACTTTGGTATTGCCTTCAGGGAAGCTCATATCACGTAGTTGGGCGCCGGGCACCACGGACTGCGCCAGGGCAATTGCCGTGTCAACGTCAGCGCCGGTGACTGCCGCAGGCGCCTGCTGCATGCCCGTTGTCGTGGGGCCGGCTTTCTGCAAAGCGATCTCCATTGCCATCAGGCAACCAGTGATTGCTAGTACCGTGAATACCGGCAGCATGAGTATTCCCAGCGTGCGATGAAGCTGGCGGAACATCAGTCTGTGGCGGAGTCCGCGTTTTATGCCGAGACTTTGTCGCCAGCGTCCCTTGCGGGGCCACCATGCCACTGTGCCCACAGCCATCAAGAAAAGTAGTCCGACGCCGGTCAGCAGTACCAGCGTGGTTCCCTTCCGGCCGGGCAGCGGCTGGAAATGTAGCTGCAGTGCGGCCTCCACCGGGAATGTCCAGATGCTCCCCTCGCGCAGGACGCGAGCGTCGCCGGGATCCATTGAGGCATAGTAGCGCTCACCGTTCCCTTGTTGCAGTAGCAGAAAGAACGTCCCCCTGGCGGAATCCGGAAAGTACAGCCGTCGTATCTGGCTGTCGCTCCATATCCCGCTCGCCCGGTCCACGATCTGGCCGGCAGTGCTGTCGACGTGTTGTGTGGCTCTCTGCATGCCGGAAGAATCCAGCCAACGGGCCAGCGGCCATTTGTATACCAGCATCAAACCGGTCAGGGTTTGCAGCAACAGCGGGACCAGTATCACGATGCCCAGCCACCGATGGAGTGTGAGTGTCTGACGTTTCGACATTGTTTGAATTTCGCCAAAAATAACCGGCGGGACAGTAGTCCCGCCGGTTTCAGGGCACAGCGCCTGGCTGTGCGGGGGTAGTGCCTACAGGTTGTGTTGCTCGCCGAGCTTTCTCCTGTCAATACCGGTTACAGTGTGTACTTTGCTCTGACCGTGAAGGTTCTTGGTTCTCCCGGTGTGGTCCATTCTGCCGAATAAGATTGCGCGGCGTACTCTTCATCAAACAGGTTGTCTACCTCGAATTGCAACTTGAGGTTGGGTGTCAGCGAGAGCGAGCTGAACAACTTGACCAGCGTGTAGGATGGCAATATGTAGCTCGGGTCGATGGTTTCGCCAAGGCGGTCGTCTACGTAGTCCGCGCTGAAGCCAACACTTGCGGGCGAGCCCATGAACGTTAAGTCCCTGGTCACCGTCAAATTCGCCTTGTGTTCAGGAACGTTGATCAGGGACTGGCCTTTCGGGATGGGCACTACCCAGTCAGGGTTGACCGTTTCGTTGGCAGTTTCTGCATCTACATAAGCATAGGAGAACCACACGAACAGGTTCTCCGTGACCTGGCCATTGAAATCAATTTCAATCCCCTGGCTTTCCGCCTCACCCAGTGCTGCCGAGAAGCCGGCGTTGACGGGGTCGACACTCAGGATATTGGATTTTTCAGCGCGGAAAAGCGCGACCGTGCTGGAGAGTCTTCCGTCGGGCGTGCCCCACTTGACCCCTATCTCATAGGATTTGCTTTCTTCAGGATCGAAGCCGTTCCCAAAGGCATCACTCCCGCCATTGGGGCGGAATCCTTCCGCATAAGAAAGGTATATCTGCCGACCGGGGGATATTTCGTAAACCACGCCGACCCTGGGGCTGACAGATGTCTGCGACTGGGAGCTGGCCCCATCGGAAAGCTTTTGCTCAATGCTCTGCTCGAAGTCATCATAGCGAATGCCCGCCATGATGCGCCAGTGGTCGGTAAGGTCTACCTGGTCCTGAAAATAGACCCCCCAGTTTTCCTGCGTCTCAATGTAATAGCTCTGTGGTGTCAGCTCGGGAAGTGGATCGGTGGCACCATAGACGGGAGCGAAAGGGTTGATGGTGTAGATATCGCTGCCGGGGCTTGCGCGCCAACGGTCCTGCTCATAGTCCAACTCGTAATCGTAGGCGTCCGCACCAATAATCAGGTTGTGGGTAAAAGTGCCCATGTCTACTGATCCGGAGAGCTCAAAGCGGCCTGACAGGTCCGTGGTATCGTAATTGCGCCCCCGGCGTTGGCGATTGAGCAGTTGGCGCTCTGGCTGTGACAGGAATAACTGGCGGCTGGGAGACAGCTCCGTATCGCTGGACAAACCCTTCATCGTGGATTCGCGATAGCTGACGGCGCCAATGATGCTCCAGTCGCTGGCCAACTCGTGCTTCAACATCAACTGCTGACCGGTGGCCTCAATGCTCATGGGCCCGTCTGCCGGTTCACCCAGGAAACGTTCAGGAGGAAGAGCGGTTGGATCGCCATTGACCGCAACGACACCCCGGTCAAAGGGAATTTCCTGATCCACGTAGTCCAGCTCGTAACTGACTGTTGTCGCATCAGAGAGCAGCGCGACAATGGAGGGCGTTACCGCGGTCTTCTTGCTGCTGATGGTGTCACGGAAGCTTTCGGCGTCGGTATGGGAGCCGTTGACGCGAAAGGCAACGGAGTCGGTGATCGCATTCGTATAGTCGCCCTCAAGGCGATAGGTATCATAACTCCCCGCTGAAACCTGGATATAACCTTCCTGCTCGAACTGTGGCTTCTTGGTTACCAGGTTGACCGTACCACCGGGTTCGCTGCGGCCGTACAGTGCTGAGCCCGGGCCCTTGATGATTTCGATTTTCTCAATGTTGGCCGAATCCCGCGGACCGCTGTACCCGCGCCCCGCACTGAACCCGTTGATCAGGTATCCGCCCGGGAGGTTCTCGTCGCCCGCGAAACCGCGAATGGCATATTGGTCCCACATGCCGCCAAAGTTATTCTGGCGGGCGATGCTACCGGAGAGATTTAATGCGTCATCCAGCTGGGTTATCCCTAAATCTCCAAGAAAGTCTTCGCTGACGATCTGCACCGACTGTGGCGTCTCCTCCAACGGCACGCCGCCACGGAAGGCCTGAATTTGCCCCCTGACCACGACTTCCTCCAGTTGATCTGACGTTGAGGATTGGGCGGAAACGGTTGGCGCAATCGCCAGCAGGATTGCGCCTGACAGGACGGTGGGGTGGAACATATGGCTTCTTCGCATGGTTACTCTCCCTCAAGAAATATAGTGCAATATCAATGGTCTGCTACTGCGTGCAGATTGCCAAACACTGTTATGATCGAGTGCACTGACTGCCCCAGTTTTCTACCTGGTGACCTGGATTCAGGGCCAGAGGTGGTATCCCCTTTTTTGCTTCGTCCTGCACTTCCATTGAAGTCTACTCCTGACTTGACCTAGATTTGGCCAAATAGCAAGCGCGGCGCAGTGAAAGAATGCGACGAATGCGGTAAATCGGCAAAAAATGCTGCGAAGGGCAGGGGTCGGCAAATCCCCCTGGTCGCTATGCCGACGAGACAGAGGGTAGCGCGTTGGTGGTTGTGCCAGGCGAGCGCCGAGAACACCCTTGGTTCGCGGTTGCTGGCATCGTATCCTCTCTGCGTCAGTTTGCTGGGAGTTTGTAGGGATGGTCGGTCCTGAAATGTTGGTGGCCGCACTGATGGGCGCGAGGCCCGGTGCCAGCGGTACCACAGCGGGCGCAGCCCGTTGAGCGGTCTGCGAGAGGAAAAATGGCCGGCGCGCATCAGCAGTCGACTGTCACGCGGAGACGCCCTGTTGCAGCTGTCTGTCCTCGGCCTGCTGTCGGGTCTGCTGACCGGCGCTGTCATCCTGGTCTTTCGCGCCGCCATCGAGTGGCCGCTCGGCTATTTTCTGCCGGGTGGGGACAGCGAGGCGTTTGAGCAACTGGGCACCCTGGCCCGGGCCCTGCTGCCGCTGGCCGGGGCGGTGGTCCTTGGCCTGTTCCTCGCCAGGCTCGGTGCTGCCGATCGCCGGGTTGGTGTGGCCAATGTGATGCATCGGCTCAACTATCACCAGGGCTATATCACCCTGCGCGGTGCGCTGGTCCAGTTCGCGGTGGGTGTGGGGACTGTCGTCACCGGGCAGTCCGCTGGGCGGGAGGGCCCCGCCGTGCATCTGGGAGCGGCTGTCTCCAGCCTGATGGGGCAGTGGATGCGGCTGCCCAACAACAGTATCCGTACCCTGGTCGCCTGTGGTGTCGCAGGCGCCATTTCCGCCTCCTTTAATACGCCTATCGCCGGCGTGATCTTCGCCATGGAAGTGGTGATGATGGAGTACACCATTGCGGTGTTTACCCCGGTCATCCTCGCTGCGGTCAGCGCCGGGGTGCTCACCCAGGCGGTGTACGGAGCAGACCCCGCGTTCCAGGTGCCGTTGCTGAGCATGTATTCGCTCTGGGAGCTGCCCTGGATTCTGGTAATTGCCGCCGTCATCGGCGTGGCGGCCGCCGGCTTCATCCATTTGATAGACAGCCTGAGCCGGTATGAAAGTCGCCCGGTATTCCTGCGCGTTTTGCTCGCCGGCTGCTTTGCGGTGCCCTTCGCAGTTCTGGTGCCGGAGGTGATGGGGATCGGCTATGACACGGTAAACCGGACGTTCCACGGGCAAATCGGGCTCTCCGCGCTGTTGCTGGTGGGTGTGGCGAAGCTGGTGGTGACCGGGGTCACGGTGGGGCTTGGCATGCCCAGCAGTGTTATCGGGCCGACCCTGGTGACGGGGGCGGCGCTGGGGGGAGCGATGGGCTTGGTCGGCGCCTGGTATGCGCCGGAGGGCGCGTCATCCGTGGGTTTCTACGCCATGCTTGGCATGGGGGCCATGATGGGGGCTGTCCTGCAGGCACCGCTGGCGGCGTTGATGGCGCTGCTGGAACTGACCCACAATCCCAACATCATTCTCCCCGGCATGCTTGCCATCACCGTTGCCAGCCTGGTCACCAGCGAAGTATTCGGCAAGAAATCGGTGTTCCTGTCGGTGCTCAAGACCCAGGGTTTCAGTTACCAGAGTTCGCCGGTGACCCAGGCGCTGCGGCGGGTGGCGGTGCCCGCGATCATGGAGCTGGGCATGCAGTCGGTGCCGCGCAGGCTGGATCGGGAGGCGGTAAACCAGGTGCTGGCCGCGAAGCCCAAATGGCTGTTGATCACGGGCAGCAGCGGCGGCCCGGTCGCGCTGATGCTGACCGCAGACCTGGTCCGCTACCTGGAGGAAACAGAGCCACCGGATGATGGGGTTGAGAGCGAGGAACCACCGATGGCCATCGATTTGCTGGACATTCCCGCCAAGCGCCGGGATGTAGCGCCGGTGTCTTTCCAGGCCACGCTGGAGGAGGCGCTGAATCTGCTCGAAAGCAGCCACGCCGAGGCGCTGTATGTTCGCCAGCGCTCAATCTACGGCAGTGTGCGCAGTACCGGTATTGTCCTGAAGGAGGACATAGACAGCTACTACCGGTACCGCTCACCCTGAGCGCTCGCGTTGCAGCGGTGGACTACAGAGCGGCAATGACCGCAGCGGTGAACTCGGTGGTGCTCGCCGAACCGCCCAGGTCGCCTGTTGTGTGCTCGCCCCGGGCGATGACCTCACGCAGGGCAGCGCGGATCCTCGCGGCCTTGTCCCCCATGGCCAGGTAGTCCAGCATCTGGCAGGAGGCCAGGATTACCGATGTGGGGTTGGCGATGTTCTTGCCGGCGATATCCGGGGCGCTGCCGTGGACCGCCTCGAAGATTGCGCAGTCGGTGCCGATATTGGCGCCCGGGGCCATACCCAGGCCGCCCACCAGCCCGGCGCAGAGATCGGAGAGAATGTCGCCGAACAGGTTGGTGGTGACGATCACGTCGAACTGTTCCGGGTTCATCACCAGCTGCATGCAGGCATTGTCGACAATCATTTCCACCATGCTGATGTCGGGGTAGTGGCTGGCGACTTCCCGCGCCACCCTGAGAAACAGGCCCGAGGTGGACTTCAGGATGTTGGCCTTGTGTACCACGGTGACCTTGCTCCGCCCCTCGCGTTTCGCCAGCTCGAAGGCAAAGCGCAGGATCCGTTCGGCGCCGCCGCGACTGATCACGCTGAGTGCTTCCGCCACGGTGTCATCGTCGGACACGGTCTGGCCCTTGCCGGAATACATGCCTTCGGTATTCTCGCGCACCGTGATGATGTCGATGTTGTCGTAGCGGGCCTTGGTTCCCTGGAAGGAAAGCACCGGGCGCACGTTGGCGTAGAGCTGGAAGCGCTGTCGCAGATCCACATTAATGGAGGAGAAACCCTTGCCGATGGGCGTTGTCAGCGGGCCTTTCAGCACCACCTTGTTGCGTTCGATGGCGTCCAGGGTTTCCTGGGGCAGGAGTTCGCCGCTGTTTTCCAGGGCGCTGAGGCCGCCCTCTACATAGTCGTAGGCGAAGCCGCAACCCGCGGCGTCGAGGACGGCGATGGCAGCATCGACGATGCTCGGGCCAATGCCGTCGCCCCTGATAACGGTGATATGTTTGCTGGTCACTCTGGTCTCCC
Organism: Haliea sp.; assembly: GCA_041583655.1. Lineage (GTDB taxonomy): Bacteria > Pseudomonadota > Gammaproteobacteria > Pseudomonadales > Halieaceae > Haliea. The sequence goes on along the minus strand of JBFHFJ010000011.1, from coordinate 2,620 downwards.
CTGCCTGTGCTGTACGAGCTGTCAATAGTATCGAATCGGCGTGTAGGCGCCACCCCAACAGAAGGCGGCGATCACGGGGCGGGAGTTTAGCGGAATTTGCATATGGTTTCACTTGAAACTACTTTATTCTGTCGACTATACTCACCCCCTCTTCGTTGCCGGCAGTCACCTGCGGGCAGCAAAACCGTTTAGAGGAGGTGGCCAGTGGCTGACTTGTTCGCAAACCCCATGGGCCTTGACGGCTTTGAATTCGTGGAATTCACTGCCCCGGAGCGGGGAATTCTGGAGCCTGTATTCGAAGCCATGGGTTTCACCCGCGTCGCGGTCCACCGCACCAAGGACGTGGCGCTCTGGCGCCAGGGCGATGTCAATTTCGTCAGCAACTACGAGCCTCACAGTCACGCCTGGTACTACGGCCGCGAGCACGGTCCGTCCGCCTGCGGCATGGCGTTCCGGGTCAAGGATGCTACCCTCGCCTACAACCGGGCACTGGAGCGGGGTGCCCAGCCGGTGCATGTGGAAACCGGCCCCATGGAGCTTCGGCTGCCGGCGATCAAGGGTATTGGCGGTGCCACGCTGTATCTGATAGACCGCTACCAGGAAGGCCAGAGCATTTACGATATTGATTTCAACTGGCTGGAGGGTGTGGACCGCAAGCCCGCGGGGCTCGGATTCCATACCCTGGATCACCTCACCCACAATGTCTACCGTGGGCGCATGGGGTTCTGGGCGAAGTATTACGAGGAACTGTTCAACTTCCGGGAGATTCGTTACTTCGATATAAAGGGTGAGTATACGGGGCTGCTGTCCAAGGCCATGACCGCCCCGGACGGCAAGATCCGTATTCCGCTCAACGAAGAGGCCAAAGGCGGGGGCCAGATCGAAGAGTTCCTGATGGCCTACAACGGGGAGGGCATCCAGCACATTGCGCTTGCCTGTGATGATATTCTCGCCTGCTACGACCGTCTCAAGCAGGCCGGCATGACCTTCATGCCGGCGCCGCCCTCCACCTACTATGAAATGCTGGAGGAGCGGTTGCCCGGGCACGGGGAGCCGGTGGCGGAGCTGCAGTCCCGCGGGATTCTGCTGGATGGCAGTACAGAGGGTGGCACTCCGCGGCTGCTGCTGCAGATTTTTTCCGCCAACCTGCTGGGGCCGGTGTTCTTCGAGTTCATCCAGCGCAAGGACGACGACGGCTTCGGCGAGGGCAATTTCAAGGCACTGTTTGAATCCATTGAGCGGGACCAGGTGGCGCGCGGCGTGCTGGGCGAAGCCCAGGCTGACTGAGGAAAGTGCATGAGTAGTTGGCACATCGAACCCACGCCAAGGGCGAAGAAACCGAAAAAAGGAGTTGCTGCATGAAACTGGCATCACTGAAAAACGGGCGCGACGGCACCCTCGTCGTTGTGTCTGCGGATCTGCAGCGCTGCCTGCGGGCCGGTATGACCTTGCAGCAGGCGCTGGATGACTGGGATCGCCAGCAGCCCGCGCTGGCCGCGCTGGAGGAGCAGCTTGCCGCCGGTGCCGGCGAGCCTTTCCGCGAGGAAGATTGCGCCTCGCCGCTGCCGCGGGCTTTCCAGTGGGCTGATGGCTCTGCCTATGTGAACCATGTCGAGCTGGTACGCAAGGCCCGTGGTGCCGAGATGCCGGAAAGCTTCTGGACCGATCCGCTGATGTACCAGGGGGGTTCGGACAGCTTCCTGGGGCCCCGCGACCCGATTGTCATGGCGGACATCGGCTGGGGCATTGATTTCGAGGGCGAGGTCGCGGTTATTACCGGGGATGTACCCATGGGCGCGAGCCCGGAGCAGGCGGCGGCGGCGATTCGCCTGCTGATGCTCGTCAACGATGTTTCCCTGCGCAACCTGATTCCAGCGGAGCTGGGCAAGGGCTTTGGGTTCTTTCAGTCCAAGCCTTCCAGCGCCTTCAGTCCGGTCTGTGTCACCCCGGAAACCCTGGGCGAGGCCTGGGACGGGGGCCGCCTGCACCTGCCACTGCAGGTTCACTATAACGGCCAGTTGTTCGGCAAGGCCGATGCCGGGGTCGACATGACCTTTGACTTCCCGACCCTGATAGCCCACGCGGCGAAGACCCGTCCCCTCGGCGCCGGCACCATCATCGGCTCCGGCACGGTATCCAACAAGGATGCGGACGGCTCCCCCGGTCGGCCGGTCGCCGATGGCGGCCTGGGCTACAGCTGCATCGCCGAGATCCGCATGATCGAGACGATTCGCGACGGCAAGCCGGTGACGCCCTTCATGCAGTTCGGCGACAGGGTAAGGCTGGAAATGCTGGACGCGGGCGGGGCGAGCGTGTTCGGGGCCATTGATCAGGAAGTGCGGCAACAGTAAGCCGGTCGCGCCCTGCCGGGAATCCGGGCAGGGCAAATAGTGTGTTTTTCCGCATTGCAGGAGTTGACCGGACCGGGGCGGATACCTATAATGCACAGCCTCGAATTTGAGCTGGTTGAGTTGGTTCAGTTCAGTATGAAGCGCCAAGGGGCCTTCATGTCGAGGAAGTTTTGATGCGGGGTGGAGCAGCCTGGTAGCTCGTCGGGCTCATAACCCGAAGGTCGTCGGTTCAAATCCGGCCCCCGCTACCAACACACGTGTCGTCCGCT
>JBFHFJ010000010.1:0-27213 GCA_041583655.1 Haliea sp. | reverse complement strand
GCCTGCAGGTAGGCGCGACGCTGACCATCGGCAATTACCTGGCCGTGCCCATGATTGCGGATTTCCGCCAGCGGCATCCTGCTGCCGATGTCGCCCTGACGGTCGCCAATACCGCGGCGATCGCCGAAGGCGTGGCGAACTTCGATCTCGATGTCGGCCTGGTGGAGGGTGAGTTCGTGCATCCGGACTTGCACAGCGAGCATTGGCAGGCTGATGAGCTGGTCGTCTTCGCCGCCCCGGGCCACCCGCTGGCCCGGCGCCGCGCACTGAGTGACCGGGACCTGCTGCAACTGGACTGGATCGTGCGGGAGTCCGGCTCCGGTACCCGGCAGACCTTCGAGCGGGCCATGCACGGACTGTTGCCGGAATTGCGCGTGGTCCTGGAGCTGCAGCACACAGAGGCGATCAAGCGCGCGGTGGAGGCGGGTCTGGGGGTGGGGTGTCTTTCCCGGATCAGCCTGGAGGAGGCCTTTGCCCGCGGTTCACTGGTCCCGCTGCGCGTGCCCGGGCGTGATTTCAGCCGCCAGCTTAATATCGTCCTTCATCGTCACAAGTATCATACGGCAGGGCTCCGGCTCTGGTTACAGCTATGCCAGGAGCGCGCCCATTAACCCTCGGGCCGGATCCGGTTAGACTTGCCGGCATGACTGTTTCCTGTGACACAAATCCCCCGCGACGGATTCACCCGATCAACCCGCAGCAGCGGGTGCAGGTGGTGGCCGCCACAGAAGTCTGGGTCCAGCGCGCGTCGCGCCTGCTGGCCCTGCCACTGGAGCCGTTGCCGGTGCTGTTTGATCTGGGCGGTGCCACCGCCGGTATGTTCCGGGCGCAGGGTGGGGAGTGCTGGATTCGCTTCAACCCCTGGATATTTGCCCGGCACTTCGAGGACAGCCTGCAATTCACCGTGCCGCATGAAGTGGCGCACTATGCGGTGCACTGCCAGCGCCACCGGCGCCGGGTGCGGCCCCACGGGCCTGAGTGGCAGCGGGTCATGCGGGGTTTTGGCCTGCCCCCGGAGGTGACCTTCAAGCTGGATCTGGACGGCGTTCCCATCCGCCGCCAGCGGCGCCACGCCTACCGCTGCGCGTGTCGCGAGCATGAGGTAACAACGGTACGCCACAGGCGGATGCGCGAGGGCCGGGCCCGTTACCTGTGCCGTTATTGCAACGCGCCTCTGCTGCCCGCCGGTTGAGGCCAGGGCTCAGGTATCCACGGACAGTTCCACTCCGCTGAAGGTGTTGCCCTCGGCCTCGGGGCGCGGGGGAGCGACCACGATGCGCTCGGGATCCACGCCGCCCTCGTTGACCAGGAAACGCTTGCAACTGGCGGCGCGATCACTGGCCAGAGCGGCCAGTGCACTCTCCGGGACTGGCCACTGGTCGCGCAGGGTGCGCGCCTGCTGCAACAGGGATGGGGCTGCCGCTTCCGGTCCCTTCAGCGGCACTGCCTCGAGCCCGGCGTAGCGCTCGGCGATCGCAGCCCCCCAGGCCTCACTGCGCTCGCTGATGTCCGCAATGGCGAGCCCCTGTTCCAGCAGCGCTGCCTGCAGGAGCTGTTCCTGCAGGCGGGCGCGGTCGGTTTCCGGGTCGACGCGCCCGTTGATCAGCAGGCGTAGCCCCGGTCGCTGTTGCATGGCGGTGGCCAGGTCCCGCAGTTTGGCCTGCCCGTGGCTGTCCAGTTCGACGCCGCCCGCGGCAAAATCCACGGTCTGCAGGTCCTCACTGCTGCCGACCAGGCTGGCGAGCAGGCTGAAAGGCGCGGTGATTGCCCGCGTCAGCAGATTGGTGAACGCGCCGGCAATCACGCTGCCGAGGCTGAACTGCGGATTGTTCACATCGCCGCTGACCGGCACCGCGAGGTCGATGACACCGTTGCTGTCCGTGAGCAGGGCAATGCCCAGGCGCAGGGGCAGGTCCAGGGCCTTGTCGCTCACGACTCGATCCCCCAGCTTGAGCTGGTTGACCACGATCCGGTTGTCGCCTTGCAGACGGTTGTCTTGCAGTTTGTAACCCAGGGTGGCATTCAGGGTGCCGCGCTCAATCGCATAGCCGGCATACGTGCCGGAGTAGGGCGTGAGACGGGCCATGTCGATACCGCGGAAGGTCAACGCCAGGTCCAGGGCAGGCGGCGACCGCAGTGGGTTCGCGGTCCCGGTAAGGGTGACCGGCGCATAGCCGTCAACCGAACCTTTCAGGTCCACCTGCAGCAGTTGCGTCGGGTCACTGCTGAGGTTGGTCAGGGTGCCGTCGAGATCGCCTATAACAGTGCGGAAGCGGATCGGCAGTGATTCGTCCTGGAAATCCAGGGCGCTGTTGGCAATGAAAATAGCCGGCGCGCTGAACCGCCAGGGTATGTGTTCCCCGGGCTCGATGGCTGGCACAGGATCAGGCCCGGAGTCTGGCTCGGGCTGGGACTCTGGCATCTCTGCGTCTTGCTGTTCCAGCAGGCGCTGGATGTTGATACTGCCGTCCGCCAGGATATGCAGGCGGCCCTGGTAGCCCTCCAGGTGCAATTCCGCCAGGTTGACGTTCCGCTCCCGCATATCCACGGTAAGGCCCTTCCAGTACAGGTTGTCCCAGAGGGTAAGGGCGTCCTCGGCGCCGCGCAGGACCATGGCAAAGTCGGTCACGGCGCCTTCCAGCGCCAGCGTCGCGGGCTGGAAGTCCGCCAGGGTGATGCGGCCCGTGCTGCGCGCCTCCCCACTGCTGATATTGGCCTGCAGCACGGACGGCAGATTGGGAGCGAACCAGTCCAGGGGCAAGCCCTGCAGGGAGAAAGCGATATCAGCGCTGCCCGTGCCGGCGTCCACGCTGCCCTCCGCTTCCAGGCTGGCGAGGTCGTTGACCCGCAGGGACAGGCTCAGGGGGCTCGCCCCCGCGCTCGGCCAGCGGATGTCCCGCAGTTCAGCGGTCAGTGGCCGCACTGTCAGCAGGCCGGGCTCGGTGAACTCGCTGCGCCAGGCGACCTCGCTGTTGCGCAATTGGAACAGTCCCAGCTGCAGGCGCCAGGGGAATTCCGTCGTGGTTTCCAGATCCTCATTCGTTGTGTTGGCTGGCAGCGCGAACAGCTCCGCCAGGCTCACTTGCCCGCCCTTGCTCCAGCCGTTCAGCGCCAGTCCATCCACCGTGACGCGGCCGATGGAAAGCGCTTGCCGCCCCCCCTCCACGTTGATGTCGTTCACCGCCAGGGTGCCCAGTGCCACCGCGGTATCCGGCAGTTCGGCTCCGGCGCGCGGGCTGATCCGCGTGTCGACAATTTCGAGGTTGCCGGCGCTCACGCTGTAGTCCAGTCCGTCCTGCCAGCCTGCAGCGTACTGCAGGGAAAGTTCGACGCGGCTGCTTTCAAGCTCAAAGGCAAGCCACGGCTCTGCGAAGCGCCAGAAGGGGCGAAGATCGACATCGTTCAGACTCAGGCTGCCGCTGCTCTTGCCCGCGGCCAGGGACAGATCTCCCTGCGCCAGCAGGCGCCCCCCACCCTCGCTTTGAACCGCCAGGCGGTAGGGCTGGCCGGCTTCGGTGATGGTGGACAGCCCGCTGACTGCCAGTTCAAGTTGCTCCAGGCGGGTGTTGAACTGTCCGGGGTGCTGGCGGTCAGTCAGCTCTATCCGCCCCGCACTCAACTCGAGGGCATCGATGGTAAGGCCGGGCAGCTCCGCGGGTTCATCTGCGGGCGATTCTGTTTCGGTGGCGGAGGGTGCAGGCATCAGGTCGCTTGTGTTGAGGCTGCCATCGGCAGAGCGCTGCAAATGGATGTCCAGCGCCTCCAGGGCCACCCTGTCAAATACCAGTCCGCGCCCGGTCAGGCTGGCAAGGGACAGATTGACTTCGGCTCGCTCGAAGGCGAGGAAGCGACTCCCGTCAGGCTCGCTGAGGGCGGCCCCGCGTACCTCCAGCGCCAGGGTAAAGGGGTTGAAGAGGACAAGGTCGGTGGTGAGCGTGCGCCCCCAGTGCTCCCGCGCAAGCCAGGGCGGGATGAAGTTCAGGGCCGGCAGCAGGACCAGGAAGGCAATCATGAGGCAGGCGATGTAGCTGTACACCAGGGTTCTCATAGCGATTCGCACAGTGCTCTCCTTCTCCGTCTGCGGGTGGCGGTGTCTTCCACTATAAACAAGTGCGTGCCAGCGGGCACGCACGCGGGGCTCAGAGCCCCTTGCGGTAGGTGTAGGGAGTTACGCCGGTCCAGCCCTTGAAGGCACGGATGAAGGCACTGGATTCGGAAAAGCCTGAGCGATAGGCAATCTCCTCGATGGAGAGCCCCTGCTTGCCGAGGTAGTGCAGCGCAGTGTCGCGCCGCAATTGGTTCTTGATGTCCTTGAAGGTCGTGCCCTCGGCTGACAGGCGTCGGCGCAGGGTCTGCGGGTGTATCTCCAGTGACTCTGCCACCGTACCCAGCTCCGGCATGTCATGCAGGCTGTGGCGTATCTGGTCGCGAACCCGCGTGGTCCAGCTATTGCTCGAAAAATCCTGGGTCAGCATCATCAACACCGGGTGGCGCAGATAGTGGCGCAGGCTCTGCTCCGTCTGGTTGATGCGCCGGTCCATCAGTGTTGTGGAGAACACCAGCTCGCAGTGTTCGCTGTCAAAATGGACTGGGTTGGCGAGGAACATGCGCCGATAGTCTTCCTGGCGCGCCGCGGGTGGATAGGCCAGGTTGACGGCCTGCAGCGGCAGGTGCTCCTGCACCAGCCAGCTGCCAAACCTGTGGGCATTGAACAGCATCAGTTCCACCGGATAGGGCTGCGGCGGCACATGGTCATCATGCTGCAGCCGCAACCTGACCAGGTCGGCTTCCTCCACCAGCGCAGGGAAGGGCGTTGCTTCGAAGAGCTGGAAAAAGCGGCAGTACCGGCTCAGCGCCTGGCCGAGGGTTTCGCAACCGATGACAGCGTGGCACATCATCGACCAGGTGCCGATTGGCAGGCGGCGGCTGTTGTAGCCCAGTGCTTCGTCGTTCATCGCCAGCATGGTGGCGACCTGCAGGTCGGCGAAGCGCTCGATTGATATGCGGGCCTCCTCTTCCAGTAGCAGGCGGGGTGAAATCCGGCTCTTGCGCAACAGCTGCATGGGGTCCAGGCCTATGGCCACTGCGTTGCGCAGCACCGCCCTGGCAAAGTAGACCGAAATCGAGAGTTCCCGCACTCAGGGCCTCGCCTGATGGTTGCTGAGTTGGACCGGTCGGTGTTCCACCGCCGCCACGCGGTTGCGACCGCCCCGCTTGGCGAGCTGCAGGGCGAGCTCTGCATCCTTGCAGAGGCGGTCCAGGCTGGTTTCCCCCAGCGCCTCGGCGATACCCAGGCTGACGGTAACCGCGATCGGTTGGTCCGCCACCTGCAGCGAGGCCTCCGCGAGGTGACTGCGGATACGCTCCGCCAGCTTCCGCGCCGAGGCCAGATCCGAATTGGGCAGTATCGCCACAAACGTGTCACCTTCATAGCGCGAGACGACATCGCTGGCGCGGCACTCGGCCTCCAGGCACTGGGAGACCTGTTGTATGACCTTGTCGCCCACGTCTGCGCCAAAGTGGTCGTTGAGTCGCTGCAGATGGTCGATATTGAGCATCAGAGCCGCGGTGGCCTGTCCGTGGCGACTGGCATTGGCGAGGGTGACATGCAGGGCCTGCTCCAGTCCGCGGCGGTTGAGCATGCGAGTGAGGGGGTCCTGTGTGTTCTGGCGCAGGAGCTGATGCCGCTGGTCGACAACAATACTGGCAAGGAAGCCCAGCATCACAAGGGCGTGAGCGCCGCTGTGCAGGGCATAGGCAAGTCCGCTTGCGGTGACCGGATCCGCAAGCCCCGGGACAAAGGTCAGGAAAAACGCCAGCATCGCGCCAAGCATGGCCAGGCCGCCGAGAAAGATGATGCCGTCCCCGGCGTTGCGCAAGCGCAATCCCCGAAAGCAGGAAATCGCCGCCAGCAAGCCCCATCCCAGCGCGGTCGCGGCGCCGTAGACCTGTAACATGGGAGCCGGGTCAAGAAAAAATACAGCCAGGCAGGCGCCGGCAAAGGCGGCCCCGACGATGTAGCGACCGCGGCGCATGTCCGAGCGCTGCATAATGGCCAGCAAGAGCAGATAGCTGCTGATCATGGCGGCTACTGCCGGTACATTGACCGCCACTGCAAGGTTGGCGACCTCGGCGATCGTGAAGGCAATCCAGGCCAGCAGAGCCGTCATGAAATAGACGCTGTAGAATCCCAGTCCCGCCGGCGGGCGCGTGGCATCACTGAGGGCATACAGGACCAGCATCTGGGCGCAGGCCAGTGCTACCACCAGGCCGTAGTGGGCGAAGACGATGTGCTCGGCGAAGCTGATGTGCATCGGTGGCTGGGACTCTGTCTGCTGGCGCTGTCAGTTTAGGTCAATTTATTTGTCGGCACAGGTCATTGCTGGCTCTGAGGCCGCTGAACATACTGTTGTGTACACTTATTCTATCCGTCAGAGGCAACAGACATGCTGCAACGCGACTTCACCGATGAACAGAACATGTTCCGGGATGCCTACCGAAAGTTCCTCGCTGCCGAGATTGTGCCACATATGGAGGCCTGGCGAGAGGCCGGAATCGTCGATCGCACCGCGTTCCGCAAGGCCGGGGAGCAGGGGTTCCTGATGGTCTGGCCGGAGGAGAAGTACGGCGGCATGGGGGATCCCGACTTTCGCTTCGAGCAGGTCATCATTGAAGAGACCGCCTACGCCCGGGCGGGTGACTGGTACAGCACCTTGCACGGTCGCCTGGTCGGCCCGTATTTTACCCGCTTTGGCAGTGAGGAACAGTGCCAGCGCTTCCTGCCGCGCTGCGTCAGCGGGGAAACCATCCTGGCCATCGCCATGACCGAGCCGGACGCCGGCAGTGATCTCGCCGGTATGCGTTCAACCGCTGTGGAGGAAGGCGATCACTGGGTGCTTAATGGCTCCAAGACCTACATCTCCAACGGGATCAACGCCGATGTGGTGATTGTTGCGGCCAAGACCGATCCCGACAACAACCCTCACCACATGACCCTGTTCATTGTCGAGCGGGGCATGGAGGGCTTTGAGCGCGGTCGCAACCTGAAGAAAATGGGGATGAAGGCCCAGGATACCGCTGAGCTTTTCTTCAACAACGTCAGGATACCCAAGGCCAACGTGCTCGGTGAGCCTGGCAAGGGCTTCATTTACCTGATGGAAGGCCTGGCGGAGGAGCGCCTGATTGGTGCCTGCGGTTACCTGGCCGCGGCCCAGCTGTCCTGGGACCTGACTGCTGAGTTCGTGCGCGAGCGCAAGGTCTTTGGCAAGCCGCTGGCGGCCTACCAGAATACCCAGTTCAAGCTGGCCGAGATGCGCACGCAGCTGGATGTCGCGCAAATTTATGTCGACCAGTGCGTGCGGGCGTTCAATAATGGCGCCCTGACGGCGGTAGATGCCGCCAAGGCGAAATTGGTCACCAGCGAATTGCAGGTGGCTTCGGCGGATCTCGGTGTCCAGCTGCACGGTGGCGCTGGCTTCATGGATGAATACCCCATTAGCCGCCAGTGTACGGACGCCAAGATCGCCACTATTTACGCGGGCAGCTCCGAGGTGATGAAAATCATCATCAGCCGCGACTGCCTGTCTGACAAGTACACACCGTTCAATACACGCAATTTCTGACCACTCGCACAAGGAGAACAGCATGGAACTCGCAGGAAAAGTAGCCATTGTAACCGGCGGTGCCTCCGGGCTTGGCCGCGCCACCGTCGAGGCCTATGTCGCCAAAGGCGCCAAGGTTGCCATCTTCGACCTCAACGAAGCCAACGCCAAGGAACTCATCGATCGCCTTGGCGCGGACAAGGTGGGTTTCTGGAGTGTTAACGTGGCGGACGAGAATGTGGTCCGCGACGCGGTGGCTGGAGTAGTCGAGAAATTCGGTGCTGTGCATATTTGCAACAACTACGCCGGTATCGGCAGCGCCTGCAAGACCCTGGGCAAGAATGGCCCGTTCCCGCTGGACCAGTTCATGCCGGTCATCAATGTGAACCTGGTCGGCACCTTCAACGTGGCGCGCTACGCGGCGGAGCAGATGGCCAAGAACGAACCGATCAACAAAGACGGCGGCCGCGGCGTGATCATCAACACGGCATCGATTGCCGCCATGGAGGGCCAGGTCGGCCAGCTGGCCTATAGCGCCAGTAAAGGCGGCATCGTCGGCATGACCTTGCCCATGGCCCGCGATCTGGCAAGCTATGGCATTCGCGTCAATACTATCGTGCCGGGCCTCATTCACACACCGCTGTTTGAGTCGCTGCCGGAAGAGGCCTACAAGTCGCTGGAGAGCAGCGTTTGTTACCCGCGGCGCCTGGGTAAGCCCGAAGAAATTGCTCACCTGTCGGTCTTTATCGCGGAGAACGATTACGTGAACGGCGAGTGCATCCGTCTCGACGGCGCCATTCGCATGCAGCCGCGCTAAGGGGACTCGGTTATGGGTCCATTGAACGGCTTTACCGTGATCGAACTGGCAGGTATCGGTCCCGCGCCCATGGGCGGGATGATACTTGCGGACATGGGTGCGGAGGTGATTCGCATAGAGCGGGCCAACGGCACCGACCTCAAGCAGACGCGCGACGTAAGCGCCCGGGGCAAGAAATCTGTGGTTCTCAACCTGAAGCAGCGTGAAGGGGTGGAGACCCTGCTGCGGATGGTCGAGAATGCGGATGTACTGATCGACCCCTACCGCCCCGGCGTCTGTGAGAAGCTGGGTGTCGGGCCAGAGGTCTGCCTGCAGCGCAACCCGCGCCTGGTGTTCGCGCGGATGACCGGCTGGGGCCAGGAGGGTCCGTTGGCCCACGCTGCCGGACACGACATCAACTATATCTCTCTTACCGGTGCTCTGTTTGCCACCGGTCGCCGGGGACAGAAACCCGTGCCGCCCCTCAACCTGGTGGGTGATATGGGTGGCGGCGGGATGCTGCTGGTCAACGGCGTACTGGCGGCCTTGCTGGAAACCGCGAATTCCGGCAAGGGCCAGGTTATCGATGTGGCCATGGTCGATGGCGCGGCCCAGCTGATGTGGATGTTCCACGGGTTCCAGGCCATCGGGGGCTGGGATGCCAGCCAGCGCGGGGCCAACCTGCTGGATGGCGCGGCACATTTCTACGATACCTATGAGTGCGCGGACGGTCAGTACATTTCGGTGGGTTCGATTGAACCCCAGTTCTACGCCCTGCTCAAGCAACTGGCGGAGCTGCCCGAAGATGAATTTGGCAACCAGAATGACGCTTCACGGTGGCCTGAGCTCACGGACAAGCTGGCAGAGGTATTCAAGCGCAAGACCCAGGCCCAGTGGTGCGAGATCATGGAGGGCACGGACGTCTGTTTTGCCCCGGTGCTGTCGTTCGTGGACGCGCCAAAGCACCCGGCCAACGTGGCCCGCAACACCTATATTGAAGTGGATGGTGTGACCCAGCCGGCGCCCGCGCCGCGCTTCAGCCGGACGCCTTCGCAGGTTGCCCACGGGCCCCACAGCCTGGGTGAGGATACCGAGGAAACGCTGGCTGCGATGGGCTTCGCGGAAAGCGAAATCAGGCAGTTGCGGGACTCCGGGACCCTCGGTTGACACCGGCAGCATCATTGACAAGGAGCTCAAATGGCCAGTTATGAAACAGTAACAGTAACCCGGCATGACAAGGTCGCCCTGGTGACCCTCAATCGTCCAGACAGTCTCAACGCCTTCAATGCCGCCCTGCGGCGAGATTTATTGCAGGCGGTGCGCGAGGTCAACGAGGATACCGGGATTCGCGCCGTGGTGCTTGCCGGCGCTGGCCGTGCGTTCTGCGCCGGTGCTGACCTCGCTGAAGTGACCGGCGACGACTTCGACGTTGAGAAGCAGCTGAACACGGAATACAAGCCCGCGCTGATGGCCATTACCGAGGCGCCCAAGCCCTGGATAAGCGCGGTCAACGGGGCAGCGGCAGGTGTTGGCAGCTCCTTTGCCATGGTCTGTGACCTCACGGTCATGGCCGAAAATGCCTATATCTACCAGGCTTTTGCCGCGATCAGCCTGGTGCCCGATGGAGGCGCTACCTGGCACCTGGTGCGCACCCTGGGTCGCAAGCGTGCCTACGAGCTGATTGTATCCGGCGAAAAGCTGGCCGCGGAGCGCTGTAGGGAACTGGGCCTGTGCAACCGGGTGGTAGCCGCGGATTCCCTGCTGGACGAGGCGCTGCAGTGGGCGCAGGAGCTGGCTGGCAAGGCGCCCCTGGCCCTGCGCCACGCCAAGGCCGCGCTCAATTTCGCCATCGAGCATGATGTGGCAGACACCATCACCGAGGAGGCCCGCCTGCAGGCGATCTGTATTGCCAGCGCTGATGCACGCGAAGGGGTCGCGGCCTTCACCGAAAAACGTGCCCCACAGTGGCAGGGCAAGTAGGAGCGCCGCGCATGGCACAGGCTGAACTGCTTTTGGAACGTGACGGCGCGGTTGCCACGCTTACCCTCAACCGCCCCGAGGCCATGAACGCCCTGTCGCCCTCGCTGCTGGGCGAGCTGTGTACCGCGTTCCGCGACTTGCAGGCGGACAGGGATGTCCGCGTCGTCATAGTTACCGGAAAGGGCAGGGCGTTCTGCGCCGGCCTGGACCTGAAAGCGCTGGGCAGCCATCCCGATGGCCTGGCCGCGTTTGCGATCCACGGTGACAACGATCTCTTCGCCGTGCTGCGCGCCTTCGACCGGCCCATAATCATGGGTATCAACGGTGTCGCCGCCACCGGGGGCTTTGAGCTGGCGCTGATGGGGGACATTCTCATCGCCTCTACCGAGGCGCGGTTTGCCGATACCCATTGCCGTGTGGGGCTGGCCCCGGGGTGGGGCCTGTCGCAGAAGCTGGCGCGCATCATCGGTCACAGCCGTGCCCGGGAGGCCCATTTCAGCGGCAACTTTATCAGCGCCCAGCAGGCGGATGCCTGGGGTCTGGTCAGCCGTGTGGTGGAACCGGATGACCTGGCAGGCGCCTGCAGGCAACTGGCCGAGGACATTGCCGGCTGTGTGCCGTGGACGGTGAAGGCCTACAAGGCACTGGTCAATGATGGCCTGGAGATGACCATGGGCGCTGGCCTGGCCATGGAGAAGCAGGTCATGACTCATGCCAACAGCCGCGTTTCGGGCGAGGATATCGCCGCCCAGCGGCAGGCGCTGACGGCCCGGGGCAAACAGCAGAAACAGCAGGGCTGAAAAATGCGCACCGCCCCTCAGCGAGCGCCCCGCCTTGGATGACACCCCGCGTCCGGAGTTGCAGGCACTGCGCGATCGACTGCAGCGCACCCTGGACGCGGGCCGGGCCGAGGCCCGGGAACGCCGCCACGCTGCCGGCTATCGTACCGCGCGAGAGAACCTGGCCGATCTCGTGGACCGGGACAGCTTCCAGGAATACGGCCAGCTCGCGGTGGCAGCCCAGCGCAGCCGCCGTGATTACCGGGATCTACAGACCAGCACCGCGGCCGACGGCGTTATCACCGGCACCGCGACGATCAATGCTGATCGTGTGGGCAGCGCCGCGGCGCGGGCCGCTGTAGTCGTCAACGATTACGCGGTGCTCGCGGGAACCCAGGGTTTCTTTCACCACGCCAAGCTGGATCGCCTCTGCGAACTCGCGGAGCAGCACCGATTGCCCGTTGTCATGTATACGGAAGGCGGTGGCGGGCGCCCCGGCGATACCGATGTCCTGACCCAGATCGCAGGGCTGCACCTGCACTCCTTTGCCACCTGGGCCCGGCTCGCGGGCAAGGTGCCGCGTATCGCGGTCAATAACGGCTACTGTTTCGCCGGCAACGCGGCCCTGTTTGGTTGTGCCGATTTCACCATTGCCACCCGCAGCTCCTGGATCGGCATGGCCGGTCCCGCCATGATCGAAGGGGGTGGCCTCGGCAAGGTCGAGGCAAAGGCCATCGGCCCCATCGACGTGCAGCTGAAGAACGGCGTGGTCGATATTGCCGCGGACGACGAAGCCCAGGCCACCGCACTGGCGCGGCAGTTGCTGGGGTACTTCCAGGGGCCGGTCGCCGACTGGACCTGCAGCGATCAGCTTCCCCTTCGGGAGTTGATCCCCGCCGATCGGCGCTGGGCCTATCCGGTGCGCAAGGTGATCGAGACCATCGCCGACTGCGGCTCCTTCCTCGAGCTGCGCCGGGTCTATGGTCGCGGTATCATCACCGGTTTCATCCGCCTCGAGGGGATGCCGGTGGCGCTGATTGCCAACGATTGCCAGCAGTTGGGCGGTGCCGTGGATGCGGAGTCCGCGGAGAAGGCGGCCCGGTTCCTGCAGCTCTGCAATGCCTTTGGCTTGCCGGTACTCTCCCTGACTGACACCCCCGGCTTTATGGTGGGCCCGGCCAGTGAGCAGGAGGCCGCGGTGCGCCGCATGTCCAGCCTGTTCCTGGCCGGCGCCAGTCTCACCGTGCCGGTTGTGGCTATTTTTCTGCGCAAGGGCTACGGCCTCGGAGCCATGGCCATGACCGGGGGAAGCCTCATGGCGCCGGTGTATTCTGCCTCCTGGCCCACTGGCGAATTTGGCGGCATGGGCCTGGAGGGCGCGGTCAGGCTGGGGTACCGCAAGGAGCTGGAGGCTATTGCCGATCCCGCCGAACGCGAGGCGCTGTTCGAGCAACTGTTGGCGCGGCTGTATGAGTCTGGGAAGGCGACCGAGGCGGCGTCCTTCCTGGAAATCGATGCCGTAATTGACCCGGCAGATACCCGCGGCGAGGTACTCAAGGCGCTGCGTGCCGCCGGGGTCGTCGCGCGCTGACGGCTGCGCAAACACCCGATCATGAATCTGTAAGAACCGGAGGATAACAATGAAAAATCTGTTTGATGTCAGTGGCAAGGTTGCGGTGGTGACGGGGGGGTCCCGCGGTATTGGCGCGATGATTGCCGAGGGCTTTGTGGCCAACGGCGTACGCACCTATATCACGGCCCGTCGCGAGGATGAACTGCAGGCAACCGCGGCCGAACTTTCGCGGCAGGGTGAATGCATCGCCCTGGCGTCGGACTTGTCCACGGTGGAGGGTGTCACCCGGTTTGCCGCCCAGATCCGCGAGCGCGAGCCGGCGCTGCACATCCTGGTCAATAACGCCGGGGCCACCTGGGGAGCGAGTATTGACGAGTTTCCCGAAAGCGGCTGGGACAAGGTGATGGACCTCAATGTGAAGTCCATTTTCTTCCTGACCCAGCAGTTGTTGCCTGCCCTGCGCGCGGCGGGTACGGCGGTTGATCCCGCGCGGGTGATCAACATCGGTTCCGTGAACGGGATCACCAACAGCCACATGACGAACTATGGTTACTGCGCCAGCAAGGCGGCGGTGCACCAGCTCACACGGCACATGGGTGCCGAACTGGCGCGGGAGCAGGTCAATGTCAATGCCATTGCTCCGGGCCTGTTTCCCAGCAAGATGACCGCGCACATGGCAGGGCACGAGGAAGAGATCGCCAAGGCCTTCCCGATCAGCCGCATGGGCTCCCCGGAGGATGCCGCCGGCACCGCCATTTACCTCAGCTCCAGAGCCTCGGCCTGGGTGACGGGCCATGTGCTGGTGCTGGATGGCGGCATGGTCGCGGAGGCCTGAGGGTCAGCCCTGGTCTGCTGAGTACAGCTTTACCCATTCCGTAAGCAGGCGCACACCAAAACCGGTTGCGCCGACCAGGGGCGGCAGGCTGGTCGGGTCGTAGCGGCCGTTGCCTGCCATGTCGATGTGCACCCAGGGAGTATCGCCGGCGAAGCGCTGGAGGAAGATCGCCCCGGCCTGCGCGCCCGGTTCCCCGGCGTTCTTCATGTCGGCCACCTGGCTGTCGATGATTTTTTCATAGGGTTTCAGCGGCAATTGCCAGACCCGCTCCCGGGTCAATTCTCCCGCCGCCTCCAGTGTGTCGATGAGCCTGTCGTCCTCGCTGAACACCGCAGCGTAGTCGCGACCCAGGGCACGCACCTTGGAGCCGGTCAGGGTGGCGATATCGGCGACGACCTGCGGCTGGAAATGCTCGCGCGCGTACCAGATGCCATCCGCAAGGACCAGCCGGCCCTCGGCATCAGTATTGACGACTTCGATGGTCATGCCGTTGCCTGCGGTCACCACATCCCCGGGCAGTTGTGCTGTGCCGGAGATCGCGTTCTGTGCCAGCGGCATGATGCCGACGACATTGATTGCCGCCTTCTGTCGCGCCAGGGCTTCGAGGGTGCCGGCCACGGCCGCGGCGCCGGCCTTGTCGCCGGTCATGGCGAGAATGGAAGCGGCGTCGGTCTTCAGGTTGTAGCCACCGCTGTCGAAGGTAATGCCCTTGCCAACCAGTGCGATGGGGGCGTCATCGCTGCCGCGCCAGTGGGCCACCAGCAGGTGGGCGCCGTGCTGGCTGCCCTTGCTGACGCCATACAGGGCGCCCATGCCGGCTTTCAGTACCTGCTGCGGACCAAGGACGGTGACCTTGACGCCGAGAGCTTGCAGCCGCTTGCGCACGTACTCGGCGAAAGCGGCAGGGTTGCCGTCGCTGGCAGACAGGTTGGTGAGCTGCCGTGCGGTGAACACACCCTGGGCCAGGGCCTGGAGTTGCTGCCACGCATCTTCTGCCGGCTCCCGCGCCGCCACCAGCCACTCGAATGCCTGTGCCGGGCGCGGTTCGGCCTGGGTCTTGAGGTGGTCAAACCGGTAGTTGGCCAGGTCTGTGCCGTGGGCAATTGCGGTCACGATCGCCGTATTCTGCGTCGGGTCGGAAATCAGCCCCGAGTGTACCTGCACGCTCTGTGCCTTGCCCAGGTTCAGGTAATTGGCCAGGTTCGCGCCCAGCATCTCCGCATCGGCGCGCGCAAGCACGGTGGGGTCCCCCAGGCCGACAGCGATCAGGCGATCCGCCGACAGGCCCGCCGGCGCCAGGATTTCCAGCTGCTGGGCCAGGGTGCCGTCGAAGTCCTGCGCGGCGAGTGCGCGGCTGAAGTGGCTGCGGGTATCTTCCCCCCAGGCTGGCAGGCCATGGGTGTGGTTGGCCGGTACCAGGACCACCAGGGTGTCAGGCTCGCTGGCAGGCTGTTCCCGGAATGTGTGACTGGTTTCAAGGTAGTCGGCGCCGGCAACGGTTGCCAGCAGCGTCAATATGAGCCCGGTGGCCAGGCGATAGAAGTTTGTCATGATGGGATAGACCTTTTCTTGCAGTAGATTGATTGCGGTCAGGTGGTGATGATCAGGCGCAGGGCCTGCAGCTGCAGGCTGGCGTGGCGTATGTGTATGGCAGACTCCTCTATCCTGTAGTCGAGGTGATCCAGTTCTTCCTGGCGGATGGAGGGGTTGACCGCCCGCAGTGCGTGCAGCCGCTCCCGCTCGGCGCCGAGATCTGCGCGCATTCGCGCCTCCGCGTCCGCCAGGGTGGGCGCCAGGCGGGCCTCCGCCAGCCTGGTTGCCAGGACCATCTTCGCGTCTACCTCACTGTGTACCTGCTTGATGATCGCCAGTGCAGTGTTTTTGTTGACCCGCTCCACCAGGCCGTTGAGCCGCTCGTGAGGCACCAGTCCTGCCAGGTCCTTGCCGCGCGCATCCACCAGCAGACGCAGGGGCGACAGGGGCAGGAAGCGCTCCAGCTGCAGGTCCCGGGGGCCGATGCAGTTGATGGTGAAGATGCTCTCGAGCAACATGGTGCCAGGGGCGATGCCCTTGAGCTTGATGGTTCCCAGGGAAGCATTGCCAAGTTCCGTGGAGCGGACCATGTCCATGGCTTCCACCAGCATGGGGTGCTCCCAGGTCAGGAACGCCAGATCCTCCCGGGCCAGGGCCTTGTCGCGGGAGAAGGTGACCGTGGTTCCCTCTTCCTGCAGCCCGGGGAAGTGCCCGGTAAGCATGTGGTCAGTCGGGCGCAGGATCAGGGTTTGCTCGGAGTGGTGTTCGTGTTCCACCCCGTAGGCTTCACAGAGTGACTCCAGGTAGGTTTGCAGTGTGCCGCTGTCCTCGTTGGCCTCGATTTCAGCGATCACCGCCGCTGCAACCTCGGGTTTGCAGGAGTTGCGTTCGAGCAGGCGGTCACGCCCCTCGCGCAGTTCGCGCCGGGTGTCCAGGGTGAAGGCCGCGGTATCGACCAGCAATTCATCGAAGTCGGCACTGCGCCGGCGCAGCTGGGCCAGCAGGCGCTCCTCGAAACGGGTAAAGATGAGGGTTCCCGCAGAACAGCTTTCCCGGAACAGGTCGAGACCGCGGTCATACCAGTCCAGCAGGGTCTCCTGCGCGCTGCCCTCGATATAGGGGACATGGATCTGCACATCCTCGGTCTGGCCGATGCGGTCCAGACGTCCGATACGCTGCTCCAGCAAGTCGGGGTTCAGTGGCAGGTCAAAAAGCACCAGGTGGTGGGCGAACTGGAAGTTGCGTCCCTCGCTGCCGATTTCCGAGCAGACCAGGGTCTGGGCCCCGGCTACATCGTCGGCGAAGTAGGCGGCGGCGCGATCGCGCTCGATGATGGAGAGCCCTTCATAGAAGGCCGCGGAGCGGATGCCGGCGCGCATGTGCAGGTAGTGCTCCAGCATGACCGCGGTCGCGGCGCGAGCGCAGATCACCAGCACTTTCTCCGGCCGCAGGCGCTTCAGGGTCTGCTCCAGCCAGGCAACCCGGGGGTCGAAGGTCAGCCAGCTGTCGTCGTGATAGGGCGATTCCGGGTGCAGCGCCTCGAGCACATCACTGTTGGCGTGGCTGTAGGCGTCGGGTGAGGGCAGCGGGTAGCGGTGCATGACCCGCTGGGGGAAGCCGCTGATGGCTGCGCGGGTATTGCGGAACATGACGCGGCCGGTGCCGTGGCGGTCGAGAATCTGTTCGATCTGGGTCGCAACCGGGGCGGAGCTGTCCAGCCCCGCTGGCAGGTCCGCGGGTGTTTCGCCCTGTTCGAGTTGCTGCGCCATGTCGCTCCAGCGCCGGTACTGCTGTTCTTCTTCACGGAAAGCTTCCAGCGAGTGGAAGCGCTCGGGATCCAAAAGCTGCAGGCGTGCAAAATGGCTGTCGACGCCGACCTGCTCGGGCGTTGCAGTGAGCAGCAGCAGGCCCGGATTCTGGCGGGCCAGGGCGGCGACGAACAGGTAGTCCTCACCGGGTGCCTCGGGCGACCAGTGCAGGTGATGGGCCTCGTCGACCACCACCAGGTCCCAGGTGGCGCTCAGTGCCTGCAGCTGCCGGTCGGGGTATTCGCGGAACAGGTCCAGGCTGCACAGCACCAGCTGCTCGCTGTCGAACGGGTTGTGCTCCGAAAGTTCCGGCAATGCGTCATCGCCAAACTCGTCGACGCCCGAGAGCTCCTGCAGGCGCTCTTCATCGAACAGGGCGAAGTGCAGGTTGAAGCGCCGCAGCATCTCTACCAGCCACTGGTGCAGCAGGGTCTGGGGCACCAGGATCAGGACCCGGGTCGCGCGCCCGGTTAACAGCTGCTGGTGCAGGATCATGCCCGCTTCGATGGTCTTGCCCAGCCCGACCTCATCGGCGAGAAGGACGCGGGGTGCGTGGCGCTGGCCGACTTCGTTGGCGATATAGACCTGGTGCGGCAGCAGGCTGGTACGCGAGCCCATCAGTCCCCGGGCCGCAGAGCGTTGCAGGCGGTCCAGCTGGTTGAGTGTGGCGACGCGCAGGGCGAAATCACTGGTCTTGTCGAAATGGCCGTTGAGCAGGCGCTGCTGAGGCGTGGTGATCTGGACAAAGGCATCCAGTTCCAGTTCGGACACCGTCACGGACTTGTCGTGGTGATCTGTCCCGGTATAGAGCAAGAGGCCACCGCGCTCCGCCACCTGGGTGACCACCAGCTCCAGGTTGCCGGTGGTGGAAATGTGGTCGCCCTCCTTGAAGCGAAGGCGGGTCAGGGGCGCGCTGTCCGCAGCGTAGGTGCGCTCCTCGCCCACCGCGGGGAAGCTGAGGGTGACGCGCCGTGGTTCTACTTCGACGATAACCCCGAGCCCCAGCTGGGCATCCGCGTGGCTTACCCAGCGCTGGCCGACTATATAATCCATAGTGTCCTGTTCTGCTGGCGGGCGAAGGCCCGCGCGAAAAGGCGCGTAGTTTACCATCGACCGCCGGCAGGTTCAGGCTTGCCGGGCAACTTTCCTGGCCAAATTTGCCATCGCTCAGGCGGGGGCATCGGTAAAAAACAGGGCCATGCTGTTGCGCCGCGCCGCGTCGAGGAGGTCTTCCACGGGCAATTGCTTCACTTCGGCCACCCGTTCCGCAACAAACGGAAGGTAGAACGGGGCATTGGGGCGGCCCCTGTAGGGTACCGGGGTCAGGTAGGGGGAGTCGGTCTCCAGCACCAGTTGATCCAGCGGCGTGAGCGCCACCGCGGCGCGGACGTTGTCCGCCCGGTTGAACGTGGTGATTCCGTTGAATCCCAGCATGAAGCCCATGTTCAGGCAGAATTCGGCCAGTTCCAGGCTGGAGGTAAAGCTGTGGATCACCCCCTTGCGGCCCAGGTCCGGGGCGTATTCCCCAAGGATGGCGCGGGTATCGGCGTCAGCCTCCCGGGTATGAATGACCACCGGCAGGTCCAGCTCCACCGCCAGCGCCAGCTGCGCGGCGAATACCTTGCGCTGCACCGCCCGGTCTGCGTGGTCGTAGAAGTAATCAAGGCCGATCTCGCCTACGGCCACGATCCGCGGGTCGCCACCGCGTTCGCGGATGGTGTCGGCCACAGTGCTGTCGAAGCACTCCGCCTCATGGGGGTGAATCCCCTGGGTGCCCCAGATATCGTCCGCGAACCGGGTCAGGGCAAAAACCCGGTCGAGATTGGCCGCCGACACCGCTATCGTCACAATCCGCTCTATCCCGACCTCCCGGGAGCGCGCGAGGGTCTGGACCAGTTGCTCCTGGTCCAGATAGTCCAGGTGGCAGTGGGTCTCAATCAGCGGGGTCGCATAGTGCGGGATATCGCGTCGTTTGCTGTTGCTCATGGTTGGTCCGGAGTGCTGCGGTTCACGGAAGGTTCAGGGGCCTCAGGATAGCAGGATAACGGACGTGCTGGGCGGCCGCGTTTTCCGCGGCCATTTCGCGGATAGTGTCCAGGACCTGGTCCCACAGCCAGGCGTGCATCGGGGAGTGGCTGGTGCGGCGGTGAGCGACCAGCATGTATTTGAGGATGTAATCACTCCCGGGCGGTGTCCGCAGGGCGACGATGCCGTTGGTGGTATGGGAGTTTTGCAATACATAGGCCGGTCCCGGCAGGAAGTAGTCGGTATTGCGCAGGACCTCCATCGCGGTCATCAGGTGTGAGGTCTCCAGCGACCCTTGCTGGGGGTGGCGGACGCGCATGAACGCCTCGGATGTGCGCGCCAGTTCGGCCTGTTCCAGGTCGGGTACATAGACCCGGATTACCGGGTACAGCGCCAGCCGCTCCCAGGTGATTTGTCCCTCGCACAGGGGGTGGCCTTCCCGCACCAGGATCCCCGATGGAGCCGTTCCCAGCACCTGGGTGCGGTACTCGTCCGGGTAGTGGGCCTGGGCGATGTGGATGGCGAAATCGAGACTGCCAGTCGCCAGCTGCTCAAGCTGGTTTTCCGCGCGGGTTATGGTGCGTATCGACAGCCTCGGCGCGCACTGGTGCAGGCGCTGGATCAGGCTCGGCAACAGTGCAACGCCGATGTATTCCGAGAGGGCGAGCGTGAACTCCCCGCTGTAGGTATAGGGGTCGAAATGGGAACCTGTCACCAGTCGGGCGATATCGTGCAGCACCACCCCGAGTTCCGTGGCCAGTTCCTGGGCCCGAGGTGTCGGTTGCATGCCGCGATTGCTGCGAGTGAACAGGGGGTCAGCGAAGAGCTCCCTGAGTCGGGCAAGCGTCTTGCTCATCGCGGGCTGGGTGATGTGCAGGCGCTCCGCAGCGCGGGAAACACTGCGTTCTTCCAGCAGCGCCTGCAGCGCAACGAGCAAGTTCAGGTCAACCTTGTGCAGGTTCTGGGTATCCATACTTGATATGATTCTAATTCATAATTGGCATAACAAAAATACATTGGATATATATTAGATCTTTTTCTACAGTGCGGCCATGCAACGAGACATTCCGCGAGCAAGTCTCCGGAAAGCCCCGTTCAGGTCCTTGTTGATTAAGTTTTCGAACCCGCCGTCAGGCGGGTTTTTTTTGCCTGCGCCGCCTGCGTGGCCGCGGCAGCACCGCGGCTTCCAGCTCGGCAAATGCGCTCTCCAGGCAGGACTGGTAATGCTCGGGGTCGGGCAGCATCTCCCTGTCGGCGAGAACCGAGATGGTGACTTTGCCGCAATAGCTGAAGAACATGTGGAAGATGCCCAGGCCCGGCGTGAGTACCCCCAGGCCGTAGTAGTCGACCAGCCGGGCGCCGGCGCAGTAGAGAGGAAAGTCGGGCCCGGCGACGTTGGAGACCACCGTGGTGATATTGACCGGCATGTAGCTCGAGAGATGGTTGCGTGCCCAGAACCCCAGCACCGGCCGGGTCAGCGCGGGTGCAAAGACCCCCGCCAGTTTCAGGATATCCACCAGAGGGCTGGTCTCGCCAGACCTCTGGGCCTCGCCGGCGCTCAGGTGGATGGCCTGGAGCCGCTGCACCGGATCGTCGATGTCAGTGTGCAGTGAGGTAAAGACGGAGCCTACCTGATTATTGTCGTCGCTGCTCTCTCGCCGGGTGCGCATGTTCAGGGGAATTGTCGCGGCCAGCGGAGCCCCCGGCGTTTCGTCCAGTTCCGCGAGGTAGCGAAGCAATGCCCCGCCCGTGACCGCGAGGGCGATATCGTTGACCTTGACCCCGGCCGCGTCCTTGACCGCCCTGACCCGTTCCAGGCTGAACTCGGCGGCGGTGAATACCCGGTGCGGCCCGACCGCCCTGTTGAAACGGGTCTTGGGCGCGCCAACATCAGGCGGTGGCACTTCCTTGCGCAGCACCGCCGTGATGTAGCGCGCCAGCTGCGCCGAGGTGCCAATACTCCCGCTGATGACACCGGTCACATTGCGAATGCCGTTTATGGAAGCGCGAGCGAGGAGCTCGGCGATACTCGGTTGAGTATCCACCAGCTTCGGCGGGTCCTCCCCGGCCGGTGCCGCCTGTGGGTCGGCCACCAGGTCATGGATCAGGGCGACAATACTGTTCCCCGCCATGCCATCTACCAGGGAGTGATGGATCTTCGTGTATACGGCGAAGCATCCCGCAGGCAGGCCCGGTATCCTGTCCAGGCCCTCGATGATCCAGGCCTCCCAGAGCGGCCTGCCCATGTCCAGGGGGCGGGAGTGCAGGCGGGCGACCTGAATGCACAGCTGGCGCCAGTCTCCCGGTTTCGGAAGGGCAATATGGCGCAAGTGGAATTCCACGTCGAAACGCGCATCCTTGACCCAATAGGGGCGGTCCAGCCCCCCTGGCACGCGCACCAGGCGGGTCCGGAACAGTGGCTGGTTGGCCAGCCTGCGCTCGAAGGTGGCAATGACCTGCTTGAAGCGAACCTTGCCCCCGGGAGCTGTCGACGGGTCATAGATACCCAGGGAGCCCACATGCTGGGGGGTGTTTGGCTGCTCCATGTTGATGAACGCGGAGTCGAGAATACCAAGCTGCTTCATGTGGTTGCGGTCCCACCCTGTTTGCACGGTTGCGGCACCAGTGCCTGTATGCCTGTTGTCGTTATATCATTAACCACCTGGGCTGCTCTACCTGGTAACTTCAATGCATCAGGGCAGGAAGAGGTAAGAAAGTGGCATTTCCAAGGCTCTATACCCCGCGGCTGGCGGCTATTGCACTGCTCGCGCTGGTGCTGCACGACCCCGCCTGGGCTGCGCCCGCGAACACTTACGGGCGATATTTCGTGCGTATGGACCGGCAGTGGCCTGATGAGGCGCCGGTGGCTTTACCGCTACCGAAGGCCGATGGGCCGGTGGCGATATCCTCCCAGCGCGATCACCTGCACACGCTTGAGCAGGAGCAGGGGCCTTATGCAAGCGCATTGGCAGCGCCCCTCATGGAGCTGGCGGGATATCTGCACGAGGCCGGAGACCCGGAGCAGGCGGAGCTGCTGTATCGGCGGGCGTTGCATGTGCTGCGCGTCAACGAGGGACTCTACAGTGAAAACCAATTGCCGCTGCTGCGCAATCTGCTCGCTGTGCATCGCAGCCTGGGCGACTGGCACGCGCTGGACGCGCGCTATGACTATTTCTTTCGCCTGACAGCGGTCTCCGGCAGCCTTGATGCGGACTCCGCGGCGGAATACTTTCGCTGGCAGCGTGAGGCGCTGCGGCGCGAGCTTGACAGCAGTGATCACCGCCGCCTGCTACGCCTGTATGAAGCCAACGACCAGTTGCTGGCCGCCGCGGACCCGGCGCGTGATCCGGCCGGATACTGGCAGCTTGTGGACAGCCAACTGCGTAACCTGTACCTCATCCAGGCGCTGGTCAGGCCCCAAGTCGTGTCGCCTTCACGCGGCTTTACTTCGGCGTCTCCCTTCCGCAGTGACCCAGCACCGGATCTGGATGTCCATGAGCAGCGCCTGCTGGCTGTCCAGCGCACGGCTGTGGCCCAGGGCGATACGCTGTTGTCCGCGTTTGTCAGTACGGCCGGAGCCATGGATGAGGTGTTGCGCGGACAGGCGCTGCTGGCGCGGGCCGACTGGCACCAGTGGAATGGTTTGCGCAGCCGCGCCGCGGAAAACTATCGGGAGGTGGTCAGCCATCTGCAGGCGACGGGCCAGGATGCTCTGCTGCAAAGCTGGTTTGGCAGCCCGGTGGAACTGCCTGACAACGGCACCTTTTCCCGGGACCCGGGAGAGGGTGGCGTGCCGGTGGTGGCGCGTTTCGCCGTCAGCGAAACGGGGCGTCCGCGTGATGTCGAGACTACAGCGCCGGAAGAAAGCCACAAGGGATTCGCCATGCGGCTCTACCGGGGACTGCTGGCGACACGGTTTCGTCCGCGTTTCGAGGATGGGGCCGCGGTAGCGACCGCGGACGTCGAGCGCAACTACCGCTATCTGGATCCGGAGACCATCAGGCGTTTTCGATCACCATAAGCGCGCCGCGGGCCTCGACGCTGCCGCGGCAGCGCCAGGGCAGTAGTTCCGCGCAGTGGCGATCCACGCAGGATTGGGCCATTTCCAGGAATGTGGAGCGCTCCGGGTCGGCAATGACAATGTGCTTTACCCCGGCTTTGACCGCGCGGTTTACCAGATTGGTGACCGGCTTGACCATTTCGTCCCAGAAACAGATGTCGGCGGCGATCAGCAGGTCGTACTGCGCCAGTTCCCGGCTGGTTAGCTGTTCGAAGCGTTTTACGAGATGCCTGCTGCGTACGCCGTTGAGTTCGGCGACAGCATCCAGGTATGGAAAGACATCCGGATCGGCATCCATGGACGTTACCTCGGCGCCCAGCCGGGCCGCACACCACAGTCCCGCAATGCCCCAGCCGCACCCTACATCCAGTACCCGGGCGTGATGTTCGGGGGTATGCTTGCCGAGATAGTCGAGCAGCAGGCAGCTTGACTTCCACAGCTTGTTACCGTGGATGCTGGGTTGCAGGCCCTGGCGCCGTACCCGGCGGATGGCAGGATGGGAGGAGGTGGGCATGATCATGCCGCGGAACCTGCGCTCGGTGGCAACCGTTTTTTTCCCGCCGCTGGCCACGCTCAGCGGGCCTTGTCCAGGATTTCCACGTCCTCGGCCTGGGGACCCTTGTCACTGCTTGCGGTCTGGAACGCTACGCGCTGGCCGTCCTGCAGGCTGCGACGACCTTCGCCGCGAATGGCGCGAAAGTGTACAAAAATCTCTTCGCCGTCATCCCGGGTGATGAAGCCGAACCCCTTCGCTGAGTTGAACCACTTGACCGTACCCTGTTCCCTGGCGTTGTCGCGGCGGGGGCCGGGTGCCCTGACGGCCTTGTTTCCGGCCTTGTTCGGGTTCGTGTTTTCACCGGTCTGTATGGCGGGCACCAGGCTGACGGCAAAGGCGGTGGCCAGCGTGGCAACGCTGAACATGACCAGCAGGACCAGGTCGGGGAACTGGCCGCCCTGGAGAAAGGTCGCGATGGTGGAAATCGCGGCGGCGATAACGATACTGATGATGAATCTGGCGCTGAACTGCATTGTTGTCCTCGTGTCTTGTTGGCGTCAGTGCTGGTGTCGGTTGGCTGCTTTCAGGGCAATACGACGGGCGCCGACGCGCACAAATACCCGTCGGGGCGATGTGACGAACGGGGTACCCAGACGGCAGCTATGCGGGAAGTGCAATGGCCTGTCCCGCCTCCGGCTGCCGCGGAGAGCCGCCCTACAGTTTTTGCACGTCCTCGGCCTGCAGGCCCTTGGGGCCTTCAATCAGGCTGAATTCAACGGCCTGTCCCTCGTTCAGGGTGCGATAACCCTCACCCTGAATGGAGCGAAAGTGCACGAATACATCGTCGCTGCTCTCCTCCCGGGTAATAAAGCCAAACCCCTTGGCGTTATTAAACCACTTTACCGTGCCGCTCACACGTTCACTCATACCGCTTTCCTCGGTGAAGCTTGCTGCTTTTTATTATTCCCCGCGACGCTAGCGCCGCGGGGTTCTGAAACCTGGTTGCCCGGCAGTAGAATTACAGCTTTGCTATGTAATCCACCTGCAGCCGCAATTTTTCCAGCGCCTGTTCCTGCGCGGCCAGTTTTTCCCGCTCCCTGGCTACGACCTCGGCAGGTGCCTTGTCAACAAAACTGCTGTTGCCCAGCTTGCCCTGCAGGCGAGCCTGCTCTTTTTCCAGTTTCTCGACCTCTTTCCCGAGCCTGGCCAGTTCGCTGTCCCGGTCAATGAGCCCCGCCATGGGTACCAGCAATTCAAGGTCACCCACCAGCGCAGTCGCGGCGACGGGGGCCTCTTCACCCGGTGCAAGCCACCCTATGCTTTCCAGCCTGGCCAGTTTCTTCAGGAAGGTGGCGTTGTCCTCCAGTCGCCGGGCATCGCTGTCACCACCGTTGCGGCAAAGCAGGGTCAGGGAGCGGCCCGGGGGCACGTTCATTTCCCCACGAATATTACGTACGCCGATAATCACATTCTTCAGCCATTCTATATCCGCGTTCGCGGCAGTGTCCACGGCGGACTCGTCACAGCGCGGGTAGGGCTGGAGCATGATGGTGGGGCCTTCAATACCCGCCAGCGGTGCCGCACGCTGCCAGATCTCTTCGGTGATGAATGGCATGAATGGATGGAGCAGGCGCAGTGAGGTCTCGAGTACCGTGATCAGGGTCCGGCGGGTGCCGCGCTGCAGTTCGGGGGCTGCACTCTCGTCCCACAACACAGGCTTGGACAATTCCAGGTACCAGTCACAGTATTCGTTCCAAATGAACTCATAGAGCGCCTGGCTGGCAAGGTCGAAACGGTACTGACCGATGGCGCGCTCCACTTCCTGCGCGGTCTGTTGCAGGCGGGAGACGATCCAGCGGTCAGCGAGGCTGAGACTTACAGCCTGTGCGCCGTCGCTGCCGCAGTCCTGGTCCTCGCAGTTCATCAGGACGTAGCGGGCGGCGTTCCAGATCTTGTTGCAGAAGTTCCGATAGCCGTCGATGCGTCCGATGTCGAACTTGATGTCGCGGCCGGTCGATGCGAGTGAGCAAAAGGTGAAACGCAATGCGTCGGTGCCATAGGCGGCGATGCCCTCGGGGAACTCGTCCCGGGTCTGCCGGGCGACCTTTTCTCCCAGCTTTGGTTGCATCATGCCGGCGGTACGCTTTTCCACCAGGGGCTCAAGCTCTATGCCGTCAATAAGGTCGATGGGGTCCAGGACATTGCCCTTGGACTTGGACATCTTCTGGCCCTGGGAGTCGCGCACCAGTCCGTGAACGTACACCGTGTGGAAGGGTACCTGGGCGCTGCCGTCCGGGTGCTTGAGGAAATGCATGGTCATCATGATCATGCGTGCGACCCAGAAAAAGATAATATCGAAGCCTGTCACCAGTACGCTGGTCGGATGGAATATCTGCAGCTCCTGTGTGTTTTCCGGCCAGCCCAGGGTTGAGAAGGTCCACAGAGCCGAGCTGAACCAGGTATCCAGGACATCGTCGTCCTGTACCAGGCGGGTGCCGGCATCCAGGTTGTACTTGCCGCGGACCTCGGCTTCGTCGCGACCGACATAGACCTTGCCCTGGCTGTCGTACCAGGCTGGAATCCGGTGCCCCCACCACAGCTGGCGACTGATACACCAGTCCTGCAGGTCGCGCATCCAGGCGAAGTACATGTTCTCGTATTGCTTGGGTACAAACTGGATGCGGCCGTCTTCCACGGCGGCAATGGCGGGTTTGGCCAGGTCCGCCACCTTGACGTACCACTGGTCGGTTAGCCAGGGTTCGATCACGGCGCCCGAGCGGTCGCCGCGGGGTACCTTCAGCGTATGCGGCTCGACTTTTTCCAGCAGGCCCAGCTGCTCGAACTCGGTGACAATCTGCTTGCGGGCATCGAAGCGGTCCTGGCCTGCGTACTGCTCAGGCCCTTTTTCTCCGTGAGTTGTCGCGTAGCCCTCAAAGGTCAGCACGGTGAATTCGCCGAGGATGCGGCCGTTGCGATCGAGCACGTTGACCAGCGGCAGGTTGTGGCGCTTGCCGACCTCATAGTCATTGAAATCGTGGGCCGGCGTGATCTTCACACAGCCCGAGCCGAAGTCCCGGTCCACATAGTCGTCGGCGATAATGGGAATCAGGCGCCCGGTGATGGGCAGCCGCACCTGCTTGCCGACCAGGTGCCGATAGCGCTCGTCCTCGGGATGCACGGCCACGGCGGTGTCGCCGAGCACGGTTTCCGGTCGGGTGGTGGCGACCACCAGAAAGCCGTCCTCGCCCTCAATGGGGTAGCGCAGATGCCACAGCGAGCCCTGCTCCTCCTCATTCAGGACCTCGAGGTCGGAAATGGCCGTGTTAAATACCGGGTCCCAGTTGACCAGGCGCTTGCCGCGGTAGATGAGTCCGTCATCGTAGAGTTGAACGAACACTTCCCGCACCGCGTGGGAGAGGCCCTCGTCCATGGTGAAGCGTTCCCGGGACCAGTCCACAGAGGCTGCCAGACGGCGCAGCTGGTTGGTAATGGTGCCACCGGAGCGGGCCTTCCACTCCCAGACCCTGGCGATGAACTCGTCGCGCCCCAGATCGTGGCGGCTCTTGCCTTCGGCCGCCAACTGCCTTTCCACGACCATCTGGGTGGCAATCCCGGCGTGGTCGGAGCCCACCTGCCACAGGGTATTGTCGCCCAGCATGCGGTGGTAGCGAACCAGGGCGTCCATGATGGTGTCCTGGAACGCGTGCCCCATGTGCAGGCTTCCCGT